>CAZYWK010000127.1:0-7370 GCA_964651825.1 uncultured Ilumatobacteraceae bacterium | reverse complement strand
TTCCCGGCCTGCCGATGATCGGGGAACGCCTGATCACCGACCAGCTGTACATCGAATGGGACGAGCCGGTCATCGGTGGATCCGCCGTCGTCGAGGAGGAATCGTTCGTCGAGTCGTTCGACGACTCGGCGCTCGAGGCGATGCTCGACGAAGCGGTCGCGGAGGAGTCGGCGGCTGCGGAGGCCATGGCGCTCGCTCCGCCGGTCGTCGAAGAGATCGTCTACCTCGACGAGATCGAGGACCTCGATGAGATGATCGACGTTCGCGAGCTGAGCGACGACGTACTCGTCGCCGACGAGCCCGAACTGGCGGTCGACTTCCAAGCGGCGGTCTGGCCGACGGCTGACGTCACGGAATTCCCGGCGGACCGCTCGTTCGACGATGGCGAGGTCGACGAGCAGTTCGAGGTCGTGTGGCCGTCAGGAACCGTCGAGGTGATCCCGGCTGCGGACGTCACCGCGCCGGAAGCTGTCGTCGAAACGGCCGGAGAAGCTGTGGCCGCCACCGCCGATGACTTGTCGATGACGCCGATCGAGACGTTCGACGACGAGATCGTCGCCGACGTCCCGGCCGATGTTGCCGATGCCGTCAAGCGGGCGATCGCGGCGCTGGAGGCGGCGACGTTTGCTCCACCGAGCGTCGGGCCCATCATGCAGCCAGCCGATTTCGACGACGTCGCCGTCGCTGCTCCGGTCCAGGAAGCGGCTGCGCCAGCAGCGGGGTTCGGAGCGTTCGCCCCGCCGTCGCTCGACATGAGCGCCGAGGCGATCTACGCCCGGATGGCGGCCGAGGAGGCGTCAGCGGCGTCAGCGCCGGTGGAGCCCGCAGCCGTGATCGACGAGCAGCCGGCCATCGACCCGCTGCTCCTCCCGCTCGACGTGCGCCGCTCGGCGGATGACACCCTCGACGCCGGGCTGGACGACCAACCTGGCGTCGAGGCGCAACCGGCGCTGCCGGTGGCCGGCGTGGCATCGGTCGTGTTCGTCGACGACGAGGCCCCCGAGGACCCCGACGGCGGCTCGAACGAGCGCAGCTCGGCGCTCCGTCGCCTCATCGGCAGCCTCCGTCGCAAGGACCGCTGACCGCAGGTCGCCCGCCGGGTTCAGCGGCGGGCGCGGAAGAAGGAGCGCAGCAGGTCGCCGGCTTCGGTCGCCTCGAGCCCTGACCGGACCTCGACGCGGTGGTTGAGCCGGTCGCCGTCGAGCAGCCGGAACACGCTGTCGACCGCGCCGGCCTTCGGGTCGGCCGCCCCGTAGACGAGCCGGCCGAGCCGCGCGTTCACCATCGCGCCCGCGCACATCGCGCACGGTTCGAGCGTCACGTACATGATGCACTCGTCGAGCCGCCATTGCCGGAGGTGCTCGGCAGCGTCGCGCAGGGCCAGGATCTCGGCGTGCGCGACCGGATCGTGCACGAGCTCGCGCTCGTTGTGCCGGGCCGCGATCACCGCGCCGTCGTGGATGACCACCGCACCGACGGGAACGTCCTCGTGGGCGAGCGCGGCCCGCGCCTCGGTCAGCGCCAGCTCCATCGCGATGCGGTCGGAGTCGCCGAACGCGTCGTCGGGGGCACGGTCCGACATGGCGGAGGGAGTGGGATTCGAACCCACGGAAGGTTGCCCTTCACACGCTTTCCAAGCGTGCCGATTCGGCCGCTCTCGCATCCCTCCAGGACCACCGAGCGCCGCGAGGCGGCCGATCGACCGGGGGTGAAGGTTAGCCCCGATCCGCTACGATCGCCGTCGGCGGTCGAACCGTCGAGTGAGGTGGCGACCGGGTCCTGTGCAACAGGCGCCCGTGAACCAGGTCAGGACCGGGAGGTAGCAGCCTTCAACGGCATCGCCCGTGTGCCGCAGATCGCCTGGTCGTCACCTCAGTCGACGGATCCACCAATCAGCCACGACAGTTGGCCCCCTTCGGGGTCAGACCCGGAGGGGGCCAGGTTCACGCCGGCGGGGTGAGGCGGGCGGCGAGGGTGGCGAGGTCGGGGGCGCCGATCTCGGCGGCGACCTCGGCGAAGTCGTCGGTCGGGCCGGCCCAGCGCCACGAGTCGACGGTGCCGACGTCGACGTTGGTCTCGACGGTGGCGATCCGGCGGAACAGGAGCGCATCGGCCATGTTCGCCTGCAGCGTGGCCGACAGCTTCGCCGCGCCCCGGAGCCCGGCGACGTCCCATTGGCCCGCGGCGGCGGGGATCGACTCGAGGTGCTCGTAGCGGGCGAGCACCGCTGACGCGCTCTTCGCTCCCCAGCCCGGTAGCCCGGGAAACCCGTCGGCGGTGTCGCCGACCAGGCCGAGATAGTCGGGGATCGAGGCCGGGCCGACGCCGAACTTTGCCCGCACGCCCGCCTCGTCGATGATCATCCGGTTGCGCCGGTCGTACTGCACGACCCGGTTGCCGATCACGCACTGGCCGAGGTCCTTGTCGGCGGTGACGATGAGCACCTGCTCCACCCGCTCGTCGGCGGCGGCCAACTTGGCGGCCGCGCCGAGCGCGTCGTCGGCCTCGTACTCGACCATCGGCCACACGACGAACCCAGCGGCCGCGAGCGCGCGCTCCATCACCGGGATCTGATCGAGGATCTCGGGATCCATTCCCTCGCTGGTCTTGTAGCCGGGCCACAGGTCGTTGCGGAAGCTCTCGATCACGTGATCGGAGGCGATCGCCACGTGCGTGGCGCCGTCTTGCACGAGCATCAGCGTCGATCCGACCACGCCGGCCGCCGCGGAGTACGGGTGACGGTCGCCGTGGCGTGACGCCGCGCCGAAGAACTGACGGAACAGTTCGTAGGTGCCGTCGACGAGATGAACGCGCATGGCGCGCAACCTTACGGTCTCGACCGCGGTCTGTGAGTCGGCTGGTTTGTGTCAGCAGATCCTCAAGAACGCAGCAGATCCCGTCGATAGATCTCCAGCACACGGCCGCCTCGACGACCCCGTCGTGGCGGCCACGAGGACCGCCGCCAAGGACACCTCCATGAACGACAAACAGCCGACAACCACCAGCGCAGGAGCGAGAGGAGGACAGCGATGAGCACGGAATCCGACATTCAGGCCGCCGTGATCTCCGCCGTCCAGCGCGAGCTCAACAGCTTCAGCGACCAGGTGTCCACCGAGATCCAGCGGCTGCGCTCCGACATGGCCGCCGACCGGCAGGCCCGCACCCAGCTCGAAGAGCAGCTGCGCGGCCTCGCCCCGGCCGTCGAGCGCTCGACGGCGACGAACGCGACGTTCCAGGCCGACATCCAGCGCGCTCTCGAAGAGCGCCTCGCCGAGTTCGCCACGCTCAACAAGCGCCGCCACGAAGAGATGGACGCCCGAATCGGTCGTGTCGTCGACGAGGCGAACATCGGCCTCGCCGCAGCCGTCGAGTCGGCCGCTCGCCCGATCGTCAAGCAGGTCGAGCACCGCCAGGACGCACTCGAGCGCGAGCTCGGCACGCTCGACAAGAACCTCCGCAAGTTCGACGACCAGGCCGCCCGCATGGTCACCCACTTCAACGACGTCACCCGCGCCACCGAGGCCAAGATGAACGAGGTCTCGGTACAGGTCACCGGCGACATCGACGTCCGCCTGAGCGGTCTGTCGACCCGGATCGACGAGATCTCTGCCCAGGCCGCCCGGCAGCAGTCGGAGGTGTCGAACATCGTCGGCCAGCGCGTCGACTCGGCCGAAGACCGCATCAACGACCGTCTGCTCGCCACCGAGGCCCGCATCAACGAAGAGGTCGGCCAGCGCGTGGCCGACATCGATGCCTACGTCGGCCGGGTGAGTGCCGGCCTCGACGAGTCGGTCGTCATGCTCAGCGACCGCATCGCTGCCGTCGACCGCAAGTTCGAAGAGGTCGATCTGGTCTTCGCGTCGATCAACGACCGCCTCAACAAGGTCGACGTCGATGCCATCGACGAGATGAAGGACAAGGTCGCCAGCGCCCTCGGCGAGGCCGAGCTGCTCCGCATCGAGATGGAGCGCTTCCAGAAGACCATCGGCGACGACATGGACAAGACGCACCTGCGCATGGTCGAGCTGGAGACGGCGATCCAGGACGCGACGATGGACGTCGACACCGCCATCCAACTCGAACGCCTCGAAGAGGTCGAGCGGGCGATCATCGCCCTCGACCCGGCCCAGTTCGTGCGCCGCAACGAGCTCCAGGGTGGCGGCACGATGCCCCAGCCCGAACCGGTCGGCGTGAACGGTTTCGCCGCCCCGTCACCGTTCAGCCCACCCGCCAACGGATCGCACTGAGTGCTGAGGATCGACAATGGCAATTCGCAAGAGCAAGCCTGACGAGCTGGCACCGCCCGGTGGTGGCGGTGCTGCCACCGCGCTCGCCGAGCCACCAGCGGTCGAGCCGGCGCAGTCGGCCGACGAGTGCATGGCGACGGGCCAGGCACTGATCCAGAGCGGCCAGCTCACCCCGGAGGGCCTCGCGGCAGCGCTGCAGGACTCGAACGGCGACCTGCTGCGCTTCGGCCAGCTCCTGCTGACCCGCCACGGCGTCGGCCGCAACGAGCTCGCCGCGGCTGTGGCTACGGCGTGCGGTGTCCCGGTGGCCGACTCGAGCATCGAGTCGCTCGACGAGGAGATCGTCACCCGCTTCCCCGAAGAGGTCGCCCGCAAGCACAAGGTGATGCCGATCGCCGACGAGGGCGGCCTGATCGTCCTCTACGCCGCCGACCCCTCGCCGGCCCGCCGGCAGATGGTCGAACAGGTCACCGGCTCGAGGTTCGTCTGGAAGGCGTCGGACGAGAAGACGGTCACGTCGTTCATCGAGCAGATGTACCGCTCGTCGGCCGACATCGACATCCTCGTCTCCCAGTTCGCCGATCAGGACGACCAGCGCGTCGCCGCCGAGGTCGCCGCGGAGGTCAGCTTCGACGACAGGGCCCCAGTCGTCCAGCTCGTCCATCGCATCGTCGGCCAGGCGCTGCGCGACCGCAGCTCCGACATCCACATCGAGCCGCTCGACGATCGTCTGCGCATCCGGTTCCGCATCGACGGTCACCTGGTCGAGGCGTTCAGCCTCCCGCTGTCGGCCCACAACGCGCTCGTCAGCCGCCTCAAGGTGATGTCGGAGATGAACATCGTCGAGAAGCGGGCCCCGCAGGACGGCCAGTTCTCCACGAAGGTCGACGGACGCCCGCTCGACGTCCGCGTCGCGTCGGTGTCGACGGTGTTCGGCGAGAAGATCGTCATGCGTCTGCTCGACAAGTCGAAGTCGATGGTCGGCCTCGGCGAGCTCGGCATGCCGACCGAGACCTACAAGACCTATGCCAAGTTGGTGCACGCGCCGTTCGGCATGGTCATCTGTGCCGGCCCGACGGGGGCCGGCAAGACGACCACCCTGTACGCCACGTTGCTCGAGATCAACTCGACCGGCAAGAACGTGACCACGGTCGAAGACCCAGTGGAGTACGTGTTCCCCGGCATCAACCAGGTGCAGACGAACGTCAAGGCCGGTCTCACGTTCGCCACCGGCCTCAAAGCGCTCCTCCGGCAGGACCCCGACGTGATCCTCGTCGGCGAGATCCGCGACGCCGACACGGCGCGCATCGCCATCCAGTCGGCCCTCACCGGCCACTTCGTGCTCTCCTCGCTCCACGGCACCGACGCCGTGGCGGCCCTGCACCGCCTGCTCGACATGGGCATCGAGGCCTTCCTCGTCGCCTCGGCCATCGTCGGTGTGGTCTCCCAGCGTCTGCTGCGCAAGATGTGCGACAACTGCAAGGAGCCGTACACGCCGGGCGCCGAGGAGCTGGCGGTGTTCCGCCAGCACTCCGGTGGCAGCGACAAGAACGTCTTCTACCAGGGCAAGGGTTGCAGCTACTGCAACAACACCGGCTACCGCGACCGCATCGGCGTGTACGAACTGCTCCGGATCACCCCCGAGATCCGCCGCCTGATCGTCGGCTGGGCCACCACCGAGGAACTTCGCCGCCTGGCAGTTGCTCAAGGTATGCGCACGATGCTCCGAGAAGCAATGCAGATGGTGGAAGACGACGTGACCACCATCCCCGAAGTCGTCCGAACCCTGTTTGCCCACTGAACGCCTGAACCACGGAGCACACGATGCCAAGATTCGCTTACGCCGCGATCGACACGACTGGAGCGGCAGTCGAGGGAACGACCAAGGCCGACACGATCGGTGCTGCGCGTTCGATTCTCATCGAGCAGAACCTGTTCCCGACCAAGATCGAGGAACGCCGCGGGATGCTCGACTTCGAGCTCACCAAGGAGAAGGTGAAGAAGAAGGAGCTGATGCACTTCACGCGTCAGCTCGCGGTCTTCGTGAAGGCCGGCATCCCGATCACCGACGCGCTGATCACGATCGGCGACGAGACCGAAGACGTCGCCCTGCGCCGTGCCCTCAGCCATCTTGTCGACGATCTCCGCAACGGCGGGCTGTTCTCGGCGGCGGCGGCCACGCACCCCGAGGTGTTCCCTGACTACTACGTCGGCATCCTGCAGGCGGCCGAGCTCACCGGCCAGCTCGACACCTCGCTCGAGAGCCTCGCGGGCTACCTCGAGCGTGAGATCGAGACCCGTGCCAAGGTCGTCGGCGCCCTGTCGTATCCGGGCGTGGTCATGATAATGGCGTTCGGCACGGTGATGATCCTCGCCGGCTACGTGCTCCCGCAGTTCAAGCCGCTGTTCGAGGAGCTCGATGCCGATCTGCCCCTCCCGACGCGGATGATGCTGTTCTTCGCCCGCTTCTTCACCGACCTCTGGTTCATCACCGCCGGCCTGTTCATCCTCGCAACGGCGGTGCTGATCTTCCTCTTCAAGAATCCCAGCGGCAAGCTGTGGAAGGACCGGCTGGTCCTGAAGATCCCAATCATCAAGGGCATCGTCGACTACGCCATCCTTGAACGCTTCTGCCGCATCCTGTCGGCAATGGTCAAGGCCGGTGTGCCGCTCCCCGAAGGGCTGAAGACCACGACTGCGGCCACCAGCAACATCGTGTACCGCGAGCGGCTGGAGATCGCCCGGGAACAGATGTTGGAGGGCCGTGGCTTCTCCGGCCCGCTCATCGAGACCGAGCTGTTCCCCGGCGCTGCCAGGCAGATGTTCAAGGTCGGCGAGGAGACCGGCACGCTCGATGCCCAGCTGGAGACGGCGTCGATCTATTTCGACCGCGAGCTCGAGTCGCGCATCAAGAAGTTCACGACGATGTTCGAGCCGTTGATGATCATCTTCGTCGGCGTGATCGTGGGCTTCGTCGCCCTGGCCCTCGTGTCGGCCATGTACGGCGTGCTCGGCAACATGAAAGAGACCGCCTGACCCCGCTGGGTCAGCGCGCGAGTACGAGATCGACGAAATGCTGTCCGTAGAAGATCGCCACCACGGTGCCGAGCGCCAGGAAGGGCC
>CAZYWK010000126.1:0-7441 GCA_964651825.1 uncultured Ilumatobacteraceae bacterium | reverse complement strand
CGGGTGGGACGCCCCGTCGGAGCCCGCCGAGATCGACTTCGACGACGCCTACGACATCAACGCCCGGGTGCTGCTCCGCCTCGAACGAGAAGCGTCGTCAGGGTTCTAGCGACGGGTGGGGTGGATGCGCTACATTCACACCGCTGGCGAGGGGACGGCCCGAGCCATCCGAGGGGGAGAGATCATGACGAACAGAATCCAACATCCCAAACGGCGCGGCATGCGGCGAGCGCTCGCCGCGATCGCGGTGTGCGGCCTCGTCGTCGCCGCCTGTGGCAGTGACGACGATGATGGGAGCGACACGACCACGGCTCCGGCCGGCACCAGCGCGCCGGCCGACACCACCGCCGGCACGGACGGCGGCGAGTCGCCGAGCGACGGACTCGCCGCGGCGCAAGCGCGCGTCGATGCCTTCCTGCAGCCGGTGGCGGAGCTGCCGCTGAGCGAGCCGGTGGCGTTGGAGAGCGGCAAGAAGCTCTTCTACGTCCAGTGCGGCGTGGCCGTGTGCGCCGAGATCGCGATCGGCCTCGAGGCCGCCGCGGAGGCTGCCGGCTGGACCTACGAGACCGCCTCGCACCAGGACACACCGGAGACGGTGGCCTCGGCCTTCGACGCGGCGATCGCCGCGCAACCCGATGTCGTGATGACCAGCGGCAACCCGCGCGAGTGGTTCGCCACGCAACTCGAAACGCTCGATGAACAGGACATCCCCGTGGTGGCCTGGTCGATGCCGGAGGGCTATGAGCCCGGTGACGGCGTCGACGTCAACCTGCTGACCGCCGACGACTACTACTTCTACGGTGTGTTGATGGCCGACTACGCGGCCACCACCGCCACCGAGACCGGCAACATCTCCTTCATCGGACTGCCGACGTTCCCGGTGCTGTCGATCGTCCAGCAGGGCTTCGAGGACGAGATCGCGGTCGCCTGCCCCGAGTGCACGGTCGATGTCACCGAAGTCGCCGTGACCGACCTCGGCACGAACCTGCCCGGCATGGTCGTGTCGCAGCTCCAGGCGAACCCCGAGCTCGACACGATCGTGTACGCGTTCGGCGGGATGCTGTTCGGCGTTCCCGACGCGATCAACGCGGCCGGTCTCGGCGACCAGGCCGTCGCCATCTCGCAGGCCGGTGGGCCGCTCAACTTCAGCCTGATCGCCGCCGGTGACCACCAGGTCGCCGAGGTGGCGCTCGCCTCCGAGCTGCTCGGCTGGCGGGCGATCGACGCCGCTGCCCGAATCATGGCCGGTGAAGGCCCCGGCGTGGCCGAGACCCCGGCCGAGGCGGTCATCGAGGGCCACCCCGACATCCTCAAGAGCGGCTTGCCGCTGCAGATCCTCGTCGCCGACTCGATCACCGATCCGTCCGCGCTGTGGGTCGGTGTCGAAGGCTTCCAGGACCAGTTCAAGGCGCTGTGGGGCGTCTGATCGTCGCCTGACGGTCCCCACGACGAGACGATGACGCTGATCGAGGGACGGGTCGGACCGGGCCAACCACCGCCGCCCGGCCCGACCCTCGATCCCGTCCTCGACATCGTCTCACTGTCCAAGACGTACCCCGGCCAGCGCGCCCTCGACGACGCCCACCTCCAGGTGCGCTCCGGTGAGGTCCACGCCCTGGTCGGGCAGAACGGCTCGGGCAAGTCGACCCTGATCAAGCTGCTCGGCGGCTACGTCCAGGCCGATCACGGTGCGCAGGTCCGCTTCGGTGGCGAGCCCGTCGACCTGTGGCATCTCCACGGCGACGAACGCGATCGCATCCGCATCGTGCACCAGGACCTCGGGCTCGTGCCCACGTTGTCGACGGTGGAGAACCTCGGGCTCGGCCGCGGCTACGACACGGGGCTGGGCGGGCGCATTCGCTGGCGGCGCGAGGTCGAGCGCGCCCAGGAGCTCCTGCTCCGCTTCGGGCTGGCGCCCGACGTCCGTCAGCCCGTCGGCGCTCTGTCGGCGGCGGAGCAGGCCGCCGTGGCGATCGTGCGTGCGCTCCAGGACTGGGATGACACGAGGCCAGGCCTGCTGGTGCTCGACGAGCCGACCGCGTCGCTGAACCGCGGCGAAGTCGACGCGCTGTTCCGCGAGGTGCGGCGCGTCGCCGGGCTCGGCGCCGGAGTGTTGTTCGTCAGCCACGTGCTCGACGAGGTGCTGGGCCTCGCCGACCGGGTGACGGTGCTCCGCGACGGGGCCGTGGTCGCGGCCGGTGTGCCGGTCGGCGAGCTCGACGAGGCGCGGCTGGTCGAGCTGATCGTCGGACGCTCGGTCGACGACCTCTACCCCGATCGCCGCTCGCACACGGGACGCCCGGCGCTCGAGGCCGAGACCGTGTTCGGCATGACGCTGCGCGGGATGAGTCTCCGGCTGCACCAGGGCGAGGTGCTCGGGATCGCCGGGCTCGTCGGATCGGGGCGCGAGGAGGTCGCCGGCGCACTGGCTGGCGCGACGCCACGGTTCGCCGGCAAGGTGCTCGTCCACAAGCGCAAGGTGTTCGCGTCGCCCCGCGACTCGATCCGGGCGCGTGTCGCCTACGTGCCGGCCGACCGCAAGGGCCAGGCTCTCGACCCACAGGATCGTCTCGCCGAACACATCGTGCTCCCCCGGCTCGGGCCGGTGCAGGGCCGCGTCCGCCTCCATCGCAAGGAGATGCGTGCCGACGCCGCGGCGTGGGTCGAGCGGCTCGACGTCCGGCCGCCGGCGCTCGACCGGCGGATGGAGAAGTTCAGCGGCGGGAACCAGCAGAAGGCCGTGCTGGCACGATGGTTGCGGACCGACCCGTTGGTGCTCCTGCTCGACGAACCGACCCAAGGTGTCGACGTCGGCGCCAAGGCATCGATCTACACCCGGATCGCCGAGGCGGCGCGCGCCGGCGTCGGCGTGCTGATCGCGTCGTCGGATGCCGACGAGCTCGTGCATCTCTGTGATCGTGTCCTGGTGATGCGCTCGGGAACGGTCGGGATTGAGCTCGAGGGCGACTCGCTCACCGCCGAACGGGTCGTCGCGGAGACCCTCGGCGCCACGTCGCACCGCAAGCAGGCCAAGACCCGCCGCGAACCGATCACGTTCAAGGTGATCCGCGACGACGGCGAGGCCGAGCACGAGCCGACCATCGCCGCCACCGCTCCCCCGCCACCGGCAGCAACGCAACCCGCCCGGCGAGGGCGCTTCGCCACGCTCGTGCGAGCGGCGCGCGCCCGATTCGGCCGACCGGGAGGCGCCTCGTGAAGGTCGACGACAAGACCGGCACGGTCACCCACCGCACCGTGCTCAAGAAGAACAAGCTCACCCGCAGGCACAAGGTCGTCGACGAACGGATCGAGAAGACCAAGACGATCGACAGCCGGTTCGACACGCGCCGATCGCCGATCAAGTGGAAGACGTTCAGCCCGCGCAACATCGGCGTCGTCTACCTCTACGCGCTCATCTGGATCGTCTTTTCGCTGTGGGTGTCCGACACGTGGCTCACGTGGCTCACCCACCGCTCGGTGCTCAACCAGAACGCGATCCTCATCGTCGTCGCGCTCGGCCTGCTCGTGCCGCTCTCCGCCGGCGTGTTCGACCTGTCGATCGCCGGCACGATCTCCGCCTCCGCGGTGATGGTGTCGTGGGCGATGGTCGAGGCCGGATGGTCGGTGCCGGTGGCGATCGTGTCGGCGCTGCTCCTCGGGTTCATCGTCGGCAACATCAACGGTTTCCTCGTCGTCAAGATCCACATCGACTCCTTCATCGCCACGCTCGGCATGGGTTCGGTGCTCGGCGCGTTCGCGGTGTGGCGCTCGAACAACCGCTCGATCCTCGGGTTCCCCGACTCGTTCCTCTCGCTCGGCACCCGGTTCGCGTGGGGGTTGAACAAGACCGTGATCGTGGCCCTCGTCCTGGCGATGGCGCTGTGGTTCGTGCTCGAACACACCGCACTCGGCCGCTACCTGTTCGCCACCGGCGGCGCCCGTGAGGCGGCACGACTCGCGGGCGTGCAGACCGACCGCTACCTGTGGGGGTCGCTGGTCGCCTCGGCGACGTTCGCCTCGCTCGGCGGCGTGCTGCTGGCGATGCAGTTCGGCTCGACCCAGGCGCAGTCGGGCGCGCCGTATCTCCTCCCGGCCTTCGCCGCCGCGTTCCTCGGCTCGACCCAGTTCAAGCGGCGATTCAACGTGTGGGGCACCGTGTTCGCGGTGCTCGTGCTGCAGTCGGGCGTCAAGGGCCTGCAGTTGGCAGGGGTCGGTACGACCTGGATCGAGTCGCTGTTCTTCGGTGTGGCGTTGATCGTGGCGGTCGGGTTCTCCTCGTACCGCAAACGGGTCCACGGTGGTCAACGCCGGTGGTGGCGGCGCGAGGAGAGCGGCCCCGACCAGATGCTCGGCAAGCTGCTGGGCTGGGGGTCGCCGAAGACCGAGCAGTCGAAGGCGAACGCTGACGAGTGGTGGTTCGACCCGGAGGATGCCGAGGGGCATCACATCAAGCCGACATGACCGATCACCGATCCGGAGGGAGCCGAACATGAGCCTGGTCGGAGCACGCGTGCTGCGCAAGGAAGATCCCCGGCTGCTGTCCGGCACGGGAACGTTCGTCGACGACCTCGCACCAGCGCGTTGCCTGTTCGCCGAGTTCGTCATGTCGACCGAGGCACACGCGCGCATCGTCGCGATCGACGTGCGGGCCGCCCTCCAGATCGACGGTGTCGTCGCCGTCTACACCGCCGAGGACTTCCTCGACCATCCCGACCTGCCTGGTGGCCTGCCCGACCTGGAGCGGCCGGTGCTGGCCCGCAACATCGTGCGCTTCGCCGGCGAGCCGGTGGCCGTCGTCGTCGCCGAGGACCGCTACCTCGCAGCGGACGCCATCGACGCCATCGAGATCGAGTACGAGCCGCTCCCCGTCATGACGACGATCGCGGCCGCCACCGCGCCGGACTCCACGCCGCTGTTCCCGCGCCACGGCTCCAACATCGCCACGGTCGTGCCGATGCTCGACGACCTCGAACGCGAGCTGGCCAAGGCCGACGGGCGCGCCAACCTCCACCTCGTCAACCAACGGTGCGCGGCGGTGCCGATCGAGACCGTGGCGTGCCTCGCCGACTGGCGGCCCGACGGGCTGACGCTGTGGGCGACGGTCCAGGCGCCGCACCACCTGCGCAACAATCTCGCCAGCTGGCTCGACATCCCGCAGACCGACTGCCGGGTCATCGCGCCCGATGTCGGTGGCGGGTTCGGTTCGAAGATCGTCTGGTATCCCGAGCTGTTCGTCGCGCCGCTGCTGTCGAAGTGGCAGCGCCGGCCCGTCAAGTTCGTGCAGACGCGTTCCGAGGCGATGCTGCAGATGGCGGCCGGACGCGATCAGGAACACGACATCGACATCGGCTACGACCATGACGGCACCATCCGCGCGCTGCGCCTCGTCGTCACCCAGAACCTCGGCGCCTACCCGGATCCGACCGGCCTCGGCCTGGCGGTGCTCACCACGTGGATGGCGGCCGGCGCGTACAAGATCCCCAAGGTCGCCACGTCGTATCGCACCGTCACGACGAACACCACCCCGGTCGCGGCGTATCGAGGCGCGGGGCGGCCCGAGGCCGCGTACGCGATCGAGCGGATCGTCGACGTCGTCGCCCGCCGGACCGGGCTCGATCCGGCTGAGGTGCGGCGGCGCAACTTCGTGCCGCCGGGTGCGTTCCCCTACGAGACGCACAACGAGGCGGTGGTGTACGACTCCGCCGACTTCCCGGCGTCGCTCGCGGAGTGCCTGCGGCTGGTCGACTACGACGGGGTGCGCCACGAGCAGGCAGCGCGGGATGGCGACCCGTCCAAGCCGCTGCTCGGCATCGGACTCTCGTGCTGGCTGGAGATCGCCGGGTTCGGACCGAACGGATCGCTGGAGGGTTTCGGCCACCTCGCGTCGTGGGAGTCGGCCCAGGTGCGGATCCAACCCGACGGGTCGGCGATCGTGTTCGCCGGATCGTCACCGCACGGCCAGGGTCACGAGACCACGTTCGCCCAGATCGCCAGCGACGAGCTGGGGATCTCCTTCGACCGCATCCAGGTCCGCACCGGCGACACCGCGACGGTGCTGCAGGGCATCGGCACGATGGGCTCGCGCGGCGTGCCGACGAGCGGATCCGCGGTCAAGCTCGTCTCTGCCCGCGTGCTCGACCGGGCCAAGAAGATCGCCGCCCACCTGCTCGAGGCCAGCGAGCACGACCTGGAGGTCGCCGACGACGCGTTCAACGTCCGCGGCAGTCCTGGCAAGAAGGTCGGCTGGACCGACGTCGCGTGGGCGTCGTTCCAACCGCTGCGGCTCCCACCCGAGATCCAGGTCGGCTCGCTCGAAGAGCGGCTGTTCCACGAGTCGCCGAACTTCTCGTACCCGTCGGGGTCCTACGCGTGCGTCGTCGAGATCGACCGCGACACCGGTGCGGTCACGATCGTCAAGATGGTGCTCGTCGACGACTGCGGTACGGTGATCAACCCGTTGCTCGCCGAGGGACAGGTGCACGGCGGCGTGGCGCAAGGCATCGCCCAGGCGCTGTTCGAGGGGGTGGCCTACGAGCCCGACAGCGGGCAGCCGATCACGTCGAACCTGATGGACTACCTCGTGCCGTCGGCGGCCGATCTCCCGGACTTCGTCGCCGGCCGCACCACCACGTTCAGCCCCAACAACCCGCTCGGAGCGAAGGGCATCGGCGAGTCGGGCGCCGTCGGCGCTCCGCCGGCGGTGGTCAACGCGATCGTCGATGCGCTGGCCGGCTTCGGCGTCGAGCACGTCGACATGCCGGTGACGCCGGAGAAGGTGTGGTCGCTGATCCACGCCGCCGGCCCCGCCCGAACTCGTGAAGGGAGCGTGGCATGAACGAGCCGAGCCGCAGGGTGACAGTGTCGATGCGCATCAACGGCCGCGACGCGACCCACGTCGTCGACGCGAGGAACCTGCTCGTCCACTTCATCCGGGAACAGGAACGGCTGACCGGCACCCACGTCGGCTGCGACACGTCGAACTGTGGGGCGTGCACGGTGCTGATCGACGGCGAGTCGGCGAAGAGCTGCACGGTGCTGTCGGTGCAGGCCGACGGGTGCGAGGTCACCACGATCGAGGGACTGAGCGGGCCGTTCGACGGGTTCAGCGCGGTGCAGGAGGGGTTCCGTCAGTGCCACGGGTTGCAGTGCGGATACTGCACGCCGGGCATGGTGATGGCAGCCACCGGCCTGCTCGCGGAGCATCCCGATCCGACACCGGCGGAGATTCGCGTCGGGCTGGAGGGGAACCTGTGCCGCTGCACCGGTTACCAGATGATCGTCGAATCGGTGCGCTGGGCGGTCGAGCATCCGGCGTCCGAGCCCACCTGAACACCGCGGCCGTCAGAGATCGACGTCCACGCCGTCACGACGCAGTTTGATCGCTCCGCTCGGGCACTGGCGGGCGATGCGCAGGACGGTGTCGTCGTCGGGTTGGGCCGCG
>CAZYWK010000125.1:0-7526 GCA_964651825.1 uncultured Ilumatobacteraceae bacterium | reverse complement strand
CCTCGTGACCCTCAGGTGGTGCGGGCGATCATCAGGATCGGTTGCAGCACCCCGTCGCGGGTCGCGGCGATGTTGTTGGCGATCCGCTCGTCGAAGCCGTCTCCGAACAGGACGGCGGGCGTGAGGATGGACTCCTCGCCGCGGTCGGCGGCGTCGAGCATGGCGACCAGGTTGGCGTGGGTGCGGTCCTCCTGGGACTCGACGGTGAACCCGGCCTCGGTGAGGTGCTCGACGTAGCGGTCGGCCGTCTCGACGAACGAGATCGCAGGGTCCTCGGCCCAGGGCAGCGGGAAGGGGAGATCGCCGTCGCCGACGCGCATCTGGTCGTAGACGACGAAGGTGCTGCCGGGCCGCAGGACGCGGCGCACCTCGGCGAACACCGCTGCCTTGTCGGGAAGGTTCATCCCCACGTGGTCGAGCACCGCGCGGTCGAAGGAGGCGTCGTCGTAGGGGAGCGCGGTGGCGGACCCGGCGTCGATCCGGACCAGGTGGTCGAGCCCGACCCGCCGTGTGAGCTCGCGTGCCAGCGCGACGAAGTCGTCGCTCAGGTCGATGCCCTGCACGGTGCACCCGGTGCGGGCCGCGGCCAACCGGCTGGTGCCGCCGATGCCGCACCCCACGTCGAGCAGCGTCGTCGACGGGTCGAGGTCGAGCACGTCGAGCAGGTGGTGGGTGGCGGCGGTGAACCCGGCGTGGAGCTGGTCGATCCCGCCGAGGTCGTCGACGGTGAGGTGGTCGGGGTCGACGCCGGCGGCACGGAGCGCGCCGACGATGCGGTCGAGGAGGTCGGGCGCGCTGTAGTGCTCACGAACGGCATCGGTCGGCATGGTCACCTTCCTCGGGCGGACTCGCGTGTCCCCCAGTGCAACACGGAGGGCGCCTGATGTCACTGCCTTGTGTCGAATCGGCCGGCGGGTCAGGTGGTGGGTGCCGCCCTCGTCACGTCGTGTCCCTTCGGACGGGCCCGCAGGGTGCGGGCGGTGGTGGTCGACCGAACCCCTTTCGTCCGCTCGAAAGCTCCGGCGGAACCGACTGCTGATCGCTGACCCGATCGTCTCACTTTCTGCCCTGGGGGGCCCGTGCCCTATGGTGCCCGGCACCAGCCGAACCACATGTGGCGGAGGAGCCGCCACGTAGACGAGAGGCGCACGCGCGATGGCAGACGTTGAGGCAGTCCTGGATGCCGCTGGGCTCACGAACACCCACGTCCGGGAGTTCGTGAAGGAGTACGCAGAGCTCACCGGAGCAGAGCGTGTCGAGGTGGTCGATGCCGCCGCCGACGCCCGCTACCTGGCCGAGTCCGTGGACGCAGGGGAGCTGCTCCCCGCTGGCGAAGGGCTCTACTACTCGCGCAGCTACCACAAGGACACCGCCCGGGCCGAGGAGCGCACGATCGTCGCGACGAGCGACGAGCGCGACAAGGGCACCTACAACAACTGGCACCCGTCGGCCGAGATGAAGCCGAAGCTGCACGACCTGATGCGCGGCGCCTCGGCGGGCAAGACGATGTACGTCATCCCCTACCTGATGGCCCCGGCCGGCTCGCCGCTCGACCGCTTCGCCGCGGGCGTCGAGCTCACCGACAACCGCAACGTCGTCCTCCAGATGATCCGCATGGCACGCGTCGGCGTCGGCTACATCAACGACCTGGGCAACGACTTCGTTCGCGCCGTGCACGTCACCGGCGACCTGGAGAACCTCGGCCAGGGCACCCCCGACGACAAGCGCTACTTCGTGACCGTCGCCGACGAGCGCACGATCCTGCACTTCGGCTCGTCCTACGGCGGCAACGCGCTGCTCGGCAAGATCGCCCACGGCCTGCGCCAGGGCTCCTATGACGGCTGGAAGAACGGCTTCCTGGTGGAGCAGTTCATGCTGCTCGGCATCACCGACAAGGAGACCGGCAAGAAGTACAACATCGCCGGCGGCTTCCCGAGCGCGTCGGGCAAGACCAACCTGGCGATGACCCTCGCCCCTGATGCCCTGGGCGACCGGTACTACGTGGAGTTCTACGGCGACGACATCGCCTGGATCTGGGTCGACGACGACGGCGTCCTGCGCGGGTTCAACCCCGAGAACGGCGTGTTCGGCGTCGCCAAGGACACCAACGAGAAGACGAACCCGACGGCGATCGAGTCGATCGTGCCCGGAACCGCGGCGATCTTCACCAACGTTGCCTACAACGAGAAGTCCCACGAGGTGTGGTGGGAGGGCAAGACCTCCGAGCGCCCCGCCGACCTCGACGGCTGGCTGGACTGGAAGGGCCTGCCCGTCGCCGACCGCTCACCCGAGCAGGCCGACGACCCCTGGGCGCACCCGAACTCCCGCTTCACCACCCAGCTCGGCAACGTCCCCAACGTGGCCGGCGACTACGACGACCCCAACGGCGTCGAGATCCACGGGATCATCTTCGGCGGTCGTGCCCGCGACCGCGAGCCGCTGATCCGGGCCATCACCGACGTGGCCGAGGGTGTCTACGACGGCTTGACGCTCGGCGCCGAGGCGACCTTCGCGGCGGACGGGCTCGAGGGCGTCCTGCGCTACGACCCGATGTCGATGCGGCCGTTCATGTCGTACCCCGAGGCCGACTACGCCGCCCACTGGCTGAAGGTGATCGGCGCGGCGAAGGACAAGCCGATCTTCGCCCACGTCAACTGGTTCCAGCGTGGCGACGACGGCCGCTTCCTGTGGCCGGGCTACCGCGAGAACCTGCGGCCGTTGCTGTGGCTGATGCAGCTCAAGGCCGGTGAGGTCTCCGGTGTGCAGACGCCGGTGGGCGTCGTCCCCGCTCGCGACGAGCTCGACCTCGACGGCCTCGACGACCAGACCCTGGCCGACCTCGACGCCGTGCTCGCCATCGACACCGATCGGTGGCGCCAGGAGATCGGCTACCGCGAGAAGCACCTCGACCAGTTCACCGGGCTGCCAGAGGAGATCTGGGTGGCGCACCGACGCGTCGCCGCCGCTCTCGACGCCGAGGCCTGAGCCAGCCCTGCTGATCGTGCCCTACCCGGCGGCGGGGGCGTAGCCGAGGATGGCCTTGGTCTCGAGGAACTCCTCCATGCCGAGCTCGCCCCACTCGCGGCCGTTGCCCGACTGCTTGTAGCCGCCGAACGGCGCGTTCATGTCGCCGGGCGCACCGTTGAGGTGGACGTTGCCGGTGCGGATGCGGCGTGCCATGGCGCGGGCGCGGTCGGGGTCGCCGGAGATGTAGCCCGACAGGCCGTAGTCGGTGTCGTTGGCGATCCGGACCGCGTCGTCGTCGTCCTCGTAGCCGATCATCACCAGCACCGGCCCGAAGATCTCCTCGCGGGCGATCGTCATGTCGTTGTCGACGTGGGAGAACACCGTCGGCTGCACGAAGTAGCCCTGCTCGAGCCCCTCGGGCCGACCCGGGCCGCCGGCTTCGAGCGTGGCACCCTCGGCCACGCCCTTCTCGAGCAGGCGCTGGATGCGGTCGAACTGGGTCTCGGACACGACAGGGCCGATGCGGGTCGACTCGTCGTTGGGGTCGCCGACCGCGACGCCCTTGGCGGCCTCGGCGGCGATCTTGGCGGCCTCGTCCATGCGCGACGCCGGCACCAGCATGCGCGACGGGGCGTTGCACGACTGGCCCGAGTTGTTGCACATCGACGCCATGTCGCGGGCGACGGCGGTGGCGAAGTCGGCGTCGTCGAGGATGATGTTGGCCGACTTGCCGCCCAGCTCCTGGGCGACGCGCTTCACCGTCGGCGCGGCGTTCTTCGCCACTTCGATGCCGGCGCGGGTGGAGCCGGTGAACGACATCATGTCGATGTCGGGGTGCGACGACAGGGCGGCACCGACCGTGGGGCCGTCGCCGTTGACGAGGTTGAACACACCGGCCGGGACGCCGGCCTCCTCCAGCACCTCGGCGAACAGGATGGCGTTGAGCGGGGCCACCTCCGACGGCTTGAGCACCATCGTGCAGCCGACGGCGAGGGCGGGACCGACCTTGCACGTGATCTGGTTCATCGGCCAGTTCCACGGGGTGATCAGCCCGCACACGCCGATCGGCTCCTTCACCAGCAGGCTCGTGCCCATCTGCCGCTCGAACTCGTAGTCGGCCAGGACCTGGCGCGCGGTCATCAGGTGACCGATGCCCGCGCCTGCCTGGGCGCGCTGGGCCATCTTCAGCGGGGCGCCCATCTCCTGGCTGATCGTGGTGCCGATCTCGCCCATGCGGGCCGCGTACACCTCGATGATCTTGTCGAGCAGGGCGAGGCGCTCCTCGACGCTGGTCTGGGAGAACGTGTCGAACGCCGCGACCGCGGCCGCGACGGCGGCATCGACGTCGTCGGCGGTGCCCATCGCGATGGAGGTGATCTCCTCCTCGGTGGCGGGGTTGATCACCGCGAGGGTCTCGCTGCCGAGCGGGTCGACCCAGCGGCCGTCGATGAAGAACTGGCGAGCGTGTTCCATGTGTCCCCCTGAGAACGTGTGCGAACTGGCGCGGCATCAGGCATCGCGCCCGGCCGATGGTAGAGGTGTCGGCGGCTACGCGCCGAGGCGGTCGTCGAGCTCTGCCGGATCGAGGGTGGCGGCCGTGCCGGTCTGCACCCGCCACAGCGCGGCGTAGAGACCGCCGGCTTCGGCCAGCTCGTCGTGGGTGCCGGACTCGGCGATGCGCCCACCTTCGAGCACCCAGATCTTGTCGGCGTCGCGCACCGTGGAGAGCCGGTGGGCGATCACGATGGCGGTACGGTCCCGGGCGACGCGGGTGAGCGAGCGCTGGATGGCGGCCTCGGTCTCGTTGTCGACCGCCGAGGTCGCCTCGTCGAGGATGAGGATGGCCGGGTCGCGCAGGATCGCCCGGGCGATCGACAGCCGCTGGCGCTGGCCGCCCGACAGCTTCTGGCCGCGCTCGCCGACGATGGTGTCGTAACCGTCGGCCAGCCCGACGATGAACTCGTGGGCCTCGGCCAGCCGGGCCGCCTCGGTGATCTCGTCATCGGTGGCGTCGGGCCGCCCGAACGCCAGGTTCTCGCGGACCGTCCCCTGGAACAGGAACACGTCCTGGCTCACGTAGCCGATCGATCGGCGCAGCGACGAGAAGGTGAGGTCGCGCACATCGGTGCCGTCGATGAGCACCTCGCCCGAGCGGGGGTCGTGGAACCGCAGCAGCAACCTGGCCAGGGTGGACTTGCCGGCACCGGTGGCGCCCACCACGGCGTGGGTCTCGCCCGCGGGGACGTGCACGTCGATGCCGTCGAGGACGTCGGGCCCGTCGCCGTACCCGAAGTGGACGTCGCGGAGGCGGATCTCGCCGCCGATCGGCGCGGCGAGCTCGCCCTCGCCGGCCACGAGCACGGGCTCGGTCTCGAGCAGGTCGGTGATGCGGCGGATCGACGCCATCGACCGCTGGTACAGGTCGAGCGTCTCGCCGAGCGCGGTGAGCGGCCACAGCAGTCGCTGGGTCATGTAGACGAGCACCGAGTAGACGCCGACCTCGAGGTTGCCGTCGATGACCATGCGCCCGCCC
Organism: uncultured Ilumatobacteraceae bacterium; assembly: GCA_964651825.1. GTDB lineage: Bacteria > Actinomycetota > Acidimicrobiia > Acidimicrobiales > Ilumatobacteraceae > Sva-07. Next base: position 2,026 of record CAZYWK010000125.1, on the reverse strand, counting down.
ACGACCAGCGTGCAGGTGAAGCCCGCGAGGATCACCAGGCGGATCAGCGGGATGAACGCCGAGGAGAAGCGGATGGCGTGGCGGTTGGCGTTGACGTACGCCTCGGACACGACCTCGAGGCGGCGGGCCTCGCGGTCCTCGGCGGTGAACGCCTTGATCGTGGTGATGCCGCCGAGGTTGCCCGACAGCAGCTCGGAGAGGTCCGAGACCCGCTCGCGCACCACGTCGTAGAGCGGTTCGAGGCGGCGCTGGTAGCGGATCGATCCGATGATGATGATCGGGATCGGCAGGAACGCCAGGACCCACAGCGACGGCGAGGTCACGAAGAAGATCGCACCGACGAACACGACGTTCCAGAACGTCTGGAGCATGTCGTCGGGCCCCGTGTCGAGGAAGCGCTCGAGCTGGTTGACGTCGTCGTTGAGGACGGCGAGCAGGCCGCCGCTCGTCGTGTCCTCGAACCAGGCGACCTCGAGGTTCTGGACGTGGCGGTAGGCGCTGAGGCGGAAGTCGTGCTGGATCGACTGGGCGAGCCCGCGCCACAGGACGTGGGCCAGGTAGTCGGTCAGCGACTCGACGAGCCAGGCGATGATGTTGAGGCCCGCCAGGATCAGGAGCTGGTCGAAGCGGTCCTGCACGTCGAACACCGAGGCCAGGAACGAGTCCTCGCCGCGGACGATGACATCGATCGCCACGCCGATGAGCAGCTCGGGGACGACGTCGCACGCCTTGTTGATCGTCGACAGCACCGCGGCGAGGATCATCCGCTTGCGCTGGCGGCGCGCGTGCGCCCAGAGCCGCATGAAGGGGTGGGGGTTCATTAGGCAAGCCTAAGACACGCGCAGATGTACGCCCGTTGTACGCCCGCGGGCGCGTTCAGATGACCGACCAGCCGCCGTCGGAGGGGAGGAGCGCACCGTTGACGTTGGCGCTGTCGTCGCTGAGGAGCCAGGTGATCGCGGCGGCGAGCTGTTCGGCGGTGGCGACCGAGGGGATGTTCGTGCCGAGGATCGGGCCGACGACGCTCTGGGCGTGCTCGGAGGGGAACGACGCCTGGATGTTCGTGGCCACCGCCCCCGGGAGCACCGCGTTCGCGCGCACGCCCTGGGCCTTGTAGAAGAACGCGGTGCTCTTCGTGAGCCCGTTCAGAGCGTGCTTCGACGCGGTGTACGCGGCGCCCGATGCCGAGGCGCGGATGCTGGCTTCGGACGAGACGTTGACGATCGTGCCGCCACCGCCAGCGATCATCACCGGCAGCACCGCCCGGGTCAGGCGCATCGGGGCGGTGACGTTGACCGCGAACACGCGGTCCCACGTGGCGTCGTCCATCTCGGCCGGCGGCAAGAAGTCGTCCATGATCCCGGCGACGTTGGCGAGGCAGTCGACGCGGCCTTCTGCTGCGGCGATGAGGGCGTTGATGACGGACACGTCGGCGAGGTCGCCGGCCACGGGTACGAGGTCGAGGTCCGGCTCGTCGGCGACCAGCGCGTCGAGGCGATCGGATGAGATGTCGGCGGCGACGACCCTCGCACCCTCACGGGCGAGTCGCACCGCGGTCGCCCGACCGATGCCCGAACCGGCGCCGGTGACGATGGCCGTTCGGCCGTTGAAGCGCTCGGGCACGACATCGGTGGCGGTCATGGCGTGATCGTAGGACCGGGCTCGACGGCGGTGCTCGGCGGGTTGTGTGACACTGCGGGTCCGACCGACGAGGGGGACGTGTGACCGAATCGACGATGCGCATCGGAGTGTCGCTGAGCGAGCCGCAGGGGCCTGACCCGATCGGCCACCTGCGCGACCAGATCACCTCGGCCGCTGCCGACGGGTTCGCGTCGGGTTGGCTGGCCAACATCTTCGGGGTCGACGCGCTGACGGCGCTGGCCGCTGCGGGACAGGGGGTCGACGGCTTCGAGCTGGGCACCGCCGTCGTACCCACCTATCCCCGTCACCCGGCGACGCTCGCGCAGCAGGCGCTCACGGTGCAGGCCGCACTCGGCGGGCGCCTCGCGCTCGGCATCGGGCTGTC
>CAZYWK010000124.1:1611-7571 GCA_964651825.1 uncultured Ilumatobacteraceae bacterium | reverse complement strand
TGCTCGACGGCCCAGCCGTAGGCGCCCCACTGGCTCATGCCGCGGCCGTGGCCGTTGCCGGTGCCCTCGACGACGATCGCGATGATGTCGTTGCCGGCGGCTTCGGCCCCCGGGGCGTCGTTCGCGGACGGGTTCACGATCGCGACGGAGGTCGCGACGAGGAACAGGGCGAGCATCAGCCCAACTCGACGCACGTCACGGAACTGTAACGAGGCCGCACGCGCGGAAAGTGCCAGCACGACCACTTCTTCGGCCTGTCTTGCCGATTCCTTGAATGTCGCTATCGGGGGACGGCGGCGACGGCGAGGCGGTCGACGAGGTCGTTCATCCGGTCGCCGCTGTGGCCCTTGACCCAGCGGAACGTGACCGGCCCGTTGCGGACGAGCTCGATCAGCGGCTTCCACAGGTCGACGTTGGCGACCGCCTGCTTCTTGGAGTTCTGCCAGCCGTTGCGCTCCCACTTGACCCACCACTTGTCGCGGAAGCAGTTCACGACGTAGGTCGAGTCGGACACGATCTCGATCGGCATCGGGCCGCCCGCCCCACCTGCGCCGTCGTCGGCGAGCGAGATGTGCGTGCGCAGCGCGTCGAGCACGGCGTAGATCTCCATGCGCTGGTTGGTCGTCTGCGCCTCGCCACCGGCGCCGTGCGGCTCGCCGTCGGGGGCCGTCGCCCACGCCCACCCACCGGGGCCCGGATTCCCGCTGCAGGCGCCGTCGGTGTAGATCACGAGTCGATCGGTCATCGGCGCTACTCTCGCACCTCGGTGGACGGGGGACCCAGAATCCGGGCGGTCGCGCTCTTGACGAGCCTCATCGGATCGTTGCTGCTCGCCGGGCCGCGCGTCGAGGCCGCACCGCTCGTCGCTGTGGCCCCTCCCGCGCAGCGGGTCGTGCTCGTCAGCGACTCGGTGGGGTTGGGCGCTGCCACGGCGCTCCCCGCCGCGTTCGGGCCCGGGTGGGACGTGAACGTCATCGGCACACCGGCACATTTCGTCGAAATGCTCGAATCGGTCCACGTACGACCGCAGCTCGCCGCGAACCCGCAGATGTTCGGCGACCACGTGGTGATCGCCGGCGGGTACAACTACCCCTACTGGGACCCGGCCCGCTTCGACCGGTCGATCGACTCGATGATCGCCACCCTCACCGCGGCCGGGGTGGGTCACGTCTACTGGGTGACGTTGCGCGAGGTGAAGCCCGAGTTCGTGTCGACGTCGGCGTGGAACCAGGTGCAGCCGTACTACTGGTACTTCCCCACCGTGAACGACCACCTCGAGCGGGCGCTCGACCGCCACCCGAACCTGACGCTGATCGACTGGGCCGAAGCCGCCGACCGGCCGGGCATCACCTACGACGCGATCCACCTGAACCCGACTGGCGCAGCCCTGTACTCGAGCCTCATCGTCCAGGCGGTGACCGACGCCACCCGCCAACCGCCGAACGGCGGGGTCACCCGGGTCCGCGTCGAGCCCGCCGATGCGGCCGCCGTCGCGGTCAACATCACGTCCACCGCGTCGCGGGCTTCGGGATACCTCGCCGCGTACCCGTGCGACACCGAACGGCCGGAGGTGAGCAACCTCAACCACACGCGGCGCCAGGTCGTGGCCGCCGCGGCGATCGTCCCGGTCGGGCCGAGCCGGGAGATCTGTGTGTACAACCGCGAGGCCGGTCACGTGATCGTCGACGTGTTCGGCCAGTTCACCGGCGCGGCGAACGTGCAGGAAGCAGCGCCGACGCGGCTGCTCGACACCCGCGGCGAACCGGCGCGTCAGCCGGCGTGGACGGCGCGGACGGTCCGGGTGACGGCACCCGTCGGAGCGCCGGGCCGCGCCGACGCCGTGGCGCTCAACGTGACCGCGGTCGACTCGCTGAGCGCCGGCTATCTGTCGGTGCATCCGTGTTCGGTGACGGTGCCGGACACGTCGACGGTGAACTTCGCCGCCGGCGCGGCCGTGCCCAACCTCGCGGTCGTGTCACCGGACGCCGACGGCAACGTCTGCCTCACGGCGAGCGCTGACACCCACCTGCTCGTCGACCGGTTCGCGTCGTTCGGCGATGCCACCGGCGACAGCCCGATGCGGCTGATCGCACCGAAGCGGGTGGTCGACACCCGCCGCGACGCCGCCCCACCGGTCGAGGGACAGGAGATCCGCTTCTCGATCGGAGACGCGGGATTGTCGCGCGCCGACGTCGGGTCGGCGGGCACCGGAGGGGTCTTCGCCAACGTCACGATCGCCGATCCGCGCGCCGCAGGCTACGCGACGGTGTATCCGTGCGCGGACGGGCAGCCCGACACGTCCAACGTGAACTACCTCGCCGGGCAGAACGTCGCCAACATGGTGACGGTCCGCCCGGATGCGGCCGGTGAGATCTGCGTGTACACGTACACCGCCACCGAGGTGATCGTCGACGTGCTGGGCGCCACCGGCGACGGGTTCGTCGGGATCCGGCCAGCGCGCCTCGTCGACACGCGTCGCTGATCCGGCGCTGGCGCCGAGCGTCACGCCCGTACCGGTGCGTACCCGCCGGTAACACTGCGAGACTGTCCACATGATGTTCGACGGCCACGTGCACCAGTTGCCCGATATCGATCCGACCGAGACCCGCGAATGGCTCGACAGCCTCGACGCCGTGGTCGAGACGCACGGCAAGACCCGTGCCCGCTACCTGCTGAGCCGATTGATGGAGCGGGCCAACAACACCCAGATCTCCTTCCCGGCCACCGTGTCGACGCCGTACGTGAACACGATCCCCCGCGAGGAGGAGCCGTGGTTCCCCGGCGACGAGCACATCGAGCGACGCATCCGCGCCTTCGTGCGCTGGAACGCGGCGATGATGGTCGTCAAGGCCAACAAGCACGCCGACGGCATCGGCGGCCACCTGTCCACCTACGCCAGCTCGGCCTCGCTGTACGAGATCGGCTTCAACCACTTCTTCCGCGGGAAGGACAACGGCACGCCTGGCGACCACGTCTACTTCCAGGGTCACGCCGCGCCCGGCATCTACGCCCGCGCCTACCTCGAGGGCCGGCTCACCGAAGACGATCTCGACCACTTCCGCCGCGAGATCGGCCGGAACGGTCGCGGGTTGTCGTCGTACCCCCACCCGCGCCTGATGCCCGACTTCTGGGAGTTCCCGACGGTGTCGATGGGCCTCGGCCCGATCACCGCGCTGTATCACGCCCGATTCAACCGGTACCTCCAGAACCGCCAGATCGACGACACGAGCGAGAGCCGCGTGTGGGCGTTCCTCGGCGACGGCGAGTGCGACGAGCCCGAGACGCTCGGCGCCATCTCGCTCGCCTCCCGCGAGCACCTCGACAACCTGGTCTTCGTCATCAACTGCAACCTGCAGCGCCTCGACGGCCCGGTGCGCGGCAACGGCAAGATCATCCAGGAGCTCGAAGCGACGTTCCGCGGCGCCGGCTGGAACGTGATCAAGGTGATCTGGGGCTCGAAGTGGGACGAGCTGCTGGCCCAGGACAAGGACGGTGTGCTGCTCAACCAGATGAACAACACCGTCGACGGCCAGTTCCAGCGGTACGGCACCGAGACCGGTGAGTACATCCGCGACCACTTCTTCGGTCCCGACGAGCGCCTGCGCCAGATGGTGTCGCATCTCAGCGACGACGACCTCGTCAACCTGCCTCGCGGCGGCCACGACTACCGCAAGCTGTACGCGGCCTACAAGGCGGCCACCGAGAACATCGGGTCGGGACGGCCGACGGTCATCTTGTGCAAGACGATCAAGGGCTGGACGCTCGGCCCCGGCATCGAGGGTCGCAACGCGACGCACCAGATCAAGAAGATGACGTCGCAGCAGCTCCTCGAGCTGCGCGATCGGCTGCATCTCAACGACGAGATCCCCGGCGACGCGATCGACGACAAGAACCCGCCGTACTTCCGCCCGGCGAAGGACTCGATCGAGTTCCAGTACATGATGGAGCGCCGCAAGGCTCTCGACGGGTCGATCCCGAAGCGGTCGACCGTGGCCCGCCGGCGGATGGAGCTGCCGAGCGACAAGGCGTTCGCCGAGCTGCGCTCGGGCTCCAACGGCCAGCAGGTGTCGACCACGATGGGCTTCACCCGGCTCCTTCGTGGTCTGTGCAGGGATGAGCACATCGGGCCGCGGGTCGTGCCGATCATCCCCGACGAGGCCCGCACGTTCGGCATGGACGCGTTGTTCCGCGAGCTCAACATCTACGCGTCGCAGGGCCAGAAGTACGAATCGGTCGACCACGACATGCTGCTCAGCTACTCGGAATCGACCAAGGGACAGATCCTCGAAGAGGGCATCACCGAAGCCGGTTCGATGTCGAGCTTCATCGCCGCTGCCACCTCGTACGCCACCCGCGGCGTGCCGATGATGCCGTTCTTCACGTTCTATTCGATGTTCGGGTTCCAGCGCGTCGGCGACCTGATCTGGCAGGCGGCCGACATGCGCGCCCGCGGCTTCCTGATGGCGGCCACGGCCGGTCGCACGACGCTGCTCGGTGAGGGGCTCCAGCATCAGGACGGTCATTCGCTGGTGCTCGCCTCGACGGTGCCGGCGGTGCAGGCCTACGACCCGGCGTTCGCGTACGAGGTGGCCACGATCGTGCAGGCCGGCATCAACCGGATGTACAGCGGCGGACCGGCCGAGCTGACCGACGTCTTCTACTACATCACCCTCTACAACGAGAACTACGAGATGCCGGCGATGCCCGACACACCGGGCCTCGCCGAGCAGATCGTCGAGGGCCTGTACAAGTGGGCCGACGCGCCCGCGGGCCCGTCGAAGCAGGCGACCCTGCTGTTCTCGGGGACGGCGCAGGGCGCCGCTCGCGCCGCGGCCGCGGAGCTCGCGGAGCACTACGACGTGGGCGTCGAGCTGTGGTCGGCCACGTCGTACAAGGCGCTGCGCGAGGAGGCGATGCTGGCCGACCGTTTCAACCGCCTGCACCCGTCGCTGCCGAACAAGGTGCCGCTCGTGGCGCAACGGCTCGCCGAGGCGCCTGGCCCGATCACCGCCGTGTCCGACTTCATGGCGGCCGTGCCCGAGCAGATCCTGCGGTTCCTGCCCGGCCGGACGTACGTCCCGCTCGGCACCGACGGCATGGGCCGCTCCGACACCCGCGAGGCACTGCGCCGCTACTTCGAGGTCGACGCCGGCCACGTGGTCGTCGGTGTCCTCAGCGGGCTGCTCGCCGACGGACAGATCGAGGCGAGCGTCGTGTCCGACGCCATCGAGCGCTACGACATCGACCCCGACGCCATCGCCCCCTTCCTGCCCTGAACCTGCAACGTTGGGGTCAGGCACCGAACGTTGCAGGTCGCCGCGTAGGGTGACCCGGCCGTGAACGAGTACTACGCGACCCGATTGACCCACGACCCGGCACGGGCTGCGGTCTGGAAGCACCTCGGCGCGTACCTCCAGCGTTGGGTCGATCCGGACGGCGCCGTACTCGATCTCGCCGCCGGCTACTCGGACTTCCTGCGGTCGATCGACGCCGCCCGCAAGGTTGCGGTCGACACGAACCCGTCGCTGCCGGACCTCGCGGGCGACGGTGTGGAGGCGATCGTCGGCGACGCCACCGATCTCTCGGCGTTCGCCGACGGCGAGTTCACGACCGTGTTCGCCAGCAACTTCCTCGAGCACCTCGAGCACGACGCGATCGACGGGTTGCTGGTCGACGTGCGGCGCGTGTTGGCGCCCGGCGGCCGGTTGATCCTCGTGCAGCCCAACTTCCGCCTCGACCCGCACCGCTACTTCGACGACTACACACATCGCACCGTGTGGACCGACCGTTCACTCGTCGACCTCGTGACCGCCCGCGGGCTGCCTGTCGTCCACTGCGAGCCCCGGTTCCTGCCGCTGACGATGAAGTCGAAGCTGTCGTTCGGACATCGCCTCGTCCCGCTCTACCTGCGCCTCCCCTACCGCCCGCTCGCCGGCCAGATGCTCGTGGTCGCCGAACGT
>CAZYWK010000124.1:0-1511 GCA_964651825.1 uncultured Ilumatobacteraceae bacterium | reverse complement strand
GACGTCGCGTTGATCGGTGTGGCGGCAGTCGTGCTGCTCGTCGCGGTGGGTCTGCGGGTCTGGATCGTGAACAGTTCGCTCGGCACGCTCAACGCTGACGAGACCCTCTCGGGCACGATGGCCCGGGCGCTGCTCGATGGCCACGCGGCGACGTTCTATTGGGGCCAGAACTACGGCGGCACGATCGAGCTCGTTCCGTTGGCGGCGCTGATCGCGCTGCTGCCGGACAGCCTGGCGATCGTGGCGCTGCCGATGATCGAGTCGATCGTCATCGGCGTCCTGCTGTTCCTGATCGCCCGCCGGCGGCTCGGAACGGTCTCCGCCGCATGCACCGTGGCCCTGGCGGGCGTGCTGTCGGCCTCGTCGGTGTGGTTCAGCACGAGGGCGATGCTCTTCTACCAACCGACGATCATCGCCGGCCTCGGCGCGATCGTGGTCGCCGAGCAGCTCGCGGAGGACCGTCCGACCGGACGCGGCCGGCTCGTGCGATGGGGCCTCCTCGGTCTGCTGCTGGGTGTCGGGTGGTGGACTTCGACCCAGATCGTGTTCTTCGCCGTTCCGGCACTCGGGTGGATCGTGTGGAAGCGGACGATCGGCGACTGGCGCGGCCCGGTCGTCGGCGTCGCCGGCGTGATCGTCGGGTCGGCGCCGTGGCTCTGGCAGAACCTCCAGACGCGCGGCCTGTCACTCCGCGAGCTCCCGGGTGGGCGTGGCGGCTACGTCGACCATCTCGTCACCCAGTGGGAGAGCGGCTGGCCGATGGCGCTCGGGCTTCGGCGACCGTTCGACGAACGTTGGCTGGTCAGCGGATGGGGGTGGGCCTTCGCGCTCCTCGCGATCGTGGCCGCAGCGGGGGTGATCTGGGCCTTCGTCGTGTCGCCTCGGATCCGTTCACCACTGGCGCTGGTCCTCCTGGTCTTCCCGCTCGTCCACGCACTGGCGCCGAGCGGCGACTACGTGGGGACCGGCCGCTACTACGTGTACCTCGTGCCGTCGCTCGCCTACGCCATCGTCGCCGCGCTCGGTTCGCTGCGATGGGCGAGCGTGTGGATCGGCGCCACCCTGATCGTGTTCGCGATCGCCACCACCGTCACGCTGCACGACCTGCGCCACGTCCGACCGGGGCTGGCATCGACCGAGACACTCGCCGCCGCGCTGCACGACCGGGGCGTCACCGGGATCTACAGCAACTACTGGACGAGCTACCGGCTGGTCTGGGACGACGAGTCGTTCATCGCGTCACCGGACATCTTCGACCGCCGGCCTGACTGGTCGACCGAGATCCGATCGGCCGACGACGGCACGGTCGCCTACGTGTTCGATCTGACCGCCGACGGTCGGGCACCCGACCTGACCGCGCGCATCCGCGAGCACGTCGGCATCGCGGAGGAGTTCCAGGTCGACGACTTCCTCGTGGTGATCCCGGCCAGGAACGTCCCACCCGAGCTCCTCCCCGCTGCCACCGCTGCAGGATGATCGGAGCCGACGACTCCTCCGTGGCGCACGACATC
>CAZYWK010000123.1:4978-7631 GCA_964651825.1 uncultured Ilumatobacteraceae bacterium | reverse complement strand
TACGACGACGAAGCTGCCGAGACACTCATGAACCTGCTCCCACCCGTCGGCTGGGCCGACGTCGCCACCAAGCAGGATCTCGCACGGCTCGAGCAGCACCTCGAAAGTCGGATCGACAACATCGAAGTACGCCTCGACGGGCTCCAGTCGTCATTTGTCGGGTGGCTGCTGGCCAGCCAGGCGATCGTGGTGGCGATCATCGGCGGCGCCACCGCGGCGATCATCGCAGTCGGCTGACGCCAGCCAGGCCGGCGACGAGAACGGCCACCACCGCCCAGCCCCACCACGTCGCGGCGCCGCCCGGCTCGACACGGGCAGCGACCGCGGCGACCGTGTCGACCCACCGGGTGCCCACCAGCGCCGGCAGCATCACGACCGGGGCAGCCACCGGCACCAGACCGGCGACGATCGACGCCGGCAGGCCGTAGAGCATCACCGCCCCCGCCACCGGCACGGCGAGCAGGTTGGCCGGGATGCTGACGAGGGGCAGGCGGCCGAACACGAGCACACTCGGCACGACGACGCCGATCTGTGCCCCGAGCGTGATACCGAGCGGCATCGCCAGCGGTCCGAGCAGTTCGAGCTTCACCGCGAGCCGCGGGCCGATCGCGCAGACCCCGGCGGTGGCGCCGACCGACAGCCAGAACCCGACCGACCACACGAGCAGCGGGTCGATGATCACGAGGGCGATCACGGCCACTGCCAGGATGCGCACCGGCGATCGTTCCCGGCCAGTGAGGAATGCCGTCGCCGACACCATCGCCATCGCGCCGGCTCGGATGATCGAGGGTTCGAACCGGGTCAACGCGACGAACCAGGCGATCAGACCGATCGTCACCGCCCACCGGGCGACCGGTCGCATCCGGACGAGCAACGGACCGAGGGCCGCGAGCAGGAGGCTGACGTTCTGACCCGAGACCGCGGTGAGGTGCGACAGCCCACTCGCGCGGAAACGGCCGATCATGTCGGTCGGCTGGCCCCGGTCGTCACCGATCACCAGACCGCGGAACAGCGCGTCGTCGGGGGACGGCATCCACGACGAACCACGCTCGATCAACCCACGGACTCGGTTGGAGGCGCGAGCGACCGGGCCACCAGGGCTCACGTCGGACGCCCAGTCGATGTCGAACGCGCCGACCACGTGCTGCGATGCGACTCGGCGGGCCCGCGCATCGGCCAACACCCGACGTTGTCCACTGACGGTCACCACGTCGCCGGCGTGCCAGGTGGCGACCCGGAGCTGGCGGGCACGGCGACGCTCCCACACCTCGAAGCGCTCCCCCTCCACGTCGACGATGAGCCTGGTGCTCGGCCCGTAGGTCTGGGGGTCGTCCACGAGCCTCACCGGTCCGGTGTAGGGCCCGACCGTGTCCGGCGTGAGACCGTCCCAGGCATGCTCGGACCGGACGGCGCCGGCCATGGCCAGCACGACGACGAGGGCAGCGACGCCCGTCGTACCCCGCCGAACGAGCACGCCGGCGGCGACCAGACCGGCCGCGCTCATCCCCACGGCGACACTCGACGACCACACGGCGACGACGGTCACGACAGCGACCCCGACGACGGCCAGGTCGGGGAGGCCGGCGAGGTGCCCATTCGCAGGTGGTTCGACCTCGTACGCTGGGACCGTTGTGGATTCGTACGCCCCATCGCTGCCACCGCGCTCGACGCGCCCGCCCGCGTCCCCGTCGTTCGACGGCACTGTCGTGACCTCGGCGCCGCTCATCGAAGGGCCACGCTGGTATCGCAGCCGGATCCGGTTCCTCGGCACCTTCGCCGCCCTGCTCGTGCCGGTGATCGTCGGGGCGATCGCGCTCGCATCACTGCGGCTCTTCGACGGACCGCTCAGCGGTGCGATCGGCCTGTTCGGCGGGGTCTTCGCGGCCCCCGGCCTGCTGGCGGTCGGAGCGCCGTTCGGCGACAAATCGCTCTACCCGCTGGCCATCGCCGGCTCCGCTGTGATCTGGCTGCTCGTGGGTGTGCTCGCGGCGCGGCGCGCCACCCGCAATCCGATGGCCACGTGGTCGGACTACTGGCGCCAGTACGCCTGGCTCTGCGCCGGGATCTGGATCGGCTGCGTGGCGGCGCTCATCGCAGCCGCGATGGTCGTCGGCGAATCGTTGTACTGACCGCCCGAAGCGATCCCGAGTCACGTCGTGACCAGGTCGCGGAGCGCCTCGAGCTTGGCCGGCCCGATGCCCGGGACACGATCGAGATCGTCGACACCCTGAAACGGTCCGTTGCGGTCGCGCTCGGTCACGATCGCCGCTGCGGTGGCAGGGCCCACCCCTGGAAGCTCCTCCAGTTCCGACGCGGTCGCGGCGTTCACGTCGACGATCGTCGGCGCCGGGATCGGGGTCGGGCCGACGGGTTGCACCGCGAGCTCAGGGAGGATCTCCTCGCCGAGCACCGGAATGTAGATCCGGCTCCCGTCGACGAGCGGGGCCGCCAAGTTGACGGCATCGGCGTCGGCCTCCGCGGTCGGCCCACCGGCGAGCCGGATCGCATCGTCGACCCGGGCCCCGGAACCGAGCCGATACACGCCCGGCGCACCGACAGCACCAGCGACGTGCACCACCATCGTTTGGAGCAGCGTGGGACCAGGGGCGGCATCCGCAGGCATTCCGACAGCCGTCGACGCTCCGGTCGCATC
>CAZYWK010000123.1:0-4878 GCA_964651825.1 uncultured Ilumatobacteraceae bacterium | reverse complement strand
GCGGCGATCGTGGAGGTCGTGGCCTGCGGGAGCAAAGCCTCGGTCGGAGGCGGTGGCGTCCGCACCAGCCAGAAGGCGCCGGCGCACACGATCGCCATCGCGAGGGCAGCGCCAACAAGCCGGCCGGCGCCGAACCAGCTCACCCATTCCTCGACGCGTTCGCGTCGCGATCCGATCGGCCATGGGCGGCGAACCGGGTCGCCGGGTGTATCGCCGTCGTTTCGGGGCTCCATCTCGACCTCCTGACCGCGCGCTGTGAGCGCGCCTGTTGTCGTCAGGGGGAGCCGGCGATGGTCAACCTACCGTGGCAGCCCGCCAGAACGCCCGGTAGCTCGGATACGTGATCTCCTCGGTCACCCAGCCCGACCGCACCAACTCATCGTGGAGCCGTGGCAGGTTCCGCCACGGCACACCCATGTCGACGTGGTGCGCGAGGTGCCATCCGGTGTTGTAGGGCACCATCCAGAACCGGGCAAGTCTGCTCTGGCGGATCACATGCGTCGTCAGCCGGCGGTCCTTCGAACGCACCATGCCGCCGTGTTCGGCGATGGAGCGGAGCCGGTTCGACACCTTCCACAACGTCGACCACGACAGGATCCACACGACGTAGGCGAGCGGCCGCATGAACAGGATCGACGCACCGAGCATCACCGCCTGCACGGCGAGGATGTCCCACGCCTCGGCCTGGCGGGCGCGCACCGCACGGAACAAGGACCGGAAGTTCTTCGACGCGCTGTTGCCGATGGCGTCGCGCTTGAGCTTGCGCCGCCATGAGTCCTTCGGGATCGGGTAGCCGGCGTACAACCCGATGTCGGGCTCGTTCGGGCCCATCTCGTCGCGGTGGTGGGCGAAGTGGACTCGGCGGTAGGCGAGCATCGCCTGGTACGTCGGATATGCAAGCAACCACCGACCGACGTTGTCGTTGAACCAGCGGTTCGTGAACAGCAGGCGGTGGGCCGATTCGTGGGCGAGGATGTTCAAGCAGACGTGCCCGCGGGTCATCAGCACGAAGGCCAGTAGGTACGACCACCAGGTGTTGATCCACGCCGCGGCGATCACCACGCCGAACGACTGGAGCAGGGCGCCCACCACCGTGAACGCATTGCGGACGTTCGGGATGCGGCGCAACTCGTCGCGCCACACCGGTGTCGCCATGCCGCGCACGTTGAGGCGGTCGGTGGGCAGCACGTCGGGCAGCAGGTCGAGCGCCGGCGCCATCGTGTGGTCCGGCAGCACGAAGGGCTCGTCAACCGGCGGGCGCTCGTGCGCTTTCACCGTGGTCATCCCAGTCGTGATCCCAGTGGTCCTCCCGGCATGGTCCATGCCGATATGTTACACTTTTCGATCATGTCGAGCAACTCTCGTAATGATCCGAGATCGGCGCTGACGCCCCGCTCGATCGTCCTGTCGTTGCTGCTCGGTTCTCATCCACCCGAACTGCCGGTCGCCGCGCTCGTGAGGTTCTGCGGCCTGTTCGAGATCGCCCCGGGCACCGTGCGTACCGCCCTGTCGCGCATGGTCGAGCGCGGGGAGCTCTCAGCCGACGGCGGCGCGTACCGTCTGAGCGGCCGGCTGCTCACCCGCCAGACCGAACAAGACATCGGCCGGCGGCGCACCACCGCTGCGTGGGACGGATCGTGGCACGTGGCCGTCGTCGTCTCGGAACGCCGAACGGTGGCCGAGCGACGCGAGTTCCGCGCTCGCGCCCTGGGCTCGAAGCTCGGCGAGCTGCGACCCGACATCTGGATGCGTCCGGCCAACCTCGCGGTGCCACCGGAGCTGCCCGGCTGCTTCGTCACGACCGGGCCGCTCACCGGGATCGACCCAGTGCTCCTCGTGGGCCAGCTGTGGGCGATCGACGAGATCGATCGAGCCAGTGACGCCCGCCGGCACGAGCTCGATCATGCCGGCGCCGAACTCGACGGGTCAGGCGCCCGTGCGATTCCCGACGCGTTCGAGGCGTTGGCGATGGCCTTGCGTCAGCTCCGCACCGAACCTCAACTGCCCGCCGAGCTGCACCCGACGAACGCCGGTGACCGGCTGCGCGAGCGTTACGACGACGTCGAGCGGTCGTTCCGCCGCGAACTCCAGTCGTTCCTCGCCAGTTGATCGGCCCGCGGTGCGGCCGAGCCGGTCAGTACAGCCGGGCGGTGAGCTGGCGGCGGTAGTCGGCCGTGCGGGGGTCGGTCGGGCCCATCAGCTCGAGGAGGTCGACGAACTTCTGGCGCGCCTCGTCGTCGGCCTTCACCTGACCGAGCAGCGCGGTGAGTTGCTCGTCGTAGTCGTCGTCGGGCGTGGTGCCGACGCGGGCGCGGGCCGCGACCTGGCGTGTGCGGTCGGATTCGGGAATGCGGGCGAGCAGCGCCAACGCTTCCTCCGACTGGCCCTCGTCGACCAGGACATCGCCGAGCGCCACGATCACGTCCTCATTCGCCGGCTCCATCGACAGGGCGAGCCGGAGGCTGGCCTCGTCGCCAGCGGCCAGCAGTTCGGCGACGGCGACCTCCTCCTCGCTCGGCAGCAACGCGTTGACGAACTCCTTGACGACGTGTTCGGGGTACGAACCCATGAACCCGTCGACGACAGCGCCATCCTTCACCGCGTACACCGCGGGGATCGACTGGACCTTGAACGCCTGGTGCAGGCCCGGGTTCTCGTCGACGTTCACCTTGGCGAGCACGACCTTGCCGCCGGTCTCGTCGACGACCTTCTCGATGATCGGACCGAGCGTTCGGCACGGTCCGCACCAGGGTGCCCACAGGTCGACGACGACCGGAACCTCCTTCGACTTGTCGAGGACATCGGTCTGGAACGTTGCGTCGGTGACATCGATGGCGACCATGGACATCACGCTATCTGCGGTCGATCGCTACCCTCGGACGTGCATGAGCGCAGCCGCCCCGAACCCGACCGACGTTCCCGGAATCCACGTCGAACGCGTCAGCGCCTGGCTGACCGCCAACGTCGCCGGTGCCACCGCGCCCTTCACGTTCGACGTGATCGCGGGCGGCCACTCGAATCTCACCTATCGGGTCACCGGTGCCGACGGCACGCAGTTCGTCCTCCGCCGCCCGCCGCTCGGCCACGTGTTGGCCAGTGCGCACGACATGGGGCGCGAGCACCGGATCCTCGCCGGGTTGCAGCACTCCGCGGTGCCCGTGCCCCCGGTCGAGGGCTACTGCGACGACGTCTCGATCAACGACGCTCCGTTCTACGTGATGCGCTTCGTCGACGGTCACGTGCTGCGGGATCGGGCGACAGCCGAGGCCACACTCGACGAATCCGCCCGGGCGAACGCCAGCCGTTCACTCGTCGACACGATGGCGGCGATCCACGCCGTCGATCTCGTCGACGCCGGCCTCGACGACCTCGGCCGTCACGAGGGCTACATCGAGCGGCAGTTGAAGCGCTGGTACAGCCAGTGGAACCAGGGCAAGACGCGCGAGCTCGACACCGTCGACCGCGTCCACGACGCACTGCTGGCTCGGGTCCCGGCGCAACTGTCGGCCACCATCGTCCACGGCGACTACCGGCTCGACAACTGCATGGTCAGCAGTTCCGGCGACGTCGTGGCCGTGCTCGACTGGGAGATCTGCACGCTCGGCGACCCGCTGGCCGACGTCGGCCTGCTGCAGGTGTACTGGACCGGACCCGGCGATTCCGACTCGGCCTGGACCGGCAACGCCACCACCGCACCCGGCTTCTGGGACCGCCGCCGGCTGGCCGAACGCTACGCCGAGGTGTCGGGCCGCGACATCTCGCACCTCGACTACTACGTGGCATTCGCCCACTGGAAGCTCGCCTGCATCCTCGAAGGCGTGTACTCGCGCTACCTCGGCGGTGCCCTCGGCGCTCGCAACGCCGACGAGCTGACGCCGTTCAAGCTGCAGGTCGAAGCTGCCGCCGACCAGGCCGAACGCACCCTGGAGCGGCTCGGATGATCAGCCCCGACGGGTCATACGAGTGGCTGGTCGACGAGCCGATGCTCCACGAGCCGGTCCTCGTCGTGATGCTCACCGGCTGGATCGATGCAGCGGGTGCCGGGGCGACAGCGGCCGCGGTCGTGTCGACCGAGTGCAACACCGTTCCGCTGGTTCGCTTCGACGACGACACCTTTATCGACTACCGAGCCCGCCGGCCAACGATGGAGCTCCGCGACGGCGTGAACACCGATCTGGTGTGGTCGACGATCGAGATCCGCGCCGGCCGTTCGGTCGACGGCCGCGACGTACTGCTGCTCACCGGCCCCGAGCCCGACATGGCGTGGCACCGCTTCGCCGCCGCGGTGAGCGACATCGCGGTCGAGCTCGACGTCAGCCAGATGGTCGGCTTCGGCGCCTACCCGTTCGCCGCTCCGCACACCCGCCCACCTCGCCTGTCGTGTTCGTCGCCCTCCACCGAGGTGCTGGCCAACGTCACGTTCGCGCGCAGCTCGGTCGATGTGCCGGCGGGCATGGCGGCCGCGCTCGAGCACGCCCTCCACGTCCGCAAGATCCCGGCGCTCGGCATCTGGGTGCAGGTGCCGCACTACGTCGCGGCGATGTCGTACCCAGCCGCGTCGGTCGCCCTGCTCGACGGGCTCACCGAAGCCACCGGCATCACGGTGCCGGCCGTCGATCTGCGCGGCGACGTCGCCATCCAACGCCAGCGCATCGACAAGTCGGTCGGCGACAATCCCGACCACCTGGCGATGCTGCGTCAGCTGGAGGAGATCTACGACGCCGCCGACGGCGAGCAAGCCGGCGCGCCTCGCACCGTCGACGACGGACCCAGCCTCGAGATGCGTTCCGGCGACGAACTCGCCGCCGAGATCCAACGCTTCCTCGACGACCAACCGTAACCCCGTTCGTTCCGGCCCCGTCCCCAAACGCACGGGTC
>CAZYWK010000122.1:0-7731 GCA_964651825.1 uncultured Ilumatobacteraceae bacterium | reverse complement strand
CACCAACTCCAGGGCGAACTTCGCGACGACGAGACCGCATGGCTCGATGCAGAGCTCGGGTGACATCGTCAATCTCCCTGAACCGTGCAGTCCACTCGCGAGACGACGATGCAACCGCTCGAACTCGCCGCGCAACCGCCATCGTCGCAATCGAATCGGACCGTCACGGTGTGGTCGAATGAGGCGGTGGCCGATGACATCGAACCGCTGGCGCTCGGCGGCGAGGATTCTCCGTGGGCCCGCGACGTCCCGATCGCCCCGCCGCCACCCCTGCCCGCGGCCTGGAGCGAGGCGCCGGCCGCACGACCGCCGAACCCGATCGAACCATCCGCGTCGGCTTCCGCTCCCGTTCCGGTGTTCGAGCCTCCGATGCTCGGCGCCGAGGCCGAACCGGAGCGCGACGTCACCGCCGGGCCGAGCCCGACGAGCCCCGGCCGCCGCACCGCCCTCGCGCTCGGCTTGGCCGGGCTGCTGGCCGCTGCCGCCGTCGGATCGCAGTTCGTCGGCGGCGACGACGGAGGTGTGGCGACCGAGGGCACCACACCCGAGAGCACCTGGGTCGTCGTGTCGGGATCGATCGTGGAGCCCATTCCCACCACCGAGCGGGCCCGCCCGCGGCCGGCCTCGACCATCGGCAACACACTCCCCGAACCGGCACCCGTGTGGACGATGGCGAAGATCGATGTCAGCCCCCGCATCCAGGCGCTCACCACGCCGATCCAGCTCGTCGCCGTCACGTCTCGCGGCGTGTTGCACGTGATCGACCTCCCGGCCGGCGTCGTGCAATCGTTCGACACCGACCGATCGGGCATCAACTCGGTGATCGAGCTCGGCCCACACGGCGTCGTGCTCGGCGCCTACGACCGCAACGACGTCAGCCTGTTCCGTGTCGGCGAGCCGCCGATCAGCGTCGAGATCGGCCAGGACGGGACCAACCAGATCATCAACGAGCCGGGCACCGACGACTTCATCCTGGTCCCCAACCAGTGGAATCCGGTCTCGCCCGAAGTGCTGCGCCTCACCGCCGATGGCGTGCTCACCAACGTGGTCGGCGGGCCGCTCGTCGAGTTCAACCCGTGGGAGCTCCAGTTCCTCGATGCGACCGGCGAGCTGATCGTCAACGACACCGGCGGCGTGTACACGGTCGGGGTGACGGGTGCGGCGACGAGAGTCAGCACCGGCGATCTCGTGATCGTCGGCGCCAACCACTACATCGTGCGCGAGTGCACCGAGACGCTCGAGTGTTCGTACGTGCGCGTCGATCAGACCACGGGCGAGCGGGTGCCGGTGAAGCTCGACGCATTCGATCAACTCCGCGAGTACGTCGACATCCAGTCCTCGTCGCTGTCGCCGGACGGCACGGCACTCACCTACTTCCGGTGGTCGCCGGACGATCAAGGCCGGCCGAGCCGGCGCCTCTCCGACCTGGCGACCGGCGTCGAGATCGAGGTCTCATCGTCGGATCAGTACGGCAGTGCGCCGGCCTGGGCGGCCGACAGCTCTGGCCTCTTCGTCGTCGCCGGGGGCTCCTTGTCGTTCTTCGATCGGGCGACCGGCGAACTGATCCCGATCGCTCCCGACTCGAAGATCGACGGGATCGTGACCCTCGGAGTGCGCCCCGCCAGCGACTGAGCGGCACGGCCACCTCCGCGAGCACCGCCACGGATCGCTCAGCGGAAGGTTCGATGCAACGTTCTCGGACGCTGCGACACCTACAAAGGGATGGTGGATGAGCCGCTCATGACGGACGGGGCGCCGGAGCAGACCTTCGAGCTGTTCTTCGTCGAGCGTTTCGCCGAGCTGTCGCGGCTGGCGTTCCTACTGACCGGGTCGTCCGCGGTCGCCGACGAGCTCGCGCAGGATGCCTGCGAACAGGTGCTCCGGCGGTGGGCCGACATCGGCCATCCGCGCGCCTACGCCCGCTTGGCGGTGGTCAACGGGGCGCGCGGGTGGGGCCGGCGCAAGGGTCGCCACCAGAGCGTCACCACCGAAACCTCGCACGACCTCGGCCTCGACGCCGACACGATCGTGGTGCGCGAGGTGCTCGCCGCGCTGCCGCAGGTGGAGCGCGAGGTGTTGGTGCTGCGGTTCTACGCCGACCTCAAGGTCGACGACATCGCCGCCGAGCTCGGCATCCCAGCCGGCACCGTCAAGTCGCACATCCACCGTGGGTTGGCCCGGATGGAGAAGGAGCTGTCGTGACCGATCAATCCGTCGCTGACATCGAGACCCGGGTGCGGGCAGCACTCGACCGTCTCGCCGAGAGCCACCACCCGAACGCCGACCTGCACCGGCCCGGCGACCGGGACCGCCGACGGTCGCGGCATTCCGGTTCGACGAGCCGCTGGTGGCTGGCCGCGGCATCGGTCGTGATCGTGGCGGCAGGAGTCGTCGGCACGGCGTTCGTCACGAACCGTGACGCGGTCGCCCCCACCGACACCGCACCCGTCACGCTGCCGCTCACCACGGACTCCGCCGCGCCTGCCACGACCGTGCCCGCCCCCGGCGAACAGCTGCGCTTCGATCAACCGCTGGAGCCCGGCACCATCGCCACCCTGCACCCTGCTCCCGCCGAACCGGTGGCCGCCTACGACACCAGCTTCGATGTCGATGAATGGGGATACGGCCGCGACGGCTACGCGACCGTGTGGGTGCTGGAGGCCAACGAGTGGGTGGGCGAACTGGCGGTGATCGATCAGGCCGTGCCATGGGACATCGCCACCGCAGGGGCGACGGTGACCCAGATCGCCGGCACCGACGCCGTCGCGTCCCAGGAGCGCTTCACCGTGGCGCTACGGCTCGGCAACGGAGGCACCCGAGTGATCCACAGCAGCAACGACGGGCCGCTCCAGCCGGAGATGTACCAGGCGGCGGTCGAACTGGCCGGGGTGATCGGCGCCGGCCCGGTCGGCGCCACCCTTCCGACCGACCGATTCACGGTTCCGGTCGGAACGAGCGTGCAGCAGCCACTGGTCCGCTACGGAACCGGTGAGCATTCGGACAGCACCACCGAGGTGATCACCTACCGGCTCGAGCGAACACCGACCGACGACGAGCTCCGCTGGATCGCCGCCTCGATCGCCCAGGGCAACCGTCCGGAAGCGATCGATCGGGCGACGTTCGAAGGAACGCTCGACGGTGGACAGCGATCGCTGGTCGAACTCGTCAGCCCGCTCGATGTCGTCGCGATACTCGCCCCGGCCGGCACCGACATGAGACAACTGCGCGGCACCTTGGAGTTCGAGGCACTGGACGAGAGCGGGCTCACCGTCGAGAAGATCGACCAGTACCCCACTCCACAAGTCGTCGCCCGCGGCGAACAGACCTGGGGCCGCTGGCAGGTCGCCACGTCCACCGACGGGTCATGCCGATCGGTGGCGCACGTCCTCTGGACGGCGGGCGAGCTCTCCCCCATCCCGTCCGGGGCCAGCACGTGCGATCCCGACCAGCCGTTCAGCTCCGCGATCTGCTCGTCGGTCGGGCCAGGCACCGTGCTCGTCATCGCGCTCGGCGCGGATGCCGACTCGGTCGACGTCGAACTGAACGGCGAACCGGTACCACGGCCCGTCGAGAACGGTGACGGTGGCGCCGCCGTCCTCGTCGACGACGTCCCGCCGGGCCCCAACCCCCTCACCGTGACCATCGACGGCGCCCCAACCGACTGCAGCGCCGTGTGATCGAGGCGGGTCAGGATTCGGCTGCGGGAAGTGAGCCGAGCAAGACAACAAGCTGCTGACGAAGCTGAGGAATCTCGCTCGTGACGACATTGCCGATGATGTCGTGCTCGATGTGGAAGTAGCCGTGCGCGAGGATCACGCGGATGCCGGTGATCTCCTTCCACGGGACGTCCGAGTGAGCGAGCTTGAGTTCTTGCGACACCTGTGATGCAGCTTCTCCGATCACTTCGATCCATCGTTGGGCTGCACCCTGAGTTACTGGATCGTTAGCGAGGCGCTCGGCATCGGAAGCGTATTCGAGCAGCAGATCACACATCTCGACCATGTCGAGGATGCGGTCTCGGTCCCCTCTCACAGCTCGACGGCGTCAGCCAAGACCCGCTCAGCGACGCGCGCCCGCAGACCCCGCTCGGTCACGACGTCGACGTCGCGTTGCAGCAGTTCCTGGAGATCCATCAGCAGGCCGCCTAGGTCCATCAGAGTTCGGTCGGGCTCGAGGTCGACGAGGAAGTCCACATCGCTGTAACCCGTGGCTTCGCCTCGGGCCACCGACCCGAAGACACGGACGCGGGATGCCCCGCGGGCACGTGCGAGTTCGATGATCTCCTCGCGCCGCTCGCGCAGCTCCGTCAACGTGGTGGCGGCCACGTCAAGAGAATAGGCGCAGAGTGACCCCATCGGCCGGGCCGATTGAGCGCATCCCGCTTCCGGCCACTCGGCTACATCACTCGTCGCGGTGGCCGTCGCCGTCACGCCTGCGCGTGTCCACTTTGCCGGTCCTCAGTCCTGGAGGTCGAGATGGTTGACGATGATCTGTTTGGCAGTGGGGTCGACGGCGACCTTGCCGCACGTTCCGCCCTGGGCCTCCGGGCGGATCCAGACCGTCCATCCGTCGAGCGGCGCCTCGTCGAGGATCGCCTCGGCCATCGGGGCTGCATCGGCGACGGGGATGCACTCGGCCATGTTGATCGTCTCGACGAGACGGTCCTGGAGATCGACGATCGCCTGGTTCTCCGGACTCAAGGTGGGGTCGGCCGCTGCCAGCCCGAGATCGGAGCACACGGACGGCTCGCCCGGGAAGACCTCGACCACCCCTCCCCCACCGATGCAGGCGCTGAGGGGCGGCACGGCGTCGCCGGCGCCGATTCCGGGCTCGCCGGTGTCGAGCTCTTCGAACTGGCCGCCTTCCCACAGCGCCCGGCAGCCTTCGATCGGATCTCCACCCGGTGCGAGCACGATCGCGTCGGCGCGCACCTGCGCTTGGGCGCGGCATGCCGCGCCGGCTTGGGGCTGGGTCGGTTGCTCGGACCGCAACATCGACGCGGCGACGACCGCTCCGCTCGTGGCCGCGATGACGAAGCACGCGCCCCCCACGAGGCGACGGCGTCGACGACGCCGGGCGAGTGTGTCCGCGGGCGCGCGCCGCTGGCCGGCGATCACGCTCTCGATGATCTCGTCGATGCGGGCGTCGCTGATCGTGAACTCCTCCGACGCAGGCCACGCCTCGGGGTGCCGGCGGATCCACTCGGCGAGGTCGTCCAACAGCTCGTCGCGGTGCACGTCGCTCATGGCAACTCCGGCGCCGAGTCGACGTCGTCGAGTGCCGTGTAGGCGGTGACGACGCGTTGCGGGCCCGCATCAGCCGGGACCGTGCGGCCTGATGGGAGATGTCCAGCTGCTTGGCGATCAGCGGGCCGGCCTGGCCCAGCGCATCCATGGTGAGGATGCGCTGGTAGCCGTCGCTGAGCTGATCCAACGCGCAACGGATCCGCGCGGACCGGGCGCTGTGCTCCGCGCTCACGTCGGTGTCGATAAACTCGTCCTCGGCCGAGGCGACGAACTCGAGCGGCTCGACCGCCAACCGTTCGGCCAGGCGCCGGCGGGTCTGCGCCCGGCGCGCCGCGTTCGCGGTCAGATAGCGGGCGGTCCGCAGCAGCCAGCTGCGTACCTGCCCGGTCGACAGCGGCTCCAGATCGTCGAGGTGTTGGTAGGCCAGACCCATCACGTCAGCCCACAGTTCCTCGCGCACCGACGCGTCGCGCTCGACGTAGGCCAGGTACGTCTCGACCGACCGGCCGTGCACCGCAACGATGAGCCGTAGGCGATCCCCATCATCGTTGGACTCGTTGTCGGTCACACGGCTCTTTCCAGGCGGATCGTCGGCCCACCGGTAACCCAGTGTCGCGTGATGAGAAAGTGTTGCGGTCCGACGATGACCGGCCACCACCGGCCCAGACGTGTTCAGCCCGCACGAGCGCCGCCGGTTCCATCGTCTCGCCAATCGACGCCGAGGACAGCCAGCAGTTCAGCGTCCTCCGGCCCACCGACGAGCGCGACCTCGCTGACCGCCGAACAGCGGGGACACCGCAGCCGGAGCACTCCGGGACCACCTGCCTCGCCAGCGCCCCGCTCGATGATCACGACGGCGGGAAGGTGGCACACCCCGCAGCCCCCGCACCGGACGCCGACGGGGATCACCCTCCGGTCGACCCGGAAGCCGATCCGCTTACCGACCGTGCTCCCCATCTGCTGTTCCGATCTCACTCGTCCTCCAGTCGCGCTGCCGGCCCGTCGCAACCTCGGTGACGGGCAGGGGCGGGCCGCGCTCGACCCACACCCATTAGGTGTCGCACGATCCCCCGGTGTTCCGCACCGCCGTCGATCAGCAAGTCGGCGCGCTGACCTGACGCCTGTGTGACCGCAGGGATCCAGTCGACTTGCCAGATCGATGTAACGATGTCACCGGTTTCGTCCCTTGTGACGTGATGGACTCGGCGGGTATGGCAGAAGGGGTGGACGCCGAGGCCGCGTCGGCCGCTCGCGTCCGCGAGGTCTACGTGGCCGAGCACGCTCGCCTGTGGCGCTCGATCTACGCCTTCAGCGCGTCACGCGATGTCGCCGACGACGCGACCGCGGAGGCGTTCGCGCAGGTGCTGCGCCGCGGCGACGAGGTCCGCGACATCGCCGCCTGGGTGTGGCGAGCGGCGTACGCCATCGCTCGTGGCGAACTGCAGAAGCGCCGCCGAGACGTCGGGCTCAACGCACCGATCACGGCCGATCACCACGCTGGCGATCACGAGCTCGGGCAACTCCTCGGCGCGTTGAGCGAGTTGTCCGAGACCGATCGGCAGCTCGTGGTGCTGTGCCATCTCGCCGGCTGGAAGCCGTCCGAGCTCTCCGACGTGCTCGGCGAATCACCCGGAGCCCTGCGGGTCCGGCTTCACCGGGCCACACGACGAGCGAGGGCACTGCTCGAAGATGCCGAGGGAGGGACGCGATGAGCGACGCGATCGATCGTCTGAAGCAGCGACTCGACGATGTCGCCGCACCGGACCAGTGGGACGAGGTCGTGGCCCGTGCTGCGATCCCCTCGCAAGCAGACCCCGTAGCGGGTTCGACGGCAAAGACCCATTCGCGCCGGCGGCTCGTGCTGTGGGCTGCCGCGGCCGCGTTGTTGGTCATCATGGTGGCGGGTGTCGTGGTCGTCGATCGCCGCCAACCAACCCCGCCGGTCGCCCCGGACGAGACCCTGCAACCGGTCCCGTCGATCGAGCCGGCGCCGTCAACGACCGCGGCAGGCCCGACCTCGACGGAGGTACCGACGACGACAGCGAACGCTTCGTCGACGACGACGACCGTGGCACCCGCAGCCGTCTCGAACGGCATCTGGCTGCGCGAGTGCACCGAGCAGGCCGCCGACCCCACCGCGGCACCACCGGTCGACGAGTTCGCGGACGGCTCCTTCGGCCCGCTCGCCCCCGAGCCCGGAATGCAGATCGTCTTCCCCAACGCGCCGACCCCACCCGGATACAGCCCTCCGGTCGCGAACGTCATGAGGGTCGCCGGCGGCCTGCTCGTCAACCTGACGGGCTTTACCGCAACCGAGTCCGCACGAGCCATCGTCCTCGTCAACGACGACGGCACGATCCGGTGGCGTCGTTGTCTTCCCGACCTCGGCGGATCGTCACTCGCGGTGAGCGACGACGGCTCTCAGGCGTACACCGCCGTGTACACCATCGATTCGTCGGAAGCCGAGTGGTGGTCGTTCGATGTC
>CAZYWK010000121.1:0-7737 GCA_964651825.1 uncultured Ilumatobacteraceae bacterium | reverse complement strand
TCGAGGATCGCCTCGCCGTTGAGTTCGTGGCCGTTGTGGGTCACCAGCGGCAGGTCCATCAGCTCGGGGATGCCCGTGGACACGTCACGGCCGACCAGGCGGTCGCCGAGCCCGAGTGCGTACACGGTCGTGGCCAAGGTGCCGTACGTGTCGAGGGCGAGGACCCGGCTGGTGTCGGTGACCGTGACCGTGTTGCCCGCCATGTCGGTGACCGTCACGGGGAGCTGCGGTTCGGGATGCTCGGCGATCGGCGTGACCCACGCCTGTGACGTGGCCGTCGCTGGTCCGATGCACACCCCATCGCCCTCCTCGCTCGCCACGGTCTCGGTGGTGCTTGCCTTCGCAGATGGGAGCAGCGGTGGAGTGTCGTCCCGCGCGGAAGCGGTGGTCGAGGCAGTCGACCCGCATGCAGCGACGACGACGAGCGCAGCGATCACCGGCACGACACGGCACGTGCCCGTCACCCTCGATCGCCTCGCCTCGGTCAACTCTCGCTCCGTTCGTCGCTCTGCGGGGGCGGCACTGTCGTGGCCGCCCGTGCCCCGTTCGCAACCGGTGATCGTCGATCGATCCGATTCCGTGATGTTAGGCATAGTTTATTCTTGTTAGTAAGTTAGCCGGTGATCATCCTGGGGTCAAGGCGGCAGGTCGGCTTCTCGTCGCTCACGGCGACAATGTGTCGCCACGAAGGCTGCCGACCGGTTGAGGCCCACCTAACGTCAGGCATTCAGCAGTATGGCCAACCGGGCCCTGTCACACAACTCTTGGGCGACATTCTGTCGCCATCCAGATCCATATCTGGCCTGTTGAATTGCTGAATACCCGATCAAATCGGCTTCTGCGATTCGACAAACTGTCGCCGAACCTTCGTCAGCTGCTCGTGGTGCTGCGGATCAGCGATGATCGACTGCGTGCCGGTGGCCAACTCGGCGTCTCGGGATGCTCGCCGGTCGCCCCGACACTCTGACGCCGGCTTCCCTCAGGCGAACAGGTCGGCGCCGATCGTGCCGTCAGTGGTGGCGACGCCGGGTGGCACAGCAAAGATGCCGGAGCCGGTGTGCACGAGGTATTCGGCCATTGCATCGTCGCGGGACAGCACGGTCTGCATCGGCACGTACTGGGAAGCCGGGTCGCGGACGAAGGTGATGAAGAACAGCCCGGCGTCGATCCGGCCGAGGCCGTCACTGCCGTCGGCGAAGTTGTAGCCGCGCCGCAGGATGCGCACGCCACCGTTCATCGTCGGGTGGGCGAGACGGACGTGCGAGTCGAGGGCGATCAGCGGAGCCCCGTCACGGCCCTCCAGATCGAAGTCGGGTTCGGTGAACTCGGTGCCTCCCGACAGCGGGGCACCTTCACCCTTGTCGCGTCCCACGATCTCCTCCTGCTCGCGCAGGGAACCGCGGTCCCAGGTTTCGATGTGCATGTTGATCCGCCGGGCGATCAGGTACGAGCCACCGGCCATCCATGCGGCGTCGGGGTCGTCGGCGGCGGTCACCCACACGTGTTCGTCGAGCGCCGCCGATTCTTCGGCCTTGATGTTGGCCGTGCCGTCCTTGAAGCCGAACAGGTTGCGCGGCGTCTTCTGTGCCGTCGAGGTCGACGATGTCCGGCCGAACCCGAGCTGCGACCACCGCATCCCGACCGTGCCGAACCCGATGCGGGCGAGGTTGCGGATCGCGTGGACCGCCACCTGCGGATCGTCGGCACACGCCTGCACACACAGATCGCCACCGGAACGCAGCGGGTCGAGGTTGTCGGCCGGGAAGTGCGGGAGCTCGATCAGTGCCGCAGGGAGCGCATGGGCGAGACCGAAGCGGTCGTTGCTGTCGGCATCGACGAACAACGTGCGCCCGAACCCGAACGTGATGGTGAGCCCCGACGGTGGCAGGTCCATCGCCTCACCGGTGTCGTCGGGTGGCGCCAGGTAGGGCCCGCCGACCGGCCCGTACTCGCCCGCTGGCAGGCCCTGCATCATGCGATCGGCCGCCTCGGTCCACGCGGCCAGCATCCGCTGCAGCTCGTCGCGCGACGGCGTCGTCACGTCGAACGCGGCGAAGTGCAACCGGTCCTGCGCCGGGGTGACGATGCCCGGCTGGTGCTCCCCGCGCAGCGGGTACGACCGGCCGGCGCCGGAGGCGGCGGCCGAGTCGTCGTGCCGTGACCCGATGGCGACGCCACCGATCGCCGCGGCGCCGATCACGGCGGCACTTCCTCCGGCGAAACCCAGCACTCGACGGCGCGACCACCGCGTCGACGCGGGAGGCGTGCCGTCCTCCCCGTCCGACGCGGGAACCGCCGGTCCGTCGAGTGCCGGGTCGTCGGTCATCTGGTCACAGTACGACCGCCGCCGTGAGCTGCGACAGTGGCTCGCTGAGTGCGTTCACCGAATCGGACAGCTCCTTCACCTGGTCGGGCGTCAGGTCGGTGTACAGGACGAAGCCGTCGCCGATGACGTACTGATCGAGCAGCGCCTGCAGGTCGGCGAAGCGCGTCGCGAGCGCGTCGGACAGGTCGGGATCCTTCACCTCGAGGGCCGGCTGGAGGTCTTCGTAGGCGATCCGGGCGCCGTCGACGTTGGCCTGGAAGTCCCACAGGTCGGTGTGCGACCAGATCTCCTCCTCGCCGGTGACCTTGCCGGTAGCGACCTCGTCGAGGAGGCCCTTCGCGCCGTTGCCGAGCTGATCGGCGGTGAAGGTGATGGTGCGGGTGCGGTCGTAGAGCTCCTGGGTGTCGGCGACGAGCTGGTCGGCGAGGGCCTGGCGCTCCTCCTGGGTGGCCACCGTGTATTCCGGGTCGCCCTCGGGCCACAGGTCCTTTTCGATGCGGTGCCAGCCGGTCCATTCCTGGCCGTCTTCGAGGTCGGCCTCGCGCAGGTCGAGGCGCGGGTCGAGGTCGCCGAACGACTCGGCGATCGGTTCGATGCGCTCCCAGTGCACGCGGGCGGGCGCGTACAGCGCGCGGGCGGCATCGTCGTCACCGGCGACGTAGAGCTCGGCGAACTCCTGGGTCTGGGTGAGCAGCTGCTCGGTCTGGTCCTTCACGTAGGCCGCGTACTGGGCGGTGGCGACGTCGATCGCCGCGGCGATGTCCTCGGACGGCGCGAGGTCGGCGCCGGAGTCCGTCACGGTGAAGTCGGCCCGGATGCCGTCGCCGACCATGCCCGGCTTGCAGGCGGTGATGTAGTCGCCGGGAGCGGCGGTGACCACCAGCGGACGGGTGAGCCCGGGGCCGATGTTCTCGACCTCGCCGATGATGCGCAGGCCGTCGTCGGCGAGCAGATAGAACTCGGTGATCTGGTCGCCGTCGTTCTTCACGGAGAACTGCAGGTTGCCGCTCGGGGCCTCGCTGGCCGACACGTTGCACTCGTCGTCGGTGCTGACGACGGCGAGCGCGCCCTCTCCGGACTTGTCGGTGTTGTTGTCGGTACAGGCGACGACGCCGAGGGTGGCAGCGAGCGTGAGCACGACACCGTGGGAACGCTTCATGATGATGATCCTCCGAGGGGTTGTTCGTGACGGGGTTGTTCTTGATGTGCTGATGGGATGGGCGGGACGAGGGGGCGGTTCACCATGAACAAGAAGGTGGTGAGGACCGGCACGACGTACAGCACCCAGGCGACCAGTTGCAGCCATGTGGTGGCCGGCGTGAAGTTGACGGTGCCCTTGAGCAACGTGGCGTACCAGCTGCCCGGCGGGATCTGCGCGGACACGTCGAAGGCGAGGTTGTAGAGCCCGGGCAGCACGTCGGCCTCTTGGAGATCGTGGATGCCGTAGGAGAGCACGCCGGCGGCGACGAAGATCAACGCCGCGCCGGTCCAGGTGAAGAACTTCGACAGGTTGAGGCGAACAGCACCGCGGAAGATCAGCACACCCAGGATCACCGCCACGGCGAGGCCCAGGAGCGCCCCGAGCAACGGTTCGGTCGTCGATCCGGTGGCCTGCGCCGCGGCCCAGAGGAACAGCGCCGTCTCGAGCCCTTCGCGTCCGACGGCGAGCGCGGCCAGGATCACGAGGCTCCATGTACCGGCGTTGATCGCCTCGTCGAGCCGCCCTTCCAGTTCACCCTTCAGCGAGCGCGCGGTGCGTGCCATCCAGAAGATCATCCAGGTGACGAACACCACGGCGATGATCGACAGCGACCCGCCGATCATCTCCTGAGCCTCGAAGGACAACCCCCGAGGGCCGTAGGTGAGAGCGGCACCGAAGGCGAGCGACACCGCAACGGCGAACGCAACGCCCAGCCAGATCCACGCCAGCAGATCGCGACGATCGATCTTGACGAGATAGGCGACGAGGATGCCGACGACGAGCGTGGCCTCCAGCCCCTCGCGAAGCCCGATCAGGAAGTTTGCGAACATGCTCCGCCCCGCAGATACAGGCCGTCCATACGACCGATGTTCGCTCGCCTTGACACCAGGAGCAACGCTACCGCTCCGGGGTCCGGTTGCGGAAATGTCGGAGGCGATGCCGCGCTGAGGTGCCGGAGCGGACTACGTGGCGGAGGCTGCGCGGCCGAGCGTCCAGGCGCCGCTGGCGACGCGGTCACGGTGGAAGTCGGCGAAGCGGCCACCCCGTGCGAGCAGCTCGTCGCGTGTGCCAGCCTCGACCACCCGACCACCGTCGACGAACACGACGTGATCGGCCTGCTCGATCGTGCGCATGCGATGGGCGACGACCAGGGTCGTGCGCCGTCCCTGCCCCTCGGCCAGCGCGGCCACGACGGCCTCCTCGTTCTCCGGGTCGAGTGCGCTGGTGGCCTCGTCGACCAGCAGCAACGGCGCGTCCTTGAGCAGGGCCCGGGCGATCCCGACTCGCTGGCGCTCACCGCCCGACAGGGCGACACCGCCCTCGCCGACCGGGGTGTCCCACCCGCCGGGGAGCCGCTCGACGATCTCGTCGACCCGGGCCAGCGCGGCCACCGCGGCCAGCCGGTCGACGTCGGCGTCGGGCGCGGCGACGAGGATGTTGTCGCGGGTCGTGCCCTCGAACAGGTAGACGTCCTGGAACACCACGCTGAGGTCGCCGTACAGCTCGGCCGGTTCGACGGCGCGCACATCGCGGCCACCGACCAGCACCCGACCGTCGGCGACGTCGTGGAAACGGCCGACGAGTCCCAAGATGGTCGACTTGCCGGCGCCCGACGGCCCGACGATGGCGGTCGTCGCCCCGGCCGGAGCCACCAGATCGACGCCGGTGACCGCATCGGTGACCGCTCCAGGGTGACGGAACCGGACGCCTTCGAGGCGCACCTCGGGTGCGCCGGGCACGCGTTCGGTCGCCCCGAACCCGGGCTGGGCAGCGAGCGGCTCGGCCGCGAGCAGGTCGCCGATCCCGCGCAGGGTCGTGGCGCTCGACTGCAACGCCGGCGCCAGCTCGGCCAGGTTGGTGAACGGTTCCAGGAACCGCACGACCACCACCAAGAGCGCGACGGATTCCGGCACCGAGACCTCGCCGCGGCGCAACAGGTCGAGCGCCACGACCGCCAGCGCCAACAGCGCCAGCTGGCTGGCCACCGAGAACAGGAGCTGGCCGGGCACCGACCATCGCAGGAGGCTGATGGTGGCGACGTGCTGGTCGGCGAGCGCCCGCCCCGCAGCCGAGCGCTCGGGATCGGCGCGCCGGGCACCGCGCAGGGTCCGTTGAGCCTGGGCGAACTCCAGCACCCGGTCGTCGACCTCGGTCACCGACGCTGCGAACGCGGCATCGGCCCGCTTCGAGCAGCGGTTGCCCGCCCACCAGGCGGCGATCAGCAGCGGGGCCGCGATCAGTGCCGCGAGCCCGAGCGGCCAGGCGACGAAGAGCAGCCCGATCGCGATGGCCGGTGGGAGCGCTACCGCGAGCACGAGGGGAGTCACGAGGTTGCCGACGGTCTGGGCCACCTCGGGCGCGGTCGAGGCGATCGACCGCTGGGCCTGGGCCCGGCGGGTGCCACTCAACCACCCGAGCGGCAGCGCGGCGACGTGGTCGACCAGGCGGTGCTGGTACTCACCCATCACCGCCAACCCGAGCTCGAACCCGGTCCGAGCCAGGCGGTACTGCGCCGCAGCCTGGACCGCGACGGCAGCGGTGAACGCGGCGATCCACCCCCAGGCGTCGCCGGGCTCGTCGGAGAACAGGCGGGCCAGCACGGTACGAGCAGCACGCACGTCGCCGCGCGGTCGCCGACGGTGACCGCGAGCAGGGCCACGAAGCGGCGCATGGTCCGGCGACCGCCGGCGGGCACGAGGCCGAGCAGGATGCGGATCATCGAACACTCCCGGCCGTGTTCGACTGCCACAGGCTGCGATAGCGGCCGTCGGCGTGGACCAGTTCGTCGTGGGTGCCGGCCTGCACGATGCGGCCACCGTCGAGCACGACGATCCGGTCGGCGTCGACGACGGTGTGGAGGCGGTGGGCGATGACCAGCACGGTGCGATCGTGGAGCAGGCGTCCGAGGGCGACCTGCACCTGGTGCTCGGACTCGGGGTCGGCGAAGGCGGTGGCCTCGTCGAGCACCACCACCGGCGTGTCGGCGAGGATCGCCCGGGCGATGGCGATGCGCTGGGCCTCGCCGCCGGAGAGCTGTACGTCGTCGCCGAGCACCGTGTCGTAGCCGCGAGGCAATCGATCGATCCGGCCGGCGATGGCCGCGGCCTCGGATGCAGCGACCACCTCGGCCCGCGTGGCGTCGGGCCGGGCCAGCGCGATGTTGTCGTGCACGGTCTCGCGCAGGAGGTGCACGTCCTGGAGCACGAAGCCGACCCGCCGGTAGAGCTCGTCCGGTTCGAGGCTGCGCAGGTCGGCGCCGCCGACGGTGATGCGACCGGCGTCGGGATCGTGGAAGCGGGCGACCAGGGCCGCCAGGGTGGACTTGCCGGAGCCCGATGGCCCGACGAGCGCGGTGACCGTGCCCGGTGCGAGCGCGAGGTCGATGTCGTGGAGCACCGGGTGACCGGGCCGGTAGCCGAAGACGACGCCTTCGAGTCGCACCTCGGCCCCGGCGCCTCGCGCAGCCCGACCGCTCCGTAGGCGAGCCCGAGCAGGCGCGGCCCGAAGGTCGTGCCGAGGAGCAGGAACGGCAGCAGGTCAGCGGCGGCCATCCGGTCGGACGCCACCAGGAGGCCGCCGACCACGACGATCAGCCACAGGAACGTCGTCGCATCGGTGATCAACGCAGCCGCTGCCTTCTTGGCGACGAACGGACGCTGCCACGAGGCGAGGAACCCGGTGTAGTCGTCGACGCTGCGGCGAAAGCTGCTGGCCGTCGAGCCACCGAACACGCGGACCACGGGCAACCCGTCGAGGTAGCCCACCGCCTCGCCGTCCATGCGCTTCGACCACGCCGCGACCTCGGGCAGGGTGGATCGGCTGGCCGCCGTCATCGACGCGAGCACCACCACGTAGGCGACGACGGGTACGAGCAGCACCGCGGCGAGCCGGGCGTCGACCACGAAGAGGTACACGAGCACCGCCACGGGCGCGACGGCGGCGCCGACCGCGTCGGGCGCGGCGTGGGTGACGAGGTGGTGGAGCCGGCTGGTGTCGTCGGTGACCGCCTGCTTGACGCTGCCGCTGTTGCGTTCGGTGAACCAGCCGAGGGGCAGGCGCGACAGCTTGGTCAGGAGCCGGCGGCGCACCTCCAGCGCGAACCGGGCGTCGACCACGTGCAGCCAGAGCATGAGGGCCGACGACAAGAGTGTGGTCACACCCAACAGGACCAGCGCGAACCGGGCGAGCGGCCACTGATCGCTGACCGGCT
>CAZYWK010000120.1:0-8113 GCA_964651825.1 uncultured Ilumatobacteraceae bacterium | reverse complement strand
ACCGGAGTTTGTGGCAGTCATCGTGAGCACGGGTCGGCCGATCGGCTGCCACAAAACGGGGGCTCAGGATTTGTGGCAGTCATCTTGAGCACGGGTCGGCCGATCGGCTGCCATAAAGCGGGGGCAGGAGTGGGGCCGGCACCGGGGCGATCAGGGGCCGAGGGCGCCGGTGAGGTCTTGGAGCTCGCCGAAGCGGGCGACGAGGTTCGGGAGCACGCCGAGCACGATCGTGCCGATACCGGTGAGTACCAGCGCGGCGGCGACCGGTGCCGGTGTGCGGATCGGGGTGACGTCGCCGTCGGGCGCCTCGTCCATCCAGATCACGCGCATGACCCGCATGTAGTACGCAGCGGCGATGACGGTGTTCACGGCGCCGATGCAGGCCAGCACGTAGGCCGACGTCGTCCCGGCGTCGAGCACCGCCTTGAAGGCGTTGAACTTGGCGAACCAACCGGCGAACGGTGGGATGCCGGCGAGCGAGGCGAGGAAGATCGTCATCAGCACGGCGAGCCCGGGTGCGTAGCCGAAGAGCCCGCCGAACGAGGAGATCTCGCCACTGCGGGTCTTGCGGGTCACGGCGATCACCACGGCGAACGCACCGAGGTTCATCACCGAGTACACCAGCAGATAGACGACGACCGCGTTGAGGGCCGCCCCGGTCGATCCGGGCTCGCCGGCGAACGCGAGCGGCATCAGGATGAATCCGCCCTGGCTGACCGAGGAGTAGGCCAGCATGCGGACGATGTTCGTCTGGCGCAGCGCGAGCACGTTGCCGACCGTCATGGTGAGTGCCGACATCGCCCACAGCAGCGGGCCGTAGATGTCGTCGACGGCGGGGAAGGCGACGAACACGAGCGTCACGATGGCGACGAAGCCTCCGGCTTTGGACGCCACCGAGAAGAAGGCGGTCACCGGCAGCGGCGCGCCCTCGTAGGTGTCGGGCGCCCACTGGTGGAAGGGGACGGCGGAGATCTTGAAGGCGAAGCCGCACAGCACGAACACGATGGCCACCACCTCGAGGGCGATCGGGCCACCGTCGGTGAGCGCGGCGCTGATGTCGGTCAGCTTCGTCGAGCCGGTCGCGCCGTACAGCAGGCTCATGCCGTAGAGCAGCACACCCGAGGCGAACACGCCGAGCAGGAAGTACTTCACGCCGGCTTCGTTCGACTTGCCGTCACGCTTGCGCCACGTGGCCAGCATGTAGGCCGGGATCGAGAGCAGCTCGAGCGCCACGAACAGGCTGACGAGGTCGCGCGACGACGTCATCATCACCATCCCGAGCACGCTGCACAAGAGCAGGACGTAGAACTCGCCCTGGTAGTAGCCGCCCTCTTCGAGCTCGGTCTGGCTCATCAGGATCACGACGTACGCGATGAGGAGGAACAGCGCCTTCAGGATCAGGGCGTAGTCGTCGATGACGTAACGCCCGTCGAACAACGGCCTGGTGTCGTCGCCGATCACGGCGAGCGTCACGACCGGGATCAGCGCCGCCAGCGTCACGAACCCGGCGACGGTGGCGATCGCCCACTTGCGCGACTCGTCGAGCATCAGGTCGATCATCAACACGACGTTGATGCCGATGACGAGCACGATCTCGGGCGCGAGGGCGTGCCAGTCGATCGTCGGCGACGCCCACTCGGACGCTTGCGCCGAAAAGGCGGCGAGGAACGTGGCGATCATCTACCCAGCGACTCTCCGAGGCGACCGATCATCTCCGTGACGGCGGGGTCGAAGACCTTGAACATCAGCTGCGGATAGACACCGAAGACCACGATCAGGATCAGGAACGGCGTCCACGCGATCCACTCAGTCAGACCGACGTCGTGGATCTCGTCGTGATCGTCGTGATCGTTGGCGGCCGAGCTCAGCGAGTGGGCAAGTTGGCCGTGCCCACCGTGATCGGCGTGTTCGGCGTCGCTCAGGCCGGCGAACTCGTCGCGCGGGTTACCGAACGCGGTGCGCTGGTAGAGCCAGAGCAGGTAGGCCGCGGCGAGCACCGTGCCGATCGCGGCGACGACCATGAGTGTGCGGTAGAGCGGCTCGCTCAGGCCGAAGCCCGGGCTGTAGGCCGACAGGATCGCCGGGAACTCGCCCCAGAAGCCGGCGAGGCCGGGCAGACCGAGCGAGGCCATCGCGGAGAACCCGAGGATCCAGCCCATCCGGGGCATCTGGACGAGGATGCCGCCGAGGCGCTTGATCTCGAGGGTGTGGTAGCGGTGCTTGATCGAGCCGGAGACGAAGAAGAGCATCCCGGTGATCAGACCGTGGGCGACCATACCGAACAGCGCGGCGTTGATGCCGAACGTGGTGAGCGTCGAGATGCCGAGCATCACGAAGCCCATGTGGGCGACCGACGAGAAGGCGATCAGGCGCTTCATGTCGGTCTGGGCGAGGCAGCCGAGCGATCCGTAGATGATGCCGATCACGGCGAGGATGCCGATCACCGGGGCCCACTCGATCGCGCCTTCGGGCAGCATCGGGATGGCGATGCGCACGAAGCCGTAGGTGCCGAGCTTCAGCAGGATCGCCGCCAGGATCACCGAGCCCTGTGTCGGCGCCTGGGTGTGGGCGTCGGGCAGCCAGGTGTGGAACGGGAACATCGGCACCTTGACGGCGAAGCCGAGGAACATGCCGGCGAAGATCCAGACCTGCACGTCCTTGTCGATCGACGCGCCGGCCTCGACGAGGTGGGCGAAGCCGAAGCTCTCGGCACCGGTCTGGAAGAACAGCGCGAGGAAGGCGACGAGCATGAACGCCGAGCCGAACATCGTGTAGAGGAAGAACTTCAGCGACGCGTACTGGCGCTCCTCGCCGCCCCACACGCCGATCATGAAGTACATCGGCAGCAGGACGAACTCGAAGAACACGAAGAACAAGATGAGATCCTGAGCGACGAACGTGCCGGCCATGCCCATCTGCAGCACGAGCATCAGGATGAAGAACGACTTCGGGTTCCCGGCGTCGGGCATGTTGTCCCACGAGTAGATCATCACGAGGAACGTGACGAACATCGACAGGACGTAGAGCGGCAGGCTGATGCCGTCGAGGCCGATCGTGTAGTTCGAGTGGATCACCGGGATCCACTCGGCGTCGACGAAGAACTGCAGCTTCTCGGACTGGCCGTAGTCGAAGCTGAACAGCGTGACGATGCCGACGGCGAACGTCGCCCCAGCCGTGACGATGCCGACGGTCTTGACGAGCGATTCCTCGGCGCGCGGGATGAACAGCATCACCAACACACCGAGCATCGGCAGGAACACCCCGACGCTCAGGAGCCAGTTCTGATCAGTGAGTGTTTGCATGGATCAACAGCACTTTCAGTTCACGTTGACGATGACGAGGACGATGGCGGCGACGGCGGCCGCGCCGAACATGAGCGCACCGTATTGGTTGACCTTGCCGGATTGCGTGGGCTGGAGGGCACGGCCGGTCTCCGACGCCACGGTGCCCGAGCCGTTGACGACACCGTCGACGAGGCCCTGGTCCAAGTGCTCGTAGACCCACACACCGGCGTCCTTGGTGGAGCGGCCGGTCCGGTTGACGATGGCGTCGATGACGTTCTGGTTGAACCAGTAGGCCGCCTGGGAGATGGGATGGGCGATGGCTCGGACGATCACGTTCTCGTAGAGGGCGTCGAGATAGTACTTGTTCTGCAAGAAGAGATAGCCGCCGCGCATCACCCTCGAGCGCTCGGTGAGGCCGACCAGGCGCTTGTTGCGCTTGCCGTAGAACGCCACGCAGAAGGCGATCGCGACCAGGTAGGCGCCGGCGACGACGCCGAGCGACAGCAGGATCTTGGGGATGGTGGGCTCGGCGTGGTTCTGCGTCGGGAAGAAGCAGACGGTGCCGGGCGCAGGGGTCTCGAAGCCGCAGCCGGTGGCGCCGTGACCCTCCTCGTCGGTGGCCTCGAGGACGCCGGGCGCGATCACGAGCGGGTTGCGCAGTTCGATCGACTCGCCGGGGCCGGTGGCGACGATGAAGTCCTCGATCACGACCGCGGCCGAACGCGGCTCGATGTACTCCTTGAAGCGCTCCCAGTCGTCGCCGATCGGCGTCGCGTTGAGGAAGCCGACCGTGGCCGACATCACCGCGAGGATGACGATCGGCACCAGGATGATCGGACCGGACTCGTGGGGTGAGGAATGCGCATCGTGATGGCCGTCGTGGTGATCGTCGTGCGCGTTGGCGGCGGCGCCGAGCGAGGCGGGCTGGGCGCCGACCGTGAGGGTCTCCAGCTCGTGCTCTTCGGCGTGCTCCTCGTCGGGATGGTGCTCGCCGGCGGCCGCGCCGCGGGGCTCACCGAAGAACGTGAGGTAGGTGGCGCGCGTCATGTACATCGCCGTGAGTGCCGCGCCGGCAAGAGCCGTCCAGAAGAAGAACGTGTAGCCGAGGTGGCCGACGTTGTCGATGATCTCGTCCTTGGACCAGAACCCGGCAAAGGGGAACACACCGGTCAGCGCCAGGGTGGCGACGATCCACGACCAGAACGTGACCGGCATGAACTTGCGCAGGCCACCCATGTCGCGCTTCATGTCGAAGGAGTGGTGCGACCCGGAGTGGCTGACCGAGCCGGCGCACAGGAACAGGCAGCACTTGAACATCGCGTGCGTGAAGATGTGGAACACGGCCGCGATCCAGGCCCCGGTGCCGAGGCCGAGCATCATGTAGCCGAGCTGCGACACCGTCGAGTAGGCGAGCACCTTCTTGATGTCGTCCTGCACGAACGCGAGCACGGCGGCGATCACGATGGTGATGGCGGCGATGATCGAGATGAACGACAGGCCGCCCTGGCCGATGTTGAAGCCCTCCCAGAAGACCGGGTAGATGCGAGCCACGAGGAACACACCCGCCACGACCATGGTGGAGCTGTGCAACAGCGACGACACGGGTGTGGGGCCCGCCATGGCGTCGGGGAGCCAGGTGTGCAGCGGGAACTGGCCGGATTTGCCGATGCAGGCGATGAACAGGGCGATCGCACCGACGGTGATCAATGTGCTCGACGCCTCGCCCGACAGCGCCCACGCCTGGATGGCGTCGATGTCGAAGCCGTTGCTGTCGAGGTTGTCCTGCGCCCACTGGTTGGCGCCGAAGAACACGACGACGGTGCCGACGAGCAGGCCGACGTCGCCGACACGAACGGTGAAGAAGGCCTTCAGCGCGGCGCGGGCGTTGGCCTCCTCTTCCCACCAGTGCCCGATCAGCATGAACGAGCACAGGCCCATGATCTCCCAGCCGAGGATGACCTGGATCATGTTGGGGGCCATGACCATGACCAACATGCCGGCGGAGAACAGCGTCAGCGCGGCGAAGAAGTGCGTGTAGCGGCGGTCGTCACGGACGTAGTCGACGCTGAAGATCTGCACCAACAGCGAGATGAACGCCACGAGGAACAGCAGCATCATCGCCAGGCCGTCGACGCGCGAGCCGATCGAGAACTCGAGCCCGTCGCTCGACCACCACACCCAGGTCCGCACGACCGGCTCGACGAACGGCTCGCCGCCGTGCGCTTCGGCGGCGGCCGGCCCGACGGCGCGGGTGAGGCTGCGCATGAAGCCGGCGGCGGCCGCGCCGTGGGCCTCGTCGGCGGAGTTGGTGCGCTGGACCCACTGGAGCGCGGTGCCGGTGGCGAGCACGAGGGAAGCGGCCATCGACCCGATGCCGAACTCGGCGCCCTTGAACGGCATCCGTTTGCCGAAGAGGATGATCAGCGCGAAGGCGATCGCCGGGACGAGCGCGATCAGCCACGCGTTCTCGATGAACCATCCCGAGCTGAGTTCGGTTGCGGCGAACATGTCAGCCCTTCATCTCGGAGAGTTCGTCGAGCGAGATGGAACGACGGTTGCGATAGATCATGAGCACCATCGCCAGGCCCACGCCGACCTCGGCGGCGGCCACGGCGATCACGTAGAGGGCGAACACCTGGCCGTCGGCGTTGCCGTGCATGAGCGAGAAGGCGACCAGGTTGAGGTTGACGGCGTTGAGGATCAGCTCGATCGACATCAACACGAGCACCGCGTTGCGCCGCGCGATGACGCCGTACACCCCGATGCAGAACAGCACGGCGGCGAGGAGGAGGAAGTTGACCGCGAGCACGTCAATCCTTGCGGGCCAGGACGATGGCGCCGATGGCGGCGGCGAGCAGGACGAACGACAGGGCGAGGAACGGGATCAGGTACGGCGACAGGAACTGGTCGCTGAGGTCGGAGGTGGGCGTGGGGCCCGTGTCGGGCAGGGTCGTGTCCTCGAAGGCGTCGATGCTCACGTAGGCGAGCAGTCCGAGCAGCACGACGGCCACCGGGATGCCGAGCGCCCAGCCGCGGTTGTTCAGCCCCTCCTCGCTGCCGACCTTGGCCCGCGTCAGCATGATGCCGAACAAGAACAGCACCATCACGGCGCCGATGTAGACGAGCACCTGGGACACGGCGACGAACTCGGCGGCGGCGAGGATGTACTGCGCGGCCACTCCGGCCAGCACGACCACCAGCCAGAGCGCGGCGTGCACGACGTTCTTCGTCGACACGACGCACAGCGCGGCGAAGATCATGACCGCGGCGATGATCCCGAAGCCGACGTTCTGGGCCACGTTGATGTCGCTGGCGGCGAGCAACACGTTCATTTCTTCTGTGCTCCGACTTCGAGCTCGGGAGCCTCCGGCACGGTCTGCATCCACTCGCCGAGCTTGTCCTTGTCGTGCAGGAGGTCGGCGATGCGCGGCTCGGAGTACTCGTACTCCGGGCTCCAGAACAACGCGTCGAACGGGCACACCTCCACGCAGATGCCGCAGTACATGCACAGCGCGTAGTCGATGTCGAACCGGTCGAGATGGTTCACCTGGCGCGGCTTGCCACCGGCGCGGCGCGGCGGAGCGAGCTGCTTGTGACCCTCGATGTAGATGCACCAGTCGGGGCACGAGCGGGCGCACAGCATGCATGCCGTGCAGTTGCCCTCGTGGAGGGCGATCACGCCACGCGCGCGGATCGGCGGCGTTTCCTTCTCGTGCGGGTACTGGACGGTGTTCGCGCCGTCGAGGACCGTGTCCCCCAGCGTCTTCAACGTGACGCCGAGCCCCTTGATCAGGCCCGGCATCTTCGGCTTCTTGATGGGCATCAGAACGCCACCTTCAGGATCGCGGTGATCGCGGTGTTGGCCAGGGCGAGCGGGATCAGCACCTTCCAGGCGAACGTCTGGAGCTGGTCCTCACGGAAACGCGGGTAGGTGAACCGCACCCACATGATGATGAAGGTGAGCACCAGCATCTTCGTGAACATGATCAGCGGTCCGACCAGGTTCATCCAGTTGGCGACCTCGTCGAGGTTGTCCCACCCGAACCACGTGAACGGCACGCCCCATCCGCCGAGGAACAGCACCGAGCCGATGAACGCGAACACGCCGGCGGTGGCGAACTCGGCGATGAAGAAGATGAGGAAGCGGAAGCCCGAGTACTCGGTCATGTAGCCGGACACGAGCTCGGACTCGGCGATCGGCATGTCGAACGGCGCCTGGGTCAGCTCGGCCTGCACGGCGATCATGAAGATCAAGAAGCCGATGAACTGGGTGAGGATGAACGGGTTGCCGAGCCATTCGAAGCCGAAGATCTCGCCGGTGTTCTGGGCGACGACGATGCCCTGCAGGTTCATCGTGCCGGCCTGGATGACCACGCCGATCGTGGCGAGCACGAGCGGGAGCTCGTAGGCGATCAGCTGGCCGGCGGCACGGAGCCCGCCGAGCAGCGAGTACTTGTTGGCGCTCGCCCACCCGGCGATGAGGATGCCGAGCACGCTGACCGACGAGACGGCGAGACCGAAGAAGATCCCGGTGGCGAAGTTCGTGAAGTAGGCGTCGGGGCCGAAGGGCACGATGACCACGAGCAGGAACGTCGACACCAGCACGATCAGCGGCGCCATGCGGAAGATCCGGACGTCCGCGTTCTCGGGTGCGAGGTCTTCCTTCTGCAACCACTTGCCGACCTCGGCGAGGAGCTGCATCGAGCCGTACGGGCCGGCCTCCATCGGGCCGAGGCGGCTCTGCATGAACGACATCATCTTGAACAGGAACAGATAGACGATCGTTCCGGCGGGGAGGAGCACGGCGACGAGCCCACCGAGGACGCGCA
>CAZYWK010000119.1:0-8940 GCA_964651825.1 uncultured Ilumatobacteraceae bacterium | reverse complement strand
TTCGAGGTGGTGTTGTCGGCGAGAATCTTGCCGGCGGTCTGGCAGGTGGGGCAATAGTTGACGGTGTAGCCCGAGTACTCGACGGCGCGGATCGTGTCGCCGCACACGTCGCAGGTCTCGCCCGTGCGGGCGTGCACCGCGCTCGGGCGGTCCTTCGACGAGCTCATGTCGCTGCGGGTGCGCTCGTACTCGAGACCCTCAGCGATGCACGCCTGCATCGCATCGACGATCAGCGCCGCGCCATCCGTGCCGAGCTTGCGCGTGTTGGCGAACGGTGACACTCGGGCGCGGTGGCAGATCTCGTTCGACAGGCGCCGGCCGATCCCCGCGACCATGCGTTGGTCGCGCAGGAAGCCGTGGACGCGCATCGAGTTCGCCTCGAACAAGGCGGCCAGTTCCGGGGCGGTGATCGTTGCCGCTTCCGGCCCGAGCTTGTCGAGCGGCGTCGACGTGAACATCGTCGCGGTGGCGACGCACCACACGCCCGCCCGTCGCTCCTTGCCCTGCTCGGTGAGCAGCAGCGCATCAGCGGCGACTGCCTCGTCGGGGTCGTGCTCGATCGGTGCGAACACGAATCGGGCCTGTCCGCCCCGAGGTTTTGGCGACTGCTTCTCGTCGTCGACCAGCCGACCGCCCTGCATGAGGTGGATCGCGAAGCTCGTGTCGCCGAAGCCGAGCAGCAGGTACTTGCCCCGCCGGCCGACCTCGACGAGGTCGTGTCCGAACGCCTCGTCCGGGCGGGGGACCGCCGTCTTCAGCGCGGTGAAGTTGAACGGGACGAACTTGGTGAGAGTGCGCCCGGCGTACCGGGCGGTGAGCCGCTCGGCGTGCGCCTGGATCTCGGGCATCTCGGGCATCGTCCGACGCGCTCCGTGCTATTCGTAGCTCGTCCGCTCACGGACGGATGCGAACACGGCATCGAGTGCGCCGAAGACGGGTCCCGAGTCGAGCAGCTTCTGCTGGTCGCCGAACAGCAGGATCTTGCCGCCGATGAACGCCTCCTGCGCGTTGAGCTCGCCGGTCGCCACCGCCACCGCCGTCGACCAGTCCTGTTCCATGCGCACGTCCTCGTCGTCGGCCTCCCCAGCTCCGAACGAAGCACGGCCGTCACCGACCCGGAAGTGATACGTGACGTCACCCTCGGGTCCGTCGCGGACGATCTGGGTGACGTTGATCCGGTGTGTGTCGGCGAGTTCCTGCAGGCTCGCACTCGTTGCGACCTCGGTCGTCAACGCGTCGATCCACGCCAGGCTCAGGTATCGGATCATGGGTCCGTAGTCTGCCGGATCGTGACCCCTTCAGAAGAGGCTGGCTTCGAAGAGGCCCGCCACGCCGACGCGGCGATCGAGGAGTGGGTCTTCGCCGCCTGGAGCGCCGACGGCGAGCTCGGCGTGCTGTCCGGCCATCGCATCATCGGCCGGGTCGCCTGGTACTGGGCGGCGCTCGCGCGTCGCGGTCGACCGCTGTTGCACGTCACCGACTTCGACGTGCCGGTGCGGGCCGATCCGTTCATCGTGAAGGGCGAGGCGTTGTGGGCCGAGCACCACTGTGTCGCCCCGCTGGAACAGTGGTCGATCGGCAACGAGACCTACGCCGCCGCCCTCGACGATCCCGACGACGCCCTCGGCCGGGCCTACGGCGACCCCACACCGATCGCGTTCGATCTCGAGTGGTA
The DNA here is from genome assembly GCA_964651825.1 of uncultured Ilumatobacteraceae bacterium. Lineage (GTDB taxonomy): Bacteria > Actinomycetota > Acidimicrobiia > Acidimicrobiales > Ilumatobacteraceae > Sva-07. The sequence continues at coordinate 7,265 of CAZYWK010000119.1, read as the reverse complement.
CGCGACGGCCGGGCCGAGCCCGCTCGAACCGGCCGGCGACCGGGTCGCCGACCGGGCGGTGGTCGAGGTCGGCTACGAGCAGCGAGGCGTCGTGCACGGGGCGATCGAGGTCCTCGGTGAGCCGACGGTGGAACTGGCTGAAGTGCCCGCCCAGCGCTGGCACCGCTGGCTCGTCGCGACGCCTTTGAAACCGTGGTCTGCGGGAGCTCTCGGGCCGCTCGTGCTCCCCGACGCGGTCGCCCACACCGGGGTGCGGGCCCCGTTCGCCTTTCCGGACGGGAGCACGAGCGACCTCGTGCTCACCCCTCGCGGCTGGAACCGACGAGCTCCTCATCCGTCGGCGCGCTGACCGTCGGTGCCGCTCCCGCCACCGGCGCCGCCAACGTTGCCGAGCGCTGCTCCGCGTGCCCGCGGGCGCGTCCCGCCGAAGACCGGCGACCGATGAGCCAGACGATGCCGACGACCACCAGTCCGGCGAGCAGGAACGGCAGGGCGATGGCCAGCGCGAGCACGCCGACCATCACGACGCCGGCGAAGGCTTCCCAGCCCGACCGGAGTGCGTCGGCGACGCTGTCGTTGCCGTCGGCGACGGGTTCGATCCCCGCGGCGTCCGGCGCTACGTAGCGGACGTCGATCGTCAGGGTCGACAGATCGACGCGCTGGTTCACATTCCGCTGGTTGGCCAGCAGCTGTTCGAGTGCGATCGTGTGCTGGCTCAGCGTCTGCTGGATCGTCACGATGTCGTCGAACGCGGTGGCCTCGGCGAGCAGCGCCTCGAACTGGGCGATCGTCGCCCGCTCCACCCCGATGCGGATGTCGAGATCGACGAGCTGATCCGTCACGTCGTCGGAGCTCTGCGTCCTCGCGAGCAGGACGCCGGCCGTGCCGTCGAGCGCGGCGATCAGCCGATCGAGGTTCTCCGGCGGCACCTTGACCACGATGCGGCCCGATCCGTCGATGCTGCCGTCCTCGTACTCGGCGCCGATGTTCACGTCGGCGGAGTACACGCTGCCTTGGTTGGCGGCGACGATGTCGAGCGTCTCGTCGACGGCGGTGCGGATGTTCGGCGTGCCGATCACGATGCCCGCTTCGACCGCGATTGCCCGCCCGTAGGCATCGAGGCCGAGCGGCGCCGATGGCGCGTTCGACCCGGCGGTGGACCCGGTGGAGTTGCCGGCGGGCGCCGCGGTGAGCTCACCGTCCGCCGATGCCCGGGCTGACTCAGCGCTCGCCGGTGCGTCGATCCCCGACGGCGCGAGCGTGGCAGCCGGTTCGCTGAAGTCGGCCGTGCTGGCGGAATCGTCGTCGGCTCCTCCACAAGCCGACAGCGCCAGCGCGCCGAGTAGTGCCAATGATGCTGATGTCGTGCTGATTCTCCCCATGCACCTTCGACGTCGGTCACCGCCGTTTGGTTCCGACCGACGTTTGCGTCGGGATCCGGCCACACCTGTCGGTGCTGGATCCCGACGCAAACGTCAGTTCTCGTCGGGGAGTTCGCCGAGGGTGTTGCTGACCTCGGTGCCGAGGAGCATGGTTTCGTAGGCGCCCTCTGGGTCGGCCCGGACCGCTTCGTCGAGCGCCACGGCATCGTCGCCGACGAGGATCCGCCAGCGCTCGTCGCGCACTCCTTGCAGGATGATCGCCGCCGCCTCGGCCGCCGAGGTCGGCGCGTTGTCGCGGAACATCTCGTTGACCGCCTCCATCAGCTGGCGTGTCTCGTCGTCGATCTCGCCCGCGCCATGGCGCATCGAGCTCTGCACGATCGAGGTGCCGATGTGGCCGGGCATCACGACCGAAGCCTTCACGTGCGGTGCGTTCACCCGCAGATCGGTCAGCAGCGCCTCGGTGAACCCCTTCACGGCGAACTTCGCGGTCGAGTACGCGGTGTGGGGCCGTTCCGGACCCATGCTCGCCCAGAACCCGTTGACGCTGGAGGTGTTGACGATGTGGCCTTCCGCGGCCGCCATGAGCAGCGGCAGGAACGCACGGGTGCCGTAGTAGACGCCACCCCAGCACACGTTGAAGCACCGATCCCACGACTCGCGCGTGTCGTTGATCAGGCTCCCACCGCCACTGAGGCCGGCGTTGTTGAACAGCAGATGGACGTGGTCGGTCTCGTGCTGCTCGACGACCTCGTCACGGAACGCGAGGATCGCCTCCTCGGACGACACGTCACACAGATGCGTGGTCACCCGGACGTTCGGCGCCGATTCCTGGGCCATCACCCGCGTCTCGTTCAGTTCGTCGGCCGACAGATCGCACGTGGCGACGTGGCACCCCGCCTCGACCAGCTGGAGCACCAGTTGGCGCCCCATCCCGCTCGCGCCCCCGGTGACGACGGCGATCTTCCCCTCGAAGTCCTGCATGCCGCCGATCATGACACAGGCCCCAGCCACGCCATCCGGTCGGCGACGATCCCGCCGCGTCAGTCACCCTCCAGGGTTTGTGGCAGCCGATCGGCCGACCCGTGCGCAGCGTGTCTGCCACAAACCCTGGGGAGGGCGGGATGGAGTGCGAGAATCGGGCGATGCGCGACATCCTCGAGGAGTACGCCGCCGACCGGGCGCGGCGGCCGTCGTATCCGGACGTGCCGGTCGAGATGGGGCTCGTGGTGGAGGATCGGGCGAGCGGGTTCTGCGGCGACATCGTGCGCTGGAACGCCGAGGCCGTCACGCTGCGCGACAGGCACGAGCGGTTGCGTCACTTCGGATGGAAGCCGGGCGGATTCCTGATCGACGGCCGGCCGGTCACTCTCGTGCGGCCCGCGGCCAGCGCGGCGACGTCGCACCGCATCACCGCGTCGGGTTCGGTCGCCGGCGACGGTCGGGCCCGAGTCGCGAGGGCCAGCCGGATCTGGGTGGAGGGCAAGCACGACGCTGAGCTCGTCGAGCACGTGTGGGGCGACGATCTGCGCGAGCTCGGCATCGTCGTCGAACCGATGCACGGCGCCGACGACCTCGCGGCGATGGTCGCCGAGTTCCAACCCGGTCCGACCCGCAAGCTCGGCGTGCTGCTCGACCACCTCGTTGCCGGGTCGAAGGAGTCACGGATCGCGGCGACGGTCCGCGACCCGAACGTGCTCGTGACCGGCCACCCGTTCGTCGACGTGTGGGCCGGCATCCGGCCCAAGGTGTTGGGGTTGGATGAGTGGCCCGACGTCCCGAAGAGCGACGTGCCCTGGAAGGAGGGGTTGTGCGCCGCTCTGAACGTCCCCTTCGAGGGCTTCTGGCCGCGCCTGCGCAATCAGGTCAAGACGTTTGCCGACCTCCGCCCCGAACTCGTCGGCGCCGTCGAACGCCTCATCGACTTCGTCAGCGAGTAGCGACGCAGGGCAACGCCGGCGCCGACCGACGATCCGAACGGCCGATCAGACGAAGGCGCCGGCGAAGACCAGACTGACGATGGTCATCACCTTGATGAGGATGTTCATCGCCGGGCCGGAGGTGTCCTTGAAGGGGTCGCCGACGGTGTCACCGACCACGGCGGCCTTGTGCGGCTCGCCGCCCTTGCCGCCGTGGGCGCCGGCCTCGATGTACTTCTTGGCGTTGTCCCAGGCTCCGCCCGAGTTCGCCATGAAGATCGCCAGCGCGAAGCCGGTCACGAGCGCACCGGCCAGCAGGCCACCGAGCGCGTCGACGCTGATGAACCCGACCACGAGCGGCACGCCGATGGCCAATGCGCCCGGGATGATCATCTCGCGCAGCGACGCCTCGGTCGAGATCGCCACGCAACGAGCGGAGTCCGGCACGACGCCGGGGAGGCCCTCGCGCAGGCCCGGGATCTCGCGGAACTGGCGGCGCACCTCTTCGATCATCTTCTGGGCGGCCCGGCCGACGGCGTCGATCGTCAACGCGGCGAAGAGGAACGGCAGGCCGGCGCCGATGAACAGGCCGAGGAACACCTCGACGTGACCGACGTTCAGGTCGAGCGTGGCGGACGGGTCGGCGTTGCGGATGGCGAACTCGAAGCTCTTGAAGAGCGCCAGCGCGGTCAAGGCGGCCGAACCGACGGCGAACCCCTTGGCGATCGCCGCGGTCGTGTTGCCGAGCGAGTCGAGCGCGTCGGTGACCTTTCTCACGGACGCGTCCAGGCCGGCCATCTCGGCGATGCCGCCGGCGTTGTCGGAGATCGGGCCGTACGCGTCGACCGACACGACCACACCGGTGGTGGCGAGCATGCCGATGGCCGCGACGGCGATGCCGTAGATGCCGCCGAAGTCGTCGGCCCCGGCGGCGAAGGTGACCTGGCCGCCCCAGTAGGCGACACCGACGCCGACGAGGATCAGAGCGACCGACGCGGCGACCGACACCATGCCGGTGCTGATGCCACCGAGGATCGTGGTCGCCGGGCCGGTCTCGGCCTGGTTGGCGATCTTCCTGACCGGGCCGAACCGATCGGACGTGTAGTACTCCGCGCACCTGCCGAGGCCCCACCCCACCACGAGGCCGCCGATCACCGAGATGGCGAGACCGATCGGGTTGTCGAAGAACTCGTCGTCGGAGAAGAGCCAGAACGCGGCACCCACGCTGGCCACTGCCGTGATGACCATCGCCACGTTGGTGCCCATGTGCAGCGCTCGGCTCAGGGCGTGGATGTCGGTCGAGTCGCCACCCTTGACGAAGAACGAACCGATGATCGAGGCGACCATGCCGACGAAGGCGATGGCGAACGGGAAGACGAGCAGGGGCAGCACGCCGTCGAGCCCGGCTTGATCCGCGCCGATGCCGACGGCGAACGCGGTGAGCGAGATCGGGGCGATGATCGAGCCGGCGTACGACTCGAAGAGGTCGGCACCCATGCCGGCCACGTCGCCCACGTTGTCGCCCACGTTGTCGGCGATCGTCGCCGGGTTACGGGGGTCGTCCTCGGGGATGCCCGCTTCGACCTTGCCGACGAGGTCGGCACCGACGTCGGCCGCCTTGGTGTAGATGCCACCTCCGACACGGGAGAACAGTGCGATCGACGAGGCGCCGAGGCCGTACGCCGTGAAGATCTCGAACGCGTCGTCGACCTCGAACCACACGACCATCACGAGGTAGGTCGACGCCAACCCGACCAGCGCGAGGCCGGCCACCGTGAAGCCCATCACGGCACCACCGCGGAACGCGATCGGCAGCGCCCTGCCCGGACCATCCTTGGCTGCTTCGGCGGTGCGGGCGTTGGCGATCGTGGCCACCGACATCCCGACGTAGCCGGCGCCCGCCGACAGCACGGCGCCGAGCAGATACGTGATCGCCGCCAATGGGGTGATGACGACCGCGAGCAGGATCATCATCGCGACTACGAACACCGCGACCCACTGGTACTCCTTGTGCAGGAACGCCTTGGCGCCCTTCTGGATCTCGGTCATCAAGAAGACCATGCGCTCGTTGCCGGGCGACTCGGCTTCCACGAGCCGGTAGTAGTAGAACGCGAGGAGCAGTGCGGCGACTCCTGATGCTGCGGCGAGATACGGGACGACGTCCACGGGTGTTCCTCCTGGCGGCGGTTCGTGACGGATCCCGTCGAGGGATCGGAACATGATGGTCGTCGGCCGGCCGTACATCCAAGTCGTGTGTCGTATCGAACCTGCCCACCGGGACCCGATTGGGGACCGGGCTACACGTGGCGGATAACTTTCACGGCATGGCACAAACGTTGAGCCGCGGCCCGGTTTCGGGCACGGCCACCAGGAAGCGGAAGAAGCGCCCGCTCCTCATCGATCTCTACTCGACCGCCGTCGGCAAGAAGTACGTGATGGCGATCACCGGGATCATCGGCATCGGGTTCGTGTTCGGGCACATGGTCGGCAACCTCAAGGCGTACCTCGGGGTGATCACCGAGGGCGACGAGCGCGTCTACGACATCGACATCTACGGCGAGTTCCTGCGCGACCTGCTCGTGCCGATCCTTCCCCGCACCTACTTCCTGTGGGGGCTGCGGCTGTTGCTCATCGGTGCGGTCCTCCTCCACCTGCACGCGGCGTGGTCGCTCACGGTCCTCAACCGCAAGGCGCGGCCGGTCAAGTACCAGAGCGCCCGTGACTATCAGGTCGCCAACTTCGCCAGCCGAACGATGCGCTGGACCGGCATCATCGTGCTGCTCTTCCTGGCCTGGCACCTCGCCGACCTCACGTGGGGGTTCGCCAACCCCGACTTCATCCGCGGCGCCGTGTACTGGAACCTCGACACCTCGCTGTCGCGACTGCCGGTCGCGATCCTCTACATCGTCGCCAACATCGCGCTCGGCATCCACCTATTCCACGGCACCTGGTCGCTGTTCCAGTCGCTCGGGCTCAACAACCCGAAGCTGAATTCGTGGCGTCAGGGGCTCGCCGCCGGGCTGGCCACGATCATCGTGGTGGGCAACGTTTCGATCCCGATCGCCGTCCAGGCGGGGATCATCGACTTCGACCCCGCAGCCATCACGTGCTGCGTCGAGGGTCACGAGGCAGAGGAGGCGGGCTCATGACGCTCACGCTGGATTCCAAGATCCCCGAAGGGCCGATGGAGGAGAAGTGGGACAACTACATCGCCCACCAGAAGCTCGTCAACCCGGCCAACAAGCGCAAGTTCAAGGTGATCGTGGTCGGCACCGGCCTCGCCGGCGCGTCCGCGGCCGCCACACTCGGTGAGCTCGGGTACCAGGTCGAGGCGTTCACGTTCCACGACTCCCCGCGGCGCGCCCACTCGATCGCCGCCCAGGGCGGCATCAACGCGGCGAAGAACTATCAGGGCGACGGCGACAGCATCTACCGGCTGTTCTACGACACGGTCAAGGGCGGCGACTTCCGCGCCCGTGAGGCCAACGTCCATCGCCTCGCCCAGGTGTCGGTCGACATCATCGACCAGATGGTCGCGCAGGGCGTGCCGTTCGCCCGTGAGTACGGCGGCCTGCTCGACAACCGCAGCTTCGGCGGCGCCCAGGTGAGCCGCACGTTCTACGCCCGCGGCCAGACCGGCCAGCAGTTGCTGATCGGCGCGTACCAGCAGCTGGCCCGCCAGATCGGCCTCGGCAACGTCAAGCTGTGGAACCGCATGGAGATGGTCGACGTCGTCAACATCGACGGCCGGTGCGCCGGCATCGTGTGCCGCGACCTGATGACCGGCGAGTTCTCCTCACACTCGGCCCACGCCGTCGTGCTCGCCACCGGCGGGTACGGCAACGTGTTCTACCTGTCGACCAACGCGATGAACTGCAACGTCACCGCGGCGTGGCGGGCCCACCGCCGGGGCGCGGCGTTCGCCAACCCCTGCTACACGCAGATCCACCCCACGTGCATCCCC
>CAZYWK010000118.1:0-9019 GCA_964651825.1 uncultured Ilumatobacteraceae bacterium | reverse complement strand
GCGGCTTCCATGAGCTCGTCGCTGATGTCGAAGTTGGAGAACACGTCCTGGACGTCGTCGTTGTCTTCGAGGGCCTCGAGGATGCGCAGCACCGCCTTCGCGTCCTTGAGGTCGGTGATCGGCACAAGGTTCTCCGACACCATCGGCGAGTCGGCCGAGATGACCTCGATGCCCGCCGAGTCGAGCGCGGCCTTCACGTCGTACACCACGTGCGGGTCGGTCATGATCCGGAACCCGTCGCCCTCGGCGAGCACGTCGTCGGCGCCGGCCTCGATGGCGACCATCATCACCTGCTCCTCGTCGACGCCGTCGCCGGTGACGATCACCCCGCGCCGCCCGAACTGCCAGCCGACAGCGCCCGGCTCGGCCATCGAGCCGCCGAGTTTGCTGAACACGTTGCGCACCTCCGAGCCGGTGCGGTTGCGGTTGTCGGTGAGCACGTCGATCATCAGCGCCACGCCACCGGGCGCGTAGCCCTCGTACATGATGCTCTCGTAGGTGCCGCCGTCGGCGTCGCCGGTGCCGCGCTTGATCGCCCGGTCGATGGCGTCGTTTGTCATCCGCGCCGCCTTGGCCTTCTGCACCGCGGTGCGCAGCGTCGGGTTCGAGTCGATGTCGCCACCGGTCTTGGCCGACACCTCGATCTGGCGGGCCAGCTTGGCGAAGAGCTTGCCGCGGGCCTTGTCGGCGGCGCCCTTCTTGTGCTTGATCGTTGCCCATTTGGAATGGCCGGACATGTGATTACTCCGTGATTGCGTGATTCGCGAGCGAGTTGATGAACATCTCGTGCAACCGGCCGTCGTCGGTCAGCTCGGGATGGAACGCTGCAACGGTACAGCTTCCGTCACGCAGCAGAACAGGCACTCCGTCGTGTTCGGCGAGTACCTCGACCCCCTCGCCCACCCGCACCACCAGCGGGGCTCGGATGAACACCGCGTGAAACGGCGCATCGAACCCGGCAACGTCGAGGTCGGCCTCGAAGCTGTCGAGCTGGCGGCCGTAGCCGTTGCGTCGCACGGTCAGGTCGAGCCGTTCGAAGCCGTGCTGGTCGGGCCGGCCGTCGAGCACGTCGGTGGCACACAGGATCATCCCCGCACACGTGCCGAGCAGCGGCATGCCGTCGGCGATGCGCTTGGCCAGCGGCTCGAACAGACCGCTCGTGTCGAGCAGCTTCGACATCGTCGTGCTCTCGCCGCCGGGCAGCACGAGCGCGTCGACGGCGTCGAGTTCCGACGGGGTGCGAACGAGCCGGGCGTCGGCGCCGAGCTCGATCAGCCGTTGCCGGTGCGCGTCGAACGCCCCCTGCAGAGCCAGCACCCCCACGATCGGGCGCGGGAGGATCGGGCGAGGAACGACTGGACGATCGATCGCGTCACCAGCCCCGGTCGGCGTAGCGCTGGTTGACGGCGTCCATCTCGATGCCGGTCATGGGCGCGCCGAGCCCGCGGCTCACCTTGGCGAGGATGTCGGGGTCGTTGAAGTGCGTGGTCGCCTCGACGATCGCCTTGGCCCGCGGCGAGGGGTCTTCCGACTTGAAGATGCCGGAGCCGACGAACACTGCCTCGGCGCCGAGCTGCATCGCCAGCGCGGCGTCGGCCGGGGTGGCGAGGCCGCCGGCGCAGAACAGTGGCACCGGGAGCTTGCCGGTCTCGGCGATCTCCTGCACCAGCGGCAGCGGGGCCTGGAGGCGCTTGGCCCACTCGAACAGCTCGGCGTGGTCGGCCTGGGTGATGCGCTTCAGGTCGCCGACGATGGAGCGGAGGTGACGGACCGCCTCGACGACGTTGCCGGTGCCGGCCTCGCCCTTCGAGCGGATCATCGCCGCACCCTCGGAGATGCGTCGCAACGCCTCGCCGAGGTTCGTCGCGCCGCACACGAACGGTACGTCGAAGGCGAACTTGTCGATGTGGTGGGCCTCGTCGGCCGGGGTCAGCACTTCGGACTCGTCGACGAAGTCGACGCCGAGCGCCTGGAGGATCTGGGCCTCGACGAAATGACCGATGCGCACCTTGGCCATCACCGGGATGGAGACGGCCTCCTTGATGCCCTCGATCATCTCCGGGTCGCTCATGCGGGCGACGCCGCCGTCACGGCGGATGTCGGCCGGGACACGCTCGAGCGCCATCACGGCGACCGCGCCCGCGTCCTCGGCAACCTTGGCCTGACCGGGAGTGACGACGTCCATGATGACGCCACCCTTCATCATCTCCGCCAGGCCCCGCTTGACCTGGAACGTGCCGGTGCTCCGTGCGTCGCTCATGGGTCCATGGTACTGACCGCTCGCCGCAACCAGCCTGGCCATTTCGCCGGGCCGGGTGCTGCGACTACTCGGCAGCCGGCTTGATGATCATGTCGACACCGGTCTTGGCCGGGTCGAGCGTGGACACCTCTTCGGCCAGTTCGATCCACGTGTTGCCGACGTTGACGGCGATGATCTCGCCGTCGAGGTCGTGGTACTGGATCGGCACGTAGATGTTGTCACGTGACCAACGGCCCTCGATCACCTTGCCGTCGCTGAAGATGAACACCGGGCCTTCGCCGACGACCTGCGCCTCCGGGCTGCGGTTGTCGACCGCGCTCGGCTGGTAGTTGACACCCATGATCACGACGTTGGTGGCGGCGATCTGTCCGTAGGTCTTGTCGACGTGCAGTGTTCCGCTCTGCGACCGGTCGAACTTCTTCGTCTCCGGGTTCCACTCCCAATCGACCTTCGTACTGCCGACGCTCAACGCGGTGCCGGCCGACGGGTCGCCGGGGAACGTCTCGCCCTCGCGCAGGTACTGGAACTCCTGGCCGGGAGGCCCCGGCTGATCCTCGGGCGTCTGGAGCCAGATGGCGTCCGTGGAGTTGTAGAGGTTGTGCGGGGCCGTTCCGGGCCCGCGGTAGTAGCCACTGGCGTGGTTCGGGCCCATGTTGACCAGCGTCGATTCGTCGATCGCCCTGGTGACGCCACCGTTGCCACCGCTCCACACGAACAGCGGCGAGTTGAACGACGAGAACAGCAGCACGTCCTGCGTGCGGCCGGAACGGATCGGCCCGATCGGGTCGGCGCTCTGGGAGTGGAACACCGCCGCGAAGCGCGTGGCCCGGCCTTCGACGATCTCCTCGTAGACGATGTCCGCGACGGCGAGCCCGGTGTGGTTCTGGCGGGCGTTGACGTTGTCGATCTTGGCGACCAGCGCCGGCCGCTGGAGGATCTCGTCCGCGCTGGCGAGCGGCTCGCCGGTGAGCGGCTGGCGGATGACCTCGGGAATGGTGGTCGACGTCGTCGAGGTCGACGAGGACGACGTAGTGGTGGTTGCCTTGACGGTCGTGGTCGGCGCCGCCGTGGTGGTCGGTGCGATCGTGGTGGTCTCGTCGGCCTCGCTGCTGCCGCCACAGGCGGCGACCGTCAGGGCGCCGACGGCGAGGAGCAGGGCTGGGCGGGTGAATTTCATCGGATCAAAGTTCTCTCAGTAGCGCGATCCGCTCGTCGAGCGGGGGGTGGGTATCGAAGAGGCGGTGGATGCCGCCGAGCTTGCCGTCGTCGCCGACGCCGCTCATGGGCTGTTCGATCCACAAGTGTGCCGTAGCGGTGGACGCGGAATGCGTCACCGTCGTGTCGGCCTTCAACTTTTCGAGCGCGGAGATCAGACCGGGCGGGTAGCGCGTGAGTTGGCAGGCGCTCACGTCGGCGAGCGTCTCACGGCTGCGCGAGATCGTGGCCTGCATCGCCTTGGCCACGATCGGCGCCAGGATCAGGAGGAGAAACCCCACGTAGGCGAGTGGATTGTTGCCATTGTTGTGGTCGCCGCCGCGGCGGATCCGCCCGCCGTTCCACCACATCGTGCGCACCGCCATGTCGGACATCAGCGCCACTGCGCCGACCATGGTGACGGCCAGGGTCGACACGAGGATGTCGTAGTTGCGGATGTGACTCAATTCATGGGCCACGACGCCTTCCAGCTCGACCCGGTTCATCTTCTCGAGCAGGCCGGTGGTCACAGCGATCGCCGCGTGCTGCGGGTTGCGCCCCGTGGCGAACGCGTTCGGGGCCGGGTCGTCGATCACGTAGATGCCGGGCTTCGGCAGCCCGCCGGCGATGCACAGACCTTCGACGAGGTTGTGCAGCCGCTGGTACTGCTCCGGCGGCGCCGGGTGGGCGCGGCTGACCCGCAGGGCGATCTTGTCGGCGTTCCAGTACGAGCCGAACGCGACAGCGGCGCCGAACACGAGGGCGATGATGGCGAACAGTGGCCCGTTGCCGAAGATCAGCCCGATGATCGTGCCGACGATGACGACGATGAGCACGAAGCCCAAAACGAGCAGGACGCTGCGGCGCTTGTTCGCGCGGATCAGTTCAAACATGCGGCGGGAACCCCGTGCGGGGGCTCAGAACTCGACCGTCGGTGCGACTCTGGCCGCGTCTTCGGTCTCGAAGTACTCGCGCTCTTCGAAGTTGAGCATGTTGGCGAAGATGTTGGTCGGCACCTGCTGGATCTTGTTGTTGTAGGTGAGCACGCTGTCGTTGTAGAACTGCCGCGCGTAGGCGACCCGCCCCTCGGTGGCGGTCAGTTCTTCCTGCAGGGCGAGGAAGTTCTGGTTGGCCTTCAGGTCGGGGTAGGCCTCGCTGAGTGCGAACACCTGGCGCAACGCGCCTGTGAGCACGTTGTCGGCCTCGGCCTGGGCGTGGGGCGTGTCGGGAGCGGCAACCGCGGCATTGCGGGCGGTGATGACGGCGTCGAGCGTGCTCTTCTCGTGAGCGGCATACCCCTTGACCGTTTCGACCAGGTTGGGGATGAGATCGAGACGGCGCTTGAGCTGGACGTCGATCTGCGACCAGGCGTTGTCGATCTGGTTCCGGCTCCGGATGAGGCCGTTGTACATGCCGATCAGGACAGCAACGATCACCAGAACGATGACGATGACGATGATGGCGATCCACATAGGCGCTTCAGCCTACGGCGTCGTCGCTCACCAACCGAGGATGTGGGGGCCGGCACCAACCGGCGCGAACAGCCGTTGCGGGCTCACATCTCCGCCGGGCGACGCCGGATCTCGTCGTAGATCTCGAGGTAGCGCTCGGCCAGGCGGGTCATGGCGAAGTCCTCCGCTCGCCTGGCGCCGGCGGCCCGCAACCGAGTCGACAGGTCCCGGTCGGTCACGGCTCGGCCAAGCGCCGCCGCGAGCGCCTGGGAGTCGCCCGGTTCGACGAGCAACGCGTCGCGGTCGTCGGTCGCGACGTTGCGATAGCCGTCGAGGGCGCTCGCCACCACCGTCGACCCTGCAGCCATCGCCTCGATCAGTACGACGCCGAACGATTCTCCACCGAGCGAGGGAGCGCAGAACACGTCGCACGACCGCAGGCGGGCGATCTTTTCCGCTTCGGAGATGCGGCCCAGCCAGACGATCGAGTCGTTCCCGGCGTGCTGCTGCATCAACGAGGCGGTCTCGGGACCATCACTCGCCACCCACACCTCGACCGGCACGCTCATCGAGCCGACGGCATCGAGCAGCACCGACAGGCCCTTGCGATGCTCGTGGCGTCCGCAGAAGAAGATCGACGGTCGGGCGCCCGACCCCGGGAGACGGTGGGACGAGTCGCGGCGGGAGCGGCCGGGATCGCCGCCGAACCGGATCGCTTCGAGGTCGACGCCGTTGAACAGGACCTCGTACTCGCCACCGACGTACTGCTGGACCAAGGCGCGGGCGTCCTTCGACACCACGACGCGATGGTCGAGCCGGCGCACGATCCGCCGGAGCGCCGGCTCGAGCAGCCGGTAGCCGAACGACACACCGGCGGCATGGAACGTCCCCACCGTCGGCGCCCGGTGCACGAGCAGTGCCGTCATCGTCGGGCCCGGCGCCATCGGCTCGTGGAGGTGGATCACATCGAACTGCTCGTCGTTCAGGGCCCGCAGCGTGCGCAGCGCCGCTGGAGGGTCGGGTGCGAGCGGAGCCATCGAGCCGTTGGCCGCCGTCGGCAAGGAGTTGCCGAGCGGGGTGACGAAACTGTCCGGTGGCGGCCCGTCACAGGGCCCGAGCACCCGCGCTTCGTAGCCCCGCCGGCGAAGCTCACGGGCGAGGCCGAGCACCTGAGCTTGAACCCCACCGGGCACCGACAGGCTGTAGGGGCTCACGAGCCCGATCCGCAACGGCCCGGGCACTTTCGGCTGGGTTGACACGGTCAGGACGTCGAGCGCGAACCGGCGTCGACCGTGAGGCCGAAACGCTGCGCGAGATCGGCGGCTTCGAGCGGTCTCGACAGCAGGTAGCCCTGACCGACGTCACACCCGAGCGTGCGCAACACGTGGAGCTGGGCTCGGTTCTCGATGCCCTCGGCGACGCTCGTCACCCCGAGCGCCGACGTCATCTGCAGGATCATCGACGCGAGCGTAGAGCTCTTTTTCTCCTCACCGAGCTCCTCCACGAAACGACGATCGATCTTCACGATGTCGATGGGGAAGCGCTGGAGGTACGACAACGAGCAGTAGCCGGTGCCGAAGTCGTCGATCGCGATGCGGATGCCGAGCTCGCGGAGCTCGGCGAGCTTGCCGTTCGACGCTTCCACTTCATCGACGAACATCGTCTCGGTGATCTCCAACGTCACGAGCGCCGGATCGAGGGCGTGACGCTCGAGCGCGCCGCGCACCTGCTCGACGAAGTCGTCCTGTCGGATCTGGAGGGCCGACACGTTCACGCTCACCCCTCGGCGCCCGCTCGCCTGCCACTTCACAGCTTGGCGGAAGCTCTCGTCGAGCACCCACTCCCCGATCGGGCCGATCAGGCCGGCACGCTCGGCGATCGGGATGAACTCGTCAGGTGGCACGACCCCGCGGGTCGGATGCTCCCAACGGATGAGGGCTTCGGCGCCGACGACCCCTCCCGTCGCGAGCTCGATCATCGGCTGGAACACCAACCGCATCTGCCCACGCTCGATCGCCAGCCCGAGCTCACTGCGGAACTCGAGGTGCCGGGTGGCCGACAGGCGCATGGCCGGGTCGAAGATCTTGATCTGGCTCTTGCCGGCGCGCTTGGCCTCGTACATCGCGATGTCGGCGTCGCGGAGCAGGCCCGACGTCGTCATGCCGGGAGAGGCGACGGCGACGCCGACACTCGCCAGTACGGCGAGCTCGTAGCCGGCGAGCGCCACGGGTTCCCGCAGGAGTCGCAGCAATCCCTCGGCCACATCGATCGCTCGGTCGACCCCGCCCCGGTCCTCGAGCAGGATCGCGAACTCGTCGCCACCAAGGCGGGCAGGGGTATCGCCGGTCGCAGTGACCTGGCGAATGCGATCGGCGATCGCCCGGAGCAGCTGGTCACCCACCCCGTGGCCGAGGGCGTCGTTGACCGACTTGAAGTCGTCGAGGTCGACGAACAGCACGACGAGCGGATCGGTCTCCGGGCGAGCCACCCGCAGGGCGTGATCCATGCGATCGAGGAACAGCGCCCGGTTGGCCAGCCCGGTGAGCTCGTCGTGGAACGCCCTGTGGCTGAGTTGGCGTTCGAGGTTGCGTTGCTCGGTCACGTCACGAAACGTGGCCACCAGCCCGTCGACCGCGTCGCCGCCGAGAAGGTTGGCGATGGTCGCCTCCATCCGCCGGCGCTGACCATCGACACGTACGAGGCTCACCTCGAACTTGACCGTGCTTGCCTGGCCGAGCTGCAGCACCCGCTGGAGCTCGAGCGCCGACGCGTCGCGGTCGTCGCTCGCGACGAGGTCGATCAGCGGGCGGCCGAGCCAGTCGCTGCCCCGATGCCCGAGGGTGCTCACGAGGCCCGGACTGGCGTACTGGATCTGGCCGTTGGCGTTGACGAGCATCACGACGTCGCTCGAATGCTCGACCATGGCCGCCAAGCGATCCTGACCCTGGCGTTCGGTCAGTTGGCGGACCCGTGCGACGAGCGCCCACATCCGGGCGAGCGACAGCACCACCACGACCACCGAGCAGAGTGCGGCGACCGTGCGGGTGGCCTGGCTGCCGAGGTCGCTGACGGTCAGCGCGAACAGCACCGTCAGCGGGGTCAGTGCGGCCACGCTCAGCCACACCACGCGGCCGAAGCCGACCGAGTCGGGTTCGTCCTCCGGCAGGTGGGTCTTGGCCATCGTCGGGTCGAGTGCGGCCGCAGCCAGCATCAGCGGTGCGGCCACCGACAGCGCCGCGACCGCGCTACCGGGCGTGAAGGTGTCACGGAGCTCGGCCACGCTCCGCGTCACGTCGGCCATCAACTGGACTCCCAGGCCGACCGCGAGGAGGATTGCCGACGGGTAGCGGAAGCGCACCTGGACAGCGGTCCGGATGGCGATCGCCAGAGCGAGCGCGTCGAGCAGCGGTACCGAGGCGGCCCACACCCGGTCGCCCAGGGGGAAGTCGCGGTCGTTCAAGAACGGCTCGATCACGATGAGCCAGACACCAACCCCGACGGCGATGCCGACGATGGCGGTCTCGATGCCGCTCAGTGCGTCCTCTGCCGCGGTGTCGTGGCCGAGCATCGTCGCGGTCGCCACGAGCAGCGCCGCGGCAGCGAGATGGAAGGGGTCGGCGATCGAGGGGAACGTCTCACGGCCGGCGAAGTAGAGGGTCGACCAGACGACGCTGCCGGCCGCGAGACAGCCGAGGGCGATCGCCATGCACGCCCACGGCAGCGTGCGTTCAGGCTGGTAGGAGGCCACACCCATCAGCACCGCGCCGACGCCGATCGCCGGAGCGACGACACGGATCGCCTCGGCGCCCGTCCCGCCAGGTAGCACGAAGTAGACCAGCGCGAGGACGCCAGCCAGCACGACGAGCCACCGGGCGCGGCTCGCCAGCGTGTAGGGGGTTGCATGATCGATGCTCAACTCATCGGCACGGTCCGCCGCGTTGTTGAACCGCTCGTCGTCACGTCCACCCGGCCCGGCGGCAGTCGACGTTCTCGGTCAGATTCGTCCCGGAAACCGGGAACGATCTGACCGAGAACGCTGGATCGTGCGAGGTCACAACCACCAAGCTCCCGACGCCCGAAGGTCAGGCGAGTCGCGGAGGAGCTCACGCAGTGC
>CAZYWK010000117.1:2255-9355 GCA_964651825.1 uncultured Ilumatobacteraceae bacterium | reverse complement strand
GACGTATTCGGCGCTCAGGTCGCAGCCCCACACGGTGGATTCGGCCTGGCCGGTGCCGAGCGTGACGTGGATCAGCACGTCGGTCCCCTTCATGTAGGTCGACAGCGCGGCCAGGTCGGCGTCGTCGAGCTCGCGGGGGTACACCTCGTGGGCGCCGAACCGGATGACGACCGTGTCCTGGTCGATGTCGGTGTCGTCGCTGCACTTGCCGATCGCCATCGCCACGCGGCCCCAGTTGGGGTCGCCGCCGTGCACTGCCGTCTTGACGAGTGGTGAGTTGACGATCGCCTTGGCCACGCGCTTGGCCTGGGCGGCGTCGCGCGCCCGATCGACCCGTACCTCGATGAGCGACTGCGCGCCTTCGCCGTCGCGCACGATCTGCTTGGTCAGCTCGAGCGCGACGGCCCGCACTGCGGACTCGAAGGCCCCGACATCGACCGCGCCCGCCTCACCGGACGCGAGGATGATCGTCGAGTCGCTGGTGGAGGTGTCGGTGTCGACGCTCATCGCGTTGAACGTCGTGTCGACGATGCGGCGGTAGATCTCCTCGAGCACTGGCTGCTCGACGGCCGCATCGGTGAACAGCAACGAGATGTGGGTGGCCATGTCGGGCTCGATCATCCCGACGCCCTTCGCCACTCCGACG
This sequence comes from uncultured Ilumatobacteraceae bacterium, assembly GCA_964651825.1. Classification (GTDB taxonomy): domain Bacteria; phylum Actinomycetota; class Acidimicrobiia; order Acidimicrobiales; family Ilumatobacteraceae; genus Sva-07. Next base: position 8,709 of record CAZYWK010000117.1, on the reverse strand, counting down.
ACGCGGGCCGACGAACCGGCGACCTCGGCCACAGCGATCTTGGCCACCGTGTCGGTGGTCATCATGCCCACCGCCGGTCCCTCGGCGTCGGTGCGCGGCAACGGCGACGGGATGGCCGCCAGCCCGTCCCGGACCCGTTCGATCGGGTAGGTGCGCCCGATCACGCCGGTCGAGGTGACGAGCACGTCGTCGACCTGGCAGCCGAGTCGTTCGGCGACGCCGCGGGCGACCTCGGCAGCGTCGTCGTGGCCCTGCTGGCCGGTGGCGACGTTGGCGTTCTTCGAGATGACGACCACGGCTCGGGCGAGGCCGTTGGCCGCGTGGGCCCGCGACAGCAGCACGCTCGGCCCGGCGAACCGGCTCCTCGTGAACAGCGCGGCGACCGGAACCGGTCGGTCGGCGGCCACCACGACGAGGTCGTCGGTGTCGTCCTTGATGCCGATGTTCGCGACGTAGCTCCGAAAGCCGCGAGGGAGCTCGACGGTCACGACGAGGCGCCGGTGGCGAGCGCGGTCGTGCGACCGGCGCACGCCGGATCGGCGTGGAGCGCTTCGCTGATCGCGGTGAAGATCGATTCGAGCGCGGCGACCTGGGCGTCGTCGAGGTGGTCGAACAATCGGCGACGGACGCTCGCGACGTGGTGCGGGGCGACGCGTTCGAGGGTCGCGCGCCCGGCGTCGGTGAGCACCGCCATCATCACCCGCCGATCGACCTCGGAGCCTCGCCGGACCACGGCGCCGGACTTCACGAGGCCGTCGAGGCGCCGGGTCAGGCCGCTCGGCGAGAGTTGCAGCCGTTCGGCGAGATCGCACATCCGCATCTCGTGCGCATCGACCTCGGACAGGTAGACGAGCACCTGGTAGTCGCCGAGATCGACGCCGTGCGCGACCAGATCGGCCTCCAACGCGCCGGCCAGGTCGGCGTAGGTGCCGATGTACGCGCGCCACGCCCGCATCTCGGCCGGGGTCAGCCAGTCCGTCATGACCTCAGCCTACCCCCACAACCGTTGTGGCACGCAACAGTTGCGATTCACAAGCAAGACCGCGCGGGTCATCCGAGCACGATGTCACGCCAGCGCGGCTTGCAGGGCGTCGGCGAGATCGGGACGGCGGAACTCGTACCCGTCGTCGCGCAGTACCCGCGGGACCACACGTTGGCCCGCGAACAGCAGGTTCTCGGCGAGCTCGGCGCCGAGGAGCAGCTTGGGTCCGAAGCGTGGGATCGGCAGCACGGTGGGGCGGTGCAGGACCGTGCCGAGCGCGTCGGTGAACTCGGCGTTGGTGACCGGCGCCGGCGCGGTGAGGTTGACGGGGCCGGACACCGAGGAGGTGAGCAGGTGCGTGATCGCACCGACCTCGTCCTCGATCGAGATCCAGCTCTGCCACTGCCGCCCGGAGCCCATCTTCCCGCCGAGCCCGAACTTGAAGAGCGGCAGCTGCTTGCGCAGGGCGCCACCCTCGCCCGACAGCACGATGCCACTGCGGAGATGGGCGACCCGGACACCCGCCTCGGAGGCCGGTGCGGTCGCTGCCTCCCAGGCCCGGCAGAGGTCGGCGAGGAACCCGGTCCCTGTGTCCGCGGACTCGTCGAGCACCTCGTCCCCACGCGCGCCGTAGATCCCGATCGCCGAGCCGGACAGCAGCACCTGCGGTGGGTCGGCCGACTCGGCGATGGTGCGGGCGATCAGTTGGGTCCCGGCGGTCCGGCTCTGGAGCAGTGTCTGCTTGTACGCGGTGGTCCAGCGATGATCGGCGATGCCCGCACCGGCCAAATGGATCACCGCATCGATGCCCTCGAGCGCGTGCGCGTCGAGCTGCCCGTCGGCCGGCGACCACACGATGTCGGCGGGCTCGCTGCCGCGCCGGCGGACGATTCTGGTCACATCGTGACCGCGGCGACGGAGGTGCGGGACGAGCGCCGAGCCGATGAGTCCAGTCGCTCCGGTCACCGCGATCCGCATCGGTTCAGCGTACGCCGCCGCCGGCCCCTGCCCGGATCGGGCCGGGGAGTGGTCCCCGGAAGGTGACCGAGGCAGGCCGACACCCGTCGGATACGGTTCGACCGCATGAGTGACGACACGACGCCAGGCTGGATGCCGCCGGGGCAGGAGCCCCAGCTGCCGTCGGAGCCGACCCTGCCAGCGGGTTCCACCCCTCCGCCCACCACTCCCGAGTTGCCGACGGAGCCGCTGACCACACCTCGTTCGTCGGGGACGGGGCCGGATGAACGAGGTTCGGTTCCGCCGCCGCCGTTGACCGAGTCGCCGGCCGACGGCCAGTCCGCCGGAGGTTCGGGTCGCAGCAAGAAGGTGCTGGTCGGCGCCGTGATCGGTGTCCTCGCGGTCGGTGGGGCCGGTGTCTTCGCCGTCAGCCAGATGTCGGGCGACAACTCGGGCGGCGCGGCCAGCCCGGAAGAGCTCGGTGAGGCGGTGATGGAATCGCTCGACCAGGAAGACTTCCTCGGCGTGATCGACCTCCTCCTGCCGGGCGAGCGCGAGACGTTCGGTGATCCGGCCCAGGAGCTGTTCGACGAGCTCCGCCGCCTCGAGGTGCTCGACGACGGCGCCTCGTTGGAGGGCCTCGACGGCTTCGACGTGGTGCTCGAAGACCGTTCGGTGTCGGTCGCCGGCACGAACGTGAACGACATCGTGAACATCACCATGCGGGCCGACGCGTCCGTCAGCGTCAACGGCGAAGAGCTCCCGATCGGCAACCTGCTGGAGGACAACTTCGGCGAAGCGTTCGAAGGTGTCGATGACGTGCGCGAGACCGAGTCGGGACTCGACTTCGAGTTCCCCGTGACCGCGGTGGAACAGGACGGCCGTTGGTACCTGTCGATGATGTACTCGATCGCCGAGAACGCCCGCCAGGCCGCGAGGGCGGGTGACATCCCCGAGACCGGGATCGTGCCGCTGGGCGGCGAGTCGCCCGAAGCGGCGATCGGCGTGGTGCTCGACGGGATCGAGCAGCTCGACCTGTCGGCGATCATCGGGGCCATCAACCCGAACGAAGCCGAAGCGCTGCAACGTTACGCGCCGCTGTTCCTCGACGAGGCCCAGGACGCACTCGACGAGATCCCGGTCGAGATGGAGTTCACCGAGGTCGAGTACCGCGTCGCCGGCAGCGGGAGCACCCGCTCGGTCTTCGTCGAGAACTTCCACCTCCAAGGCGAGGTCAGCGACCCGACGGGAGACACGACCGAGACGGTGCCGTTCACCGTCGAGTTCAAGGACGGGTGCTACACCGCCGAAGCGCAGGGCGAAACCGTGGAGGCGTGCCCGAACACCAACGAAGGCCTGCAGCAGGTCGAAGAGCTCCTGTCCGGCATCGGCGCCGACGAAGCGTTCGACGAGCTCAAGGCGCTGTACGACGACGTGCTGTCCGACTACGAGCAGCCCGGGATCACCGTCAAGCAGGTCGACGGGCTCTGGTACGTGAGCCCGATCGCCACGGCCTTCGATCAGTTCTTCGCCGTGACGCACGCCCTCGACCGCGAGGAGATCGAGCGGGCCGCCGACACGATCGGCAAGGCGATCGCATCGGCCGGCGCGGTGTACGAGGAGCAGTTCGAGCAGCAGTTCGACGAGGAGTTCGGTGACGACTTCGACGACCTGATCGACGACGACATCACATTCGACTCGATCCCGGACGATTCGATCGACGACCCGCTCGTCGACGACACGATCCCGGCGGAGTTCGAAGCGGCCGAGGAGGCCTACAGCGCCTGCCTGCAGAGCCCGACCGCGGAGGAGGCCGCGGCCTGCCTCGAGCAGGGCATCGCCGATGGCGTGATCCCGGAGTACTACATGCCCGTCGAGTTGCAGTTCCTCGACTGCGGCCTCGGTGAGGTCGCGATGGGCAAGGTGTCGGAGTACGACCTCAGCGACGAGGAGTACACGTCGATGCTGGTCGTGGCGAACGAGTGCTTCACCGCGCTCATCGCTGACGGTTCGGTCGAGGAATACCTCGTGCCGCCGGAATATCTCCGCCCCGAGTGCGCCGAGGGCCGCAACCCGTTCAGCTTCGAAGAGCCACAGGACGGTCTGTTCGACCGTTGGCTCGACTGCATCTACGAATAGTCGGCCGTAGCATCGTGCGGCGATGAAGACCCGCACGCTGCTGCTGTTGGCCGTCGGCACGGCGCTGGCGATCCTCGTCGCCGGTGGCGTGCTGCTGTTCCAACTGTCGAGCGAGTCGAACGCCGTCCCGACGATCGGTGTCGGCGAGAAGGCGCTGATCGGTGACGTGTCGATCACGGTCCTCGGCGGTGACGCCACCGCCGAGGACCGGTACGGCGTCGACGTCGAGATCGGTGGGGTCGACGACCCGGACGGCCTCGATTCGATCCGGCTCGTCACCGGCGACCACAGCCTGGCGCCGCTCACCGCGCCCGCCGACGGGCGGTGCACGGAGATCACCGAGGACGTGACGGCGTGCCGGCTCGACTTCGACGTCAGCGCCACCGACACGACCAGCCGGGTCGTGGTGGTGCGGCGCGGCGACGATCAGGCGAACTGGCGGTTGCCGGCAGGTTGACACGGCGCGCCTGGCACTGCGGGCAACACCTCGGATGGCGCGCAGGCCGACGCCGCGATCGGATCGGGCGCTACGGTGAACGTCGATGAGTGACCAATTCGACCTGGTGGTGATCGGTGGTGGCCCGGGCGGTTACTGCGCGGCGTTGTACGGCGCATCGGCCGGTCTGAAGGTCGCCCTCGTCGAGATGGACGCCCTCGGCGGCACCTGCCTCAACCGCGGCTGCATCCCCGCCAAGGCCTTCCTCGAGACCGCCGCCGTCAAGCGCCACGTCGACCATGCGGCCGATTTCGGCATCGAGGCCGGTGGGTCGCCGGGCGTCAACTTCGCCCGCACCCAGGAGCGCAAGCAGGGCATCGTCGCAGGGCTCGTCAACGGCATCGCCGCGATGTGCAAAGGCCGCAAGGTCGAGGTGTTCAACGGCATCGGCTCGCTCGGCGCCAACCGCACGGTCACCGTGGCGATGAACGACGGCTCGTCGGCCACGATCACCGGCGACGCCGTGCTCCTCGCCACCGGCTCGGTGCCCCGGCTGATCCCGAACTTCGAGCGCGGCGGGCCGATCATGACCAGCGACGAGGTGCTCGACCTGACCGAGCTCCCGGCGCGTGTCGCCGTGATCGGCGGTGGGGCGATCGGGTGCGAGTTCGCATCGACGTTCGCCGACCTCGGCAGCGAGGTGACGATCCTCGAAGGCCTGCCGAAGATCCTGCCCGGCCTCGACGCCGACCTCGCCAAGGTGGTGGAGAAGTCGTTCAAGAAGAAGAAGATCGCCATCCGCACCGGCGTGATGGTGAACGGCCACACCCTCAACGGCTCCGGCGGCACGACGGTGAACTTCGGCGACGGCGAATCGGTCGAAGTCGACGCCGTCGTCGTCTCGGTCGGTCGGCGCCCGTTCGCCGACAAGCTCGGCCTGGAGGGCACCGGCGTGGTGGTCGACCAGCGCGGCTTCGTCGAGGTCGACGAGTACTGCCGCACCGGCGAACCCGGCGTGTACGCCGTCGGCGACCTGATCAACACCCCGCAGCTGGCCCACGTCGGCTACGCCGAGGCGATCCTCGTGGTCAAGCACGTCCTCGGCGAGTCGCCGCTGCCGGTGCGCTACGACCGGGTGCCGTGGGCCATCTACTGCCACCCCGAGGTGGCGTGGGCCGGGCCCGACGAGGCGGCGGCCAAGGAGGCCGGCCACGACGTCGTCGTGTCGAAGCACCCGTTCAAGTTCAACAGCCGGGCGATGATCGTCGGCGAGACCGAGGGCCTCGTGAAGGTGATCGCCAAGAAGCGGCCCGACGGCACGGCCGGCCAGGTGCTCGGCGTCCACATGGTCGGGCCTTGGGTGACCGAGCAGCTCTCCGGCGGATACCTGGCGGTCAACTGGGAGGCGTCGGTCGACGAGATCGCCGAGTTCATCCAACCCCATCCGAGCCTGAGCGAGCTGTTCGGCGAGACCGTCCTCGCGCTCACCGGGCGTAGCTTCAACGGCTGACCGCCGCACCAAACACATCGAGTCACAACCGACCACTCAGACCACACGAAAAGGGACCGATCACATGGCAGACGTCACGCTTCCGCAGCTCGGCGAAACCGTCACCGAAGGCACGATCACGCAGTGGTTCAAGAACGTCGGCGACTCCGTCAACGCCGACGAGCCGCTCTTCGAGGTGTCGACCGACAAGGTCGACACCGAGGTTCCCTCGCCGGTGTCGGGCGTGCTCACCGAGATCCGCGTGCAGGAGGGCGACACCGTCGACGTCGGTACCGTGATCGCCGTCGTCGGCGACAGCGACGGCGCGGCACCGGCTGCCGCCCCCGCCGAACCGGCACCCGCCGAGCCCGCGGCGGACCCCGAGCCGGCGGCAGCCCCAGCAGAACCGGCCGCACCCGAACCAGCGCCAGCCGCACCGCCCGCCGCCGCG
>CAZYWK010000117.1:0-2155 GCA_964651825.1 uncultured Ilumatobacteraceae bacterium | reverse complement strand
CCGCCGCCGCCAGCACCGGCAACCGACACGGCCGGCGACAACCGCTTGCTGTCGCCCGTCGTGCGCCGCCTGGTCAACGAACACGGCATCGATCCTGGTGCGATCACCGGCACCGGTCCTGGTGGCCGCATCACCCGTGACGATGTGCTCGATCACATCGACGCGACCGGCGCGACACCTCAGGCCGCATCCCCGCAGGCGGCTCCCGCCGCGCCGCCCGCCCCCGCCGCGCCCGCCGCGCCGGCGGCGCCCGCGGGCGCTGCTCCTGCGCCGGCACCTGCTGCCGCGGCACCCGCCGCGGGCGAGCGCGACTCGTCGGTGCCACTGTCGAAGATCCGCACGCTCACCGGCAACCACATGGTGATGAGCAAGGCCACGAGCCCACATGCGTTCAGCGTCGTGGAGGTCGACTACGCCAACGTCGATGTCGTGCGCAACGCGGTCAAGGACGAGTGGAAGGCGAGCCACGGCTTCAGCCTCACCTACCTGCCGTTCATCTCCCGGGCGATCATCGACGGGCTGCGCGAGTTTCCGCACCTGAATGCCAGCGTCGGCGACCGCGACCTGATCGTCCACAACTTCATCGACCTCGGCATCGCGGTCGACCTCGACTACGAGGGGCTGCTCGCCCCGGTGATCCGCGACGCCGAGACCAAGCGGCTCGCCGCGCTCGCCACCGAGATCTCCGATCTCGCCAACCGGGCCCGCACCCGCAAGCTCAGCCCCGACGAGATCTCCGGTGGCACGTTCACGATCTCCAACAACGGCTCGGCCGGCTCGGTGCTCACCATGCCGATCATCAACCAGCCGCAGGTTGGCATCATCTCGACCGACGCCATCGTGCGCAAGCCGGTCGTCACCATCGGTCCGGACGGCGGCGAGGCGATCGCCATCCACCCGGTCGGCAACCTCGCCATGAGCTGGGACCACCGGGCCTTCGACGGCGCCTACGCCGCCGGGTTCCTCAAGCGGGTCAAGGAGATCCTCGAGACGAAGGACTGGACCACCGAGTTGTGAGTCCGCTGCGGGTTCGCTGGCTCGGGCGCGTGCCGTACCGCGAGGCGCTCGCGGTACAGACGGCGCTGTTCGACAACGGCTGCGAGCAGCACCTGCTGCTGCTCGAACATCCGCACGTGTTCACCCACGGCAAGCGGGCCGACCTCGAACACAACCTGAAGTGCGAGCCGGCCGCGGTCGGCGCCGAGCTGGTGCCGGTCAAGCGGGGCGGTGACATCACCTACCACGGCCCCGGCCAGTTGGTCGGCTACCCGATCGTGAACGTCGACAACCGCCTCGGCGCGGCCGGTCACGTGTGCGCCGTCGAGGGGCTGCTCATCGACGCGCTGCGCGAGCTCGGGCTCCCCAACGCCGGGCGCCTCACCGGGTTCGCCGGCGTGTGGCTCGATGTCGACCATCCCGATCCGGCGGTCGTGCCGCGCAAGATCGCCGCGATCGGCGTGCGCCTGCGCAACGGGCGGACGATGCACGGCTTCGCCCTCAACGTCACCACCGACCTCACGTACATGCGCGACCACATCGTGCCCTGCGGGATCGGCGACCGGCCGGTCACATCACTCGCCGAGGAGGGCATCGACGTGGCGATGAGCGACGTCGTCGACGTCGTCGCCCGGCTGGCCGCCGAGCGGTGGGCCGACGGGCACAGCGAGCGCCAGGACGTCGCGTGGCGACACGCCGCCGACGGCCGCGACCTGTCGGCGTTCTCGCGGGGGAGCGGGCCGGGCGACGTGATCCGGCCGGCGGCGGTCGGCGACCGGGCGGTGGCGCGTCTCGAACAGGCCGGTGTCACCGACGGCTTGTCGATCTCCACCCGCAAGCCCGACTGGCTGCGGCCGAAGGTGCAACTGGGCGACGACGTGATGGCGCTCAAACGCACGATCCGCGACCTCGGCCTCGTCACCGTGTGCGAGGACGCCGGCTGCCCGAACCTGTCGGAGTGCTGGGCCGACGGCACGGCCACGTTCATGGTGCTCGGCGAGCGCTGCACCCGCGCGTGCGGCTTCTGCCTCGTCGACACCCGGCATCCGCTCGCGCCGCAGGCCGACGAGCCGGCCCGCGTCGCCGAAGCGATCGAACGGATGCGGCTCGACCACGCGGTGCTCACGATGGTCGCCCGCGACGACCTCGCCGACGGTGG
>CAZYWK010000116.1:4534-9731 GCA_964651825.1 uncultured Ilumatobacteraceae bacterium | reverse complement strand
GCGTCGAGCTCGACGAGGACTGCGTCAACGATCTCGCCGGGCAATTGTCCGACGAGGACGCCGAGGCGATCGTGGCCGCCGGGCCCGATGGCGACGCCGACGTCAGCGCGGAGGGCGAAGCGATCGGCACCCAGCTGCTCGGATGCCTCGACAACGAGCAGCTCATCGACCTGTTCGTCTCCCAGATCAGCGCCAGCGGGCAGGCATTCGACGAGGACTGCGTGCGCGACGGCCTGAAGGACCTCGACCTCGCCGATCTCGCATCGAGCGAGGAGGGCGACGGGGCCCCGACCGAGGTCATCAACGCCATGTTCAAGTGCTTCGAACTGAGCGACGACTGATCAGACCCGAGACGCGAACGAGCCCGCCGGCCCGCTCCCCTGAGGGAGCTGACCGGCGGGCTCGATGCGATCAGTCGCCGAAGACGCCGAGCACGCCCTCGTAGTCGAGGACCTCACCGGTGTCTTCGAACAGGCCCGTGTCGCCGTTCCACACCACCAGCTGCGTGCCTTCGGCGATGTAGCCGTCGGCCGCGTCCATGTGGAAGTTCAGGCCTTCACGCAGCAGCGACGCCTTGTAATCGATGTTGCGCACGGCGTCGATGATGCCCTGACGGCTGAGGTTGCCGGCATCGGCCGCCTGCTGCGCCACGTGGACGGCGAGCTCGGCGGCGATCCAGCCGGCACCCGCGATGCCACCCGGGTCGGCGTCGGTGCCCGTGGAGGCGAACGCCGTGAGGTAGCGCGCCACGTCCTCGTCACCGGCGTTGTCCGGGCTGTTGACGTCCTTCAGGTTCGACGACGTGAACACGCCGGTGCTGCCACCGTTGGCGACCGCGCCGTAGAACACCTTGTTGGCGCACGTTGCGGTCTGGTACACGTCGGGCGCGAAGTCGGCGTTGGCCGCCTTTGCGTTCCCGAGCTCGGTCATGAACGCGATGCACTGGGCACCGAGCGGAACGGCCAGGATCGCGTCGGGTGCGGCGGCGACGAGGTTCGTCATCTGCGCACTCGGCGCGCCGGAATCGGCGGCCTCGATCGACTCGGTGGCCACGATCTCCAGACCGTTGGCCTCGGCAGCCTCGGTGAACGCGTCGACATAGGACAGGCCGAACTCGTTGTTCACCGCGAAGATCGCGACGGTGGCACCCTCACCATAGGTGTCGAGCACGTAGTCGGCCCAGACCTTCGACTCGATCTCGTAGGGCACGAGGAGGCCGCTCGTCCACGGATGACCCTCGACGTCACCCCACTCGGCAGCGCCGGTGGCGTTCCACAGTTGCGGGTAGCACTGCGCGTTCAGGTCACCCATGATGGCGAGGTTGTTCGGCGAGCCGATGATGCCGGCGAACATGTCGACCTCGTCGTCGAAGATCAGCGAGTCGACGTTCTGCACCGTCAGATCGGCGGTGTACTGGTCGTCGGTGATCACGAGCTCGACCGGCACACCGTCGATGCCGCCGAACTCCGTGTTGTAGTAGTCGACGTAGGCCTGCATGCCGTCGCCCAACGGTGCGAACAGCACCGCCGGGCCACCCGACTGCGGGATCGAGGTGCCGATCTTGACGCCGTCGATCGGTGCACTCGCCGCATCGGGGTCGTCGCAGGCATCGATGTCGACGGCGAATGCGTCACCCGACGCGTCGCCGTCGGTGGTGACCGCGCTGTCGGTCGGCGCCTCGGTGTCGGCTGGGGCGTCGGTGTCGGCCGGGGCGTCGGTGTCGGCCGGGGCGTCGGTGTCGGCTGGAGCGTCGGTGCCGGCCGGCGCCTCGGTCCCGGTCGACGTGTCGTCGCCGCTGTCGTCGTCGCTGCCGCATGCGGCGAGCACGAGTGCTCCCGCGGCGGCGAAGGCAACGAGTTGCTTGCGTCGGTTCATGGTGGTGTTCCCCCTCGGGTTGTGTGGAATCTTGAAACGCGGTGTCACGCTGTCGGCTGGTTCGACGGGGGCTCGGCACGACCCGAACCTTCCGAACCAGTCGCATCGACCATAGTCTCTGTGCCGAGGTCATCGGTGGTCAGGCCGTCGGCGGGAACGAGCGTTGCCACCGAGACCGACGGCGGTGTCGGGATCACCTGGACGACCCGGCTGCGCAGCAGCTTGTAGGTGCCGACGGCTCCGTAGGGAGCGAACCGGGCGAAGAGGATGAGCAGCAGGCCGAACACGATGCCGCCCAGGCCGACGATCTTGGTGCCCTCGTCGACGAACCAGCCGAACAGGAAGTTGTCGGACGGCTTCTCGCCGATGGTGCGGGCGTAGTCGTTGACGAAGGTGTAGAAGAGCGCCCCGACCAGCGGGCCCCACGCCTGCGCCGCGCCGCCGACGACCATGGCCACCACGAACGTGATCGCGCCGATGAGGCCGAACAGCGGCACCTCCGGGTTGACGAGGCCGAGCTTGAGGCCGTAGAGGCTGCCGGCAACGCCGGTGATCGCACCCGACACACCGAACGTGATCGTCTTGATGCGGGCCAGGTTGACGCCCATCACGGCTGCGGCCGTCTGGTTGTCGCGAGTGGCGATCATCGCCCGGCCGATGCGGCTACGGATCAGTCCGCCCACGAGGATGGCGATCAGCAGCAAGAGGCCGGCGGAGAGCCAGAGGAACCAGGTGTTCAGGTCGGCTCGTCCGTTGAGCCCGGTCCACGACGGAGGCTCGTACCGCGAACCCTTGATTCCCCGCGACCCGCCGGTGACCCCTGCCCATGGTTCGTAGCGGAGCAGGGCGAGTACCGCTTCGACGAACACCAACGTGGTGAGCGCGAGGTAGATGCCCTTCAGCCGCAGCGCCGGCAGGCCGACGACCGCGCCGATGACGAAGCACACGAGCGCCGCGACCGGCAGCGTCCAGCCGGGCGACCACGTCATGTCGAAGATCACCCCCTGCGTCAGCAGCATCGATGTGTACGCGCCGATGGCGAAGAACGCCGAGTGACCGAGCGAGAGCTGGCCGGTGTAGCCCGTGATCACGTTCACACCGGAGACGGCGATGGCGATGATCAAGCCGTCGGCGAGCAGACCGACCTTCGAGTTCGACCATGAGCTCGACGCCCACCAGAACAAGCCGGCGACGACGAGCCAGACCGCGATGCGCCCCGCCCAGTGGAGCGCACTGTTCTTCGTGACCCGCAGTGGCAGCGCCATCACACACGCTCCACACGCTCGGTGCCGAACAAGCCGGCAGGTCGGAACAGGAGGACCCCGAGGAGGATCACGAGCATGACCGGGAACAGCATCCCGTTGAGCCACGAGACGTACCCGACCGACAGGGCCTTCACCAGGCCGATCACGAGGCCGCCGACCACCGCGCCGAGCGGCGAGTCGAGCCCGCCCAGCACCGCAGCCACCGACGCGAGCAGGAACGGCCCGAGCATCAGCGTGCCGGTCAGCCCGGCAGACGGCGCCAGCAGGCAGGCGGCGAGCACACCGATCGCGCCGGCGAGCCCCCAGCCGAGCACGAGGATCCGCCCGACCCTGATGCCGGCGAGGTTCGACGACTCCTGGTTGTTGGCCACGGCCCGCATGGCCAGGCCGACCTTGGTCTTGTTGAACAGGACCCACAGGATCGACACGAGCACGATCAGCACGAGGATGGTGCCGATGCGCTCCCATCGGATCGGGGCCCCGAACACGCGGACGAAGTCGCCGCTCTTGCTCGGGAACGGGCTCGGCAGCTTGCGGGCGTCGACCCCCCAGATCATCGCGACCATCTGGTTGATCAGGAAGAATGCGCCGATCAACGCGATGATGACCGACGACGGGTTGCGGTGTTCGATCGGGCGCACGACGGCGCGTTCGAGCACGGCGGAGATCAGATAACCGAGTGCCATCCCGAGGATGATCGCCAGCCACACGGGCATCCCGCCGAGCGTCAGCGTCGACGCGAAGAAGGCGCCGGCCGTGCCGATCTCGCCCTGGGCGAAGTTGAGTTGCCCGGTCGCCCGGAAGATCACGACGAGCGCCAGCGCCAACATGGCGTAGATCGACCCGTCGTACAAGCCGTTGAAGACCCGCTCGACGAACAAGGAGAAGTTCATCAGGCCACCACCCCCAGATACGCCCGCTTGATCGTGTCGTCGGCGAGCAGCTCGTCGCCGGTGCCCGTCGCCACGATCGTTCCGGTCTCGAGCACGTAGGCCCGATCGGCCAGCTTGAGCGAGATGCCGGCGTTCTGCTCGACGAGCAGGATCGCCATCTCGAGCTCCTCGCTGAGCTGGGCGAGCACCCTGAACAGCTCCTGGGTGATGATCGGCGCGAGGCCGAGGCTCGGCTCGTCGCACAGGAGCAGCCGCGGGCGGCTCATCATCGCCCTGGCGACGGCCAGCATCTGCTGCTCACCACCCGACAGGGATCCCGCCCGCTGCGTGCGCCGCTCGGCGAGCCGGGGGAAGACCTCGAACCACCGCGCCACCTCGGAATCGGGCGAACCCTTCAGGGTGTAGGCCCCGGCGAGCAGGTTGTCTTCGACCGTCAGGTCGGTGAACGTCCCGCGGCCCTGGGGGACCTGCGTCACCCCGGCGCGGACCACGGCGTCGGGCTTGAGCCGGTTGAGTTGCTGGCCGTCGAACACGATCGTGCCCCTCGATCCGATGAGGCCCGAGATCGTGCGCATCGTCGTGGTCTTTCCGGCGCCGTTGGCGCCGAGAATGACGACGATCTCTCCGGTGGCGACCGTGAAGTCGAGGCCGTGCAGCACCTCGATCTGGCCGTATCCGGCGTGCAGGCCGCTGACCTCCAACAGGTTGCTCATGCCGACGCTCCCAGGTAGGCCTCGACCACCCGCGGGTCGGACTGCACCTCGTGCGGCAGGCCCTCGGCGATCTTGCTGCCGAACTCCATCGCCACGACACGATCGGAGATGCCCATCACCATGCCCATGTGGTGCTCGACCAGCAGCACGGTGAGGCCGTACTCGTCACGGACGCGTCGGATGGTCTCGCCGAGCTCGTCGACCTCACCGTGGGTGAGCCCGGCCGCCGGTTCGTCGAGCAACAGCAGGCGGGGGTGGCCGGCGAGCGCTCGCGCCAGCTCGAGCCGCTTGAGGGTGCCGAACGGCAGGCCGGCTGCAGGCCGGTAGGCGAGCTGGTGCAGGTCGAGGCTCTTCAAGATCCCGTAGGCGTCGGCTTCGAGCCGCTTCTCCTCTCGACCGGCGCCGAGACGCAACATGGCCCGACCGAACCCGACCCGGCCCAGGTGGTGGG
>CAZYWK010000116.1:0-4434 GCA_964651825.1 uncultured Ilumatobacteraceae bacterium | reverse complement strand
CCGGCGCCGAGACGCAACATGGCCCGACCGAACCCGACCCGGCCCAGGTGGTGGGCGCCGGTCATCGTGTTCTGAAGCAGCGACATCGTCGGGAACAGCGCCAGGTTCTGGAAGCTCCGGGCGATCCCCTTCGACGCGATGCCATGGGCCGGCACGGCGAGCAGGTCCTCGCCGTCGAAGGTCAACCGGCCCGAGGTGGGGTCGTAGATCCGGCTGACGACGTTGAACATGGTGGTCTTGCCTGCCCCGTTCGGCCCGATCAGACCGAGGATCTCTCCTTCGCTGATGCCGAAGGACAGTTCGCTGAGCGCAACGACTCCACCGAACCGGACGGAGATGTCGTCTACTTCGAGTAATGCCACGTTGGCGTGCCCCCCAGATCGCTCGTTGCGGAAATCGTGCTCGTCGGACGATGCAGTGGCGCGACCGTAGCAGCGCGCCGGGGTCGCTTCTTACATTCGGCCGAAGTGCCGACGATGCGGCGGTAAGAGGCGGGTGAAATCGACGACGAAGCCGACCGGACGCGCAGATCACGGCCCGTAGAGTCGGGCGCATGCGCACCCGAGAGCTGACCGTGGCGGCACTTTCCGCTGCCGTCGTGCTCGCGTCGTGCAGCGTCGATCCGGTCGTGACCGCCGAGCGCTCCGATCAGATCGCCACCGCCCGTCCCGTCCCGACCCCGACCACGACGCCGACCACCGCCGATCCCGCGCCGACCACGTCGGCGCCCGACACGCCGGTCACCGAACCCACCAGCCCGCTCCCGAGCATCGCTCCCGGCGAGATCGATGAAGCGGCGATCGACTTCGGATCGAACAAGACCCGGCGGGACTACGACGACTTCCTGCTCGCCGTGATGACCGACCTCGACGCGTGGTGGGGCGCGGAGTACCCGCCGCTGTACGGCGACGCGTTCCACTCGCTCGCCGGCGGCGTGTACGCCGCGTACCCCGAACGCCCTGACGACCTGCCCGGATGCGGCACGCCGCGCACCACCTACCAGGAGGTGCAGCAGTACGTGGCCTTCTACTGCGGTGAAGGCGACTACATCATCTACGACGACGGCGACGCGGGCATGCTGGCCCACCTCGCGGCCCAGTACGGGCCGGGCACGATCGGCATCGTGTTCGCGCACGAGTTCGGCCACGCCATCCAGACGCGCGCCGGCGAGCTCGACCGTGCACTGCCCACGATCTACACCGAGCAGCAGGCCGACTGCTTCGCCGGGGCCTGGGCGGCGCGGGTGAGCACCGGCGGGTCGAGCATCGTGTCGTTCAGCGACGCCGACGTGCGGGCCGGCCTGATCGCGATGACCCAGGTGAGCGACCCGGTGGGCCTCGACCAGTTCGTGGAGGGCGGCCACGGCTCGGCCTTCGATCGCGTGAACGCGTTCCAGGTGGGCTTCAACGAGGGCGTGTCACGCTGCGCCGAACTGCTCGACACGCCGCTCAGCCTCGTGCCGAACCAGTTCACGGTCGGCGACCAGCTCACCGGTGGCGACGCGCCGTTCACCTACGCCGACGACGGGCTGCTCACGTTCATCCCGACAGACCTCAACCAGTACTGGAACGAGGACGTGGCCGCCCAGAGCGGGCCCGTGGGCGAGCTGACGTTCCTCGGCGCCGAGTCGTCGGTCGAGGTCGACTGCGACGATCCCGACGGCGCGTTCGATCGCGGCGCGGTGTACTGCGAGTCGTCACACACCGTGTACCTCAACGAGCCCGCGGCCTACGAGCTGTACACCACCATGGGCGACTTCGCCGTCGGCTACCTCGTGGGCACGGCGTGGAGCGAAGCGGTGCAGGACGCGCTCGACACTGGCCTCGGCGGTGAAGATCGGGCGCTGCTCAGCGACTGCCTCACCGGTGCATGGGTCCGGACCACGATCCCCGATTCCGCTGGCAACCTGCCGCAACCCCGCGGCGCCGAGCGCGAGGTGCGGGTGTCGGCCGGCGACCTCGACGAGGCCATCCAGACGATCATCTCGGTGGCCGACGCGACCAGCAGCGACGACGTCCGCGGCGGCCTGTTCGAGAAGATCGACTCCTTCCGCAACGGCGTGATCAACGGTCTCGATGCCTGCTTGTGAGCCATGTCTCGATCAGCGCGGTGAGCTCGACGGGGCGGTCGCCTTGCACGCTGTGGCCGGCACCGTCGACCAGGTGCACCTCGATGCCGGGCTGACGGCGCCGGGCCTCGGCTTCGTCGTCGTCGTCGACCACCGGTGAGATCGACCCGCGCACGAGCATCATCGGGCACCGCACGGCGCCGAAGTCGTCCCACAGCGGTGACATCACCGATGCCACTTCGGGCGGCGATGCGTCCTGCCCCGTCGCTGCGCCCGAGCGGGCGCGGCTGCCCCGGTCGTAGCGCCACTGCCACGAACCGTCGGAGCTGGGCTTGGCGTTGTGCAGGATGCCTCGGCGCAGCGACGACTCCGAACGGGTCGGGTTGAACTGGATCGTGCGGGCCAGCAGGTCGTCGAAGCTGTCGAACGACTGCGGGCCGTCGACGAAGTCGATCACCGCCTTGGCCTTCTCGGCGTTGACACCGGGGGTCACGTCGACCATCACCAGCGAGCGCACGAGGCCGGGATGGCGCACGGCGAGCTCCATCGAGGTCATGCCGCCGAGCGACATGCCGACCACGACGGCGGCGTCGGGCGCGTGGGCCGCGATCACGACCGCGACGTCGTCGGCCAGGTTCATCGGCGTGTAGGCACCGTCGTCGCGCCAACCGGAGTGGCCGTGCCCGGGCAGGTCGATCGCCAGCAGCGGCCGGCCGAGGGCGAGCGCCACGGTGTCCCAGGTGTGGGCGTTCTGCGCGCCGCCGTGGAGGAGGACGAGTTGCGGCGGAGCGCTCCCCCAGCGCAGCGCGCTCACGGTGCGGCCGGTCGACTCGTCGACGACGGTCTCGATCCGCTCGACCGGCGGGAGCTCGCCGACGTCGAGGCCGAACTCGGCGATGTTCTCGTGGAACAGGCCGAACTCGTCGTAGTCGTAACCGTCCGGGCGGGGTTCGTCGGGGGTGGGGGTGCTCATCCCGGCCGAACGTAGCCGCCGCTCAGGTCCGGTCGATCACCGGCTCGATGCCGTCGAGGTCCGCTCGCAGGCTCCACATCTCACGCATGATCGTGGCGATCACGCCGGGCGAGCTGAGCGTCGACACGCCGCGGGTGCGGGGGAAGTAGTCGACGCCGAACTGCAGCATCTCGTAGCCGAGCCGGGTCGAGCGGATGACGAGCTCGGCGTCGATGAACGACCCTTCGCTGGTCAGCTCGACGTGTTCGAAGATCCGCGCCCGGCAGAGCTTGAACGCGAAGTTGATGTCGCGCGCCTTGACGTCGAACAGGGTGCGGATCAGCAGGTTGTACACGAACGTGTAGACGCTTCGCAGGTAGCCCTCCCCGGTGCGATCGAACCGGTAGGCGCTGACGATGTCGGCGTCGTAGTCGCGCAGCAGGCGGACCGCCCGCGGCAGCTCGGCCATGTCGAACGGCAGGTCGGCGTCGGTGTAGAGGATCAGGTCGCCGGTGGCGGCGGCGAAACCGGTCTTCATCGCCCCACCGAGCTTGCGATTGCGCTCGTGATGGACGACTCGGACCTGGGGATCCTCCGCGGCGATCCGATCGGCGATCGCAGCCGTGGCGTCGGTCGACGCGTCGTCGACCACGATCAGCTCGTAGTCGAGGATCTCGCCGGTCCGGATCAACCCGTGGCACGCCCGACGGCCGGCATCGAGGGCCCGCTCGATGTACTCCTCCTCGTTCCACATGGGGTAGAAGATCGAGAGCTTGGCGAACGGCTCGAGCGGCGGGGGGTCGGTGCGTCGTTGCACGAGGCGCGAGGGTATCCGTCCAGCGTGCCGGCGCATCGGCGGCAGCGGGCGGGCGCGGCCGTACAGTTCCTGGCGTGACCGAGCTCGACCCGTTCGCCGCGCCACCGGCACTCGATGGCCGCGCCACCGAGGAACCTGCCGAGCAGCCGCCGGCGCTGGTCCTCGAGCCCGGCGACCTCGTGGCCTCGTGGCGTGTGGTGCTGGTCATCACCTGGGCGCTCGTGGTCTTCTCGTACTCGATGGTGTGGAAGACCAGCCGCGAGCTCGGCATCGGCACGTGGTGGCTCGGCGCCCGCTCCGACCCGCAGCCCACCGTGGTCAGCCTCGTGCCGTTCGCCGTGGCGATCGTGTTCGGCGTGATCTGCAGCTTCCGGGTGAAGCGGCTGTCGATCGCGACGATCATCGGCGCGTTCGCGCTCGCTGCGATCGCGCTGCCCGACTTCTCCCGCTCGATCGGCCTGGCCACGATCGAGCTGTTGATCGCCGGTGCTGTGCTCCTCATCGGGATCGGCTCGCTCGCCGGCGTGGTGCAGCCGTCCGAGCCGTAATCCCCCTGTGCAACACTCGAACGGGTGCGGCGGTGGACGATCGACATCG
>CAZYWK010000115.1:0-9859 GCA_964651825.1 uncultured Ilumatobacteraceae bacterium | reverse complement strand
ATCATCGAGCAGCGCATCGGCCACAAGGGCGTCGGCTTCAACGGCACGGTGCGGTCACGCATCGACCGCGACGCCGGCGAGCTGTTCGCCCAGGTGCTCCCCGAAGACCTGGTGAAGTTCGGCATGATCCCCGAGTTCATCGGCCGCCTCCCGATGATCGGCGCCGTCGGTTCCCTCGACCGCGAGGCACTGGTGAAGATCCTGTCCGAGCCGAAGAACAGCCTGGTCAAGCAGTACGCCAAGGTGTTCAGCTTCGAAGACGTCGAGCTCGAGTTCACGTCCGACGGCCTCCAGGCGGTCGCCGACCAGGCCCTCCTGCGTGGCACCGGCGCCCGCGGCCTGCGGGCGATCATGGAAGAGGTCCTGCTGAACACGATGTACGACCTGCCGGGCCGCACCGACATCGGCAAGGTCGTGATCGACGCCGAGACCGTGAACGATCGGGTCAACCCCACGCTCGTGCCGCGCGCGCCGGCCCGCCAGCGCAAAGCAGCGTCGTAGTCCTGCCCGCCGACCGCCACCGAGCTGTGCTCATGACCGACTTCACGGCCGCGATGGGGTACCTCGACGACCACGCGTCGTACGACGTCACCGGCCGCATCGAGTCGCCTTCGCTCGAGGTCATCACCACGTTGTGCGCGGCGATGGGCGACCCGCAGGACGCGTGCCCGGTGATCCACGTCACCGGCACGAACGGCAAGGGGTCGACCGCCCAGATGATCACCCGGCTGCTGATGGCGTCGGGCCTCACCGTGGGCACCTACACCAGCCCGCACCTCGAACGGGTCAACGAGCGGATCTCGCGCAACGGTGAGCCGATCGACGACGACGACCTCGCCGAGCAGATCGCCGCGATCGCCGACCTCGAACTGGTCGTCGGGCTGCGGCCGAGCTACTTCGAGATCCTCACCGCCGCCGCGTTCCGCTGGTTCGCCGATGTCGCCGTCGACGTGATGGTCCTCGAAGTCGGCCTCCTCGGCCGGTGGGACGCAACCAACGTGGCCACGGCCGACGTGGCCGTGGTCACCAACATCGGCATGGACCACACCGAGTTCGCCGGCCCGAGCCTCGACGCCATCGCCCGCGAGAAGGCCGGCATCATCAAGGCGACGTCGGCGGCGATCATCGGCGAGACCGACCCGGAGCTCCTCGGCATCTTCGAGTCGGCCGGCGCGGCCACGACATTCGTCCGCGGCGCCGACTTCGAGACCACCAGCAGCCGGCTCGCGGTCGGTGGCCGACTGCTCGACCTGCGCACACCGACCACCATCTACCCCGACGTGTACCTCCCGCTGCACGGCATCCATCAGGGAGACAACGCGATCCTCGCGCTGGCCGCCGTCGAGACGTTCTTCGCCGCCCCGCTGTCGCTCGACGTCGTGATGGAAGGATTCGGCGGGGTCGTGATGCCCGGCCGCTTCGAGGTGCTCGGCCGCCAGCCGCTGACGATCGTCGACGGTGCCCACAACCCGGCCGGCGCCGACACCTGCGCCGGCGTGTTCTTCGAAGACTTCGACCCCGAAGGCCGCCGCATCCTCGTCGTCGGCACGCTGCGCGATCCCGCCGACATGCTCGCCGCGCTGCGCGCCGACGAGTTCGACATCGTGTTCGCCTGCACCGCGCCGTCGCCCCGCGGCGTGCCCGCCGTCGACGTCGCCGAGGCGGCCCGTCGCCTCGGCTGTGACAACGTGGCGGTCTTCGACACCGTCGAGCAGGCGTGCAAGCGAGCCCTGGAGTACGCCGACGGCGACGACGCCATCCTCGTGACCGGCAGCCTCTACACCGTCGGCGCCGCCCGCCCCGTGCTGGTCTAGTTGCCTCTGCCTCCCGGTAGGTTGCTCGGCCATGTCTGATCGCACGCTGGTCCTGTTGAAACCCGACGCCGTGGAGCGCAAGCTCGTCGGCGAGATCGTGTCGCGGTTCGAAGCGAAGAACCTCGACGTCGTCGCGATGGAACTGCGCCGGCTCGACGCCGACACGCTCGCCCGGCACTACGAAGAGCACGTCGGCAAGGGTTTCTACGCCGACCTCGTCGAGTTCATGGGCCGCGGCCCGGTCGTGGCCATGGTCGTGGAAGGGCCCGAGGACACCTGGGAGGTCGTGCGCGCGATGATGGGCGCCACGAACCCACGCACGGCCGCTCCGGGCACCATCCGGGGCGACCTCGGCATCCTCTTCACCGAGAACCTGGTCCACGGCAGCGACTCGCTCGCCTCGGCCGAGCGCGAGATCGGCATCTTCTTCCCGGATCTGTAACATTCCGGCAGGGCTTCGGCCCATCCACTCTCGTTTCGAACACCCGTCAGGAGGGCCGTCACATGGCCCGCAACAACCCACTCAGCCTCGGCCGTGATCTCGCCATCGACCTCGGCACCGCCAACACGCTGATCTACGTCCGCGGTCACGGTGTCGTGCTCGACGAACCGTCCGTCGTCGCGATCAACGCCAACGACGGCCGCCCCGTCGCGGTCGGCCTCGAAGCGAAGCGGATGATGGGCCGCACCCCGAATCACATCAAGGCCATCCGGCCCCTGAAGGACGGCGTGATCGCCGACTTCGAGGTGTGCGAGAAGATGCTGCGCTACTTCATCCAGAAGGTGCACGCCTCCAAGTGGAGCAAGCCGCGCATGGTGATCTGCGTGCCGTCGGGCATCACCGGCGTCGAGCAGCGCGCGGTGCAAGACGCCGCCGAGTACGCCGGAGCACGCAAGCCCGTGCACATCATCGAAGAGCCGATGGCCGCGGCGATCGGCGCCGACCTGCCGGTCCACGAGCCGTCGGGCAACATGATCGTCGACATCGGCGGCGGCACCACCGAGGTGGCGGTCATCTCGCTCGGCGGCATCGTCACGGCCCAGTCGGTGCGCGTGGCGGGCGACGAGCTCGACGAGGCGATCCTCCAGTACGTGAAGAAGGAGTTCTCCCTCGCGATCGGTGAGCGGACG
This sequence comes from uncultured Ilumatobacteraceae bacterium, assembly GCA_964651825.1. GTDB lineage: Bacteria > Actinomycetota > Acidimicrobiia > Acidimicrobiales > Ilumatobacteraceae > Sva-07. The sequence goes on along the minus strand of CAZYWK010000115.1, from coordinate 6,914 downwards.
TCCGAGGAGATCAAGATCCAGATGGGCTCCGCGTGGCCGCTCGACCTCGAGCTCACCGCCGACATCCGCGGCCGCGACCTGATCTCCGGCCTGCCCCGCACCGTCGAGATCACCACCGAACACATCCGTGAAGCCATCGCCGAGCCGATCTCTGCCATCGTTGACGCCGTGAAGACCACGCTCGACAAGACCCCGCCAGAGCTCGCGGCCGACATCATGGAAGACGGCATCACGGTCACCGGTGGCGGTGCGTTGCTGGGCGGCCTCGACCAGCGCCTCGCCCACGAGACCGGCATGCCGATCCGCATCGCCAACGAACCGCTGTACAGCGTGGTGATCGGATCAGGGCGGGCGCTCGAGAACATCGACGCGATGCGCGGCCTGATGTCTCTCGGCGGCGAGGACTGACGCTGGCCGACCGGCTCCGTGCCTGATCCCTGATGGCCATCTACTCCGTCGGCCGGCGCCGCGTCATCCTGGCGTTGATCCTCACGTCGGCCCTGCTGCTCACCTTCGACCTGCGCGGCAACCCCGTGATCGATCGGGTGCGCGACGCGATGGCGGTCGTGCTGAGCCCCGTCGAAACCGCCGTCGGTGTCGTCACCACGCCGGCCGAACGGGCCTGGAACGGCATCGTCAACTACGACGACCTCAGGCGCGAGAACGAGGCGCTGCAGGACGAGCTCGACCGCATGGTCGGCACCCAGGCCGCGGGCGAGGCCGCCGTGCTCCAGGCCCAGGAGATCCTGGCGCTCAACAACCTGCCGTCGCTGGCCGGCTACGACACCGAGCTCGCCCGGGTGGTCGGCGGGGCGGCCAACAACATCGACCAGGTCATCGAGATCAACAAGGGTCGCAACAGCGGCATCGACGTCGGGATGCCGGTGACGAACCAGGCCGGCCTGATCGGCAAGGTCACGAGCGTCACCGAGACGACCGCCCGCGTGATGCTCGTCACCGACACGCGTTACTCCATCGGCGTGAACGTCGTCGCCGGGGACGTGAGCATCGACGGTGACAGCGACGCCGACGATCCGGTCACCACGTCGCCGTCGGGCAAGACCGCCGAGGAGATCGACGAGGAAGCGAACGCGAGCACCTCGACGAGCTCGACCACTTCCACGACGCTGGCCGACGGCCAGTTCGGGGTCGGGCCCCCGACGCCCGACACGACGTTGCCGGGCGGTGGGCCGACCGACTCGATCCCGAGCTTCACCTACCCCGAGACCGGCGAGCCGATCCCCCCCGAGGTGCTGATCCAGATGGCCGCCGAGGAGGAAGCGGCGAAGGCCGCCGCCGCGGAAGAAGCCGCCGCGGAGGAAGCGGCCGGTGGCACGACCACCACCACCGAACCGGTGGTGGTACGCAAGGAGTTCGGTTCGTTGGAAGGCCGCGGCCGGAGGTTGCTCCCGCAGATCCGGTTCGTCCAGGACAACCCGACCCTGGCCGAGCTCCAGGTCGGCGACCTCGTCGAGACGGCCGGCGGCTCGCTGAGCCTCGCGCCGCCGGGCATCCCGGTCGGCCGGGTGGTCAACCGTGCCGATCGCCCTGGGTCGGGCGGCCCGCTCCTCGACGTCGAACCGCACGCCGATCTGACGCGGCTCAACTACGTGCGCGTCGTCATCTACAAGTCTCCGTCGGAAACCGGCGGGTCGTAACGCGTGCTGGCGGCGCTCCTACAGGGTCCGCTGGTCCGGATCGTCCCGGTCGGCCTGGTCCTGCTCGCCCTGCAACGCACGGTGTTCGTCGACTACAAGGTCGCCGGGGTCGTCATCGAGATCATGATGATCGCCTCGGCCGCGGCGGGCGTCGCCGGGGGGAGCGAGCGCGGCGCCCTGATGGGGTTCGTGCTCGGCATCATGTTCGATCTCGCCGAGGGCACCCCGCTCGGGTCGACGGCAATCGCGATGACGATCGCCGGAGTGGTGGCCGGGCTGCTCGCGCTGGTCGCGGCCGACCCGCAGTGGTGGCTCGGCGCGATCTTCGTCGCCCTCGGCACGGCCGCCGGCGTCGTCACCGTGCCGCTGGTACGGGTGTTCATCGGCGAGGAGCGCCCGTTCACGACCGACCTCTACGTCGTCGTGCCGGTGATGGCGGCGGCCGGCGCGCTCCTCAGCCCGCTGTTCATCCCGCTCGCCCGATGGTGCCTGCGGATGAAGACCCCCGAATGGAAGCAGCCGGTGGCCGACAGCACGATGTGAGGATCGGGTGAGGATCCGGTGTGCCGGTTGTCGCTGCCACGGGTTCTCCGCAACACGTTTGTAACATGGTTCGGATGGCCATCGACAAGCGGGCAACTCGACTCGGCGTGCTCGCGCTCGTCGGCACGCTGCTCTTCGGCCTCATCGGCGCCCGCCTCTGGTTCCTGCAGACGGTCCAGCAGGAGGCACTGCAGGCCGAGGTCAACACCACCAAGCTGCGCACCGTGCCGCTGCTGCCCGAGCGTGGCCGCATCTTCGACGCCGACGGGCGCATCATGGCCGACAACCAGCGCGTCCTCACCGTCGGTGTCGACTGGACGGTGTTGCGCCGCGACAACGACCGTGCCGAGATCTTCCGCCGGCTGTCGGGGTGGGTCGACGTGCCGGTCGAGGACATGGAAGCGCGCTTCAAGAGCAACGTGTACAGCCCGTTCCTGCCGATGCCGGTCGCCGAGGACATCGACGAACGCACCGCCACCGCGATCCAAGAGCGCGTGGAAGACCTGCCCGGCGTGTCGATCATCGAGGAGTCGCGGCGTGTCTACCCGTACGCGCCGCTCGCCAGCCACGTCGTGGGCTACATGGGCCGCATCACCAAGGAGACCAAGGACGAATACACGGCCGCCGGGTACTACCTGAACGAGCGGGTCGGCCAGTTCGGCATCGAGCGGAGCATGGAGAGCGAGCTCCACGGCAAGTGGGGCTTCGTCACCTACGAGGTCGACAACGCCAGCCGGATCGTGCGCAAGGTCGCCGAGGTCCCGGCGATCAACGGCAACGACATCCAACTCACCATCGATCTCGACCAGCAGCAGTTCGCCGAGCAGGCCCTCGAGACCCAGCTGATGCTGCGCCGCCAAGACGTCGCCCACAACCCGGCCGACCCCGAGACGAACTGGCAGACCCGGGTGTTCCCGGACTACCCCGACGACGTGCCGTACAAGGCGCCGGCCGGCGCGGTCGTCGTCCAGAACTACGAGAACGGCCACGTCATCGCACTGGCCAGCTACCCGACCTTCGACAACCGCTGGTTCGAGTCCGACCTCGGCGACGGCAAGTTCGAGCAGGTGTTCCCCACGGTGATCGACCCGGTCACCGGCAAGGTCGACCCCGACACGTCCACGCTGGCCAACCGCGCCATCCAGGGCCGCTACAACCTGGGCTCGACGTTCAAGCCGTTCACCGCCTACGCCGCGCTGAGCACCGGTCTGCTCGGGGTGAACGACTACTACCAGGACACCGGTCGGTACGAGATGGAGTCGGTCGAGAAGGACAAGTGCAACTCCGGTCTGGTCCGGTGCGTGTACCGCAACGCCACCTGCGCCGGCACGCAGCGGCCCTGCGTGTACGGCAACGTCGACGTCGAAACGGCGCTCGCCGTGTCGTCCGACGCGTTCTTCTACCGCGCCGGCGAACTGCTGATGACGAGGAACGACTACCAACCCGTGCTGCAGGAGCAGGTGCGGCTGTTCGGATTCGGTTCCGACCCGGGCATCGAGCTGCCGTTCGCCTTCGACGGCACGGTGCCCGACGCCGAACTGAAGAAGGAGTACGCCGAGCTCGGCGTGATCAGCGAGGAAGAGGGCCAGGACTACTACACGGGCGACAACGTGCAGCTCGCCATCGGCCAGGGCCTGCTGTCGGCATCGCCGCTCCAGCTCGCCGTCGGCTACTCGACCCTCGCCAACTACGGCTTCGTGATGAAGCCCGAGATCATCAAGGCGATCTACGAGCCGGGCGTGCCCGACGCACACGAGGCGGGCTACGCCGACCTCTCCGGGGCCCGCCTCGCGGCGGCGCCGAACGTCGACGGCGAGGTGATCCGTCAGATCCCGATGCCGACCGAGATCCACGACGAGATCGTCAACGGCCTGCGCCGCGTGATCTACGGGCCCGGCACGACGAGCGACTCCTACCACAGCACGACCGGTGAGAAGCTGTTCTACTACTACCCCAGCTCGGCGATCCCGCTCGCCGGCAAGACGGGCACGGCGCAAGGCGCCGGCAACCTCCCGTGGAACGACTCGTCCGCGTTCGCCGCGTTCAGCACCGACCCCGAGCGGCCCTACACCGTCACCGCCTATCTCGAAAAGGCCGGGTACGGGTCGCAGGCCGCCGGCCCGGTCGCCAAGTGCATGTTCATGCAGCTCTCGGGCGTCACCCAGGCCGACCCGGTGGTGCTGTCCGACCAGCTCGACACGTCGTCGAACCTCGCGGCCCAACCGCGCCAGCTGTCCGACACCAAGTGCTTCGAGGGCCGGTTCTCGGCCACCCGCGGGACCGAGTAGACCTTCCCCAGATGGCCACCTCGTTCCTGTCCCGCAAGCCGGACTCGGGGCTCGGGAACATCGGGGCGAGCCCGGGCGATCCGAGCCGCAACATCGACTGGACCCTGCTGCTGGCGCAGGCCGCACTCACGGTGATCGGCCTGTTCGTCGTGTTCTCCGCATCGCGCACCCGCATCGCCGCCGACCCGTACGCATTCGTCACCCGCCAGGTCGTGTTCGCCATCGCGGCCGTCGTCGTGATGGCGATCGTGATGTCGTTCGACTACGAGTGGTGGAAGGAGCGCGCACCTTTCCTCTACGGACTGACGCTGGTGCTGCTCGTGATGCTGATCCTGGTCGGCGTCGCGGCCGGCGAGGACAAGATCTCCTTCGACTTCGGCCCGCTGAACGTCCAGCCGGCCGAGATGGCCAAGTTCACCACGTTGTTGATGCTCGCCTCGTACCTCGCCGAAGAGCGCGGCGAGGAGGTCTCCTATGCCAGGTTCCTCGGCGGGCTGATGATCGTCGGCGCGCCGGCGGTGCTCGTGATCATCCAGCCCGACCTCGGTTCGGCATCGGTGATCGTGTCGATCGCGCTCGGTGTGTTGCTCGTGGCGGGGGCGAAGGCCCGCTACATCGTGCTCATCACGTTCCTGTCGGTCATGACCGTGCTGGCCGCGTTCGTCGGGCGACTCGTGAACGACTACCAGTCGGCCCGTATCCGCGCGTTGTTCAACCCCGACGCCGCGGGCTCCGACGCCACCTACCAGGCCGAGAACGCGATGCGGGCGATCGGCACAGGTGGCGTGTGGGGCAAGGGGTGGCTGCAGGGGCCATTGACCAACGGGCGCGACATCCCGGTGATGTGGGCCGACTTCCCGTTCGCCGCGATCGGCGAGCAGTTCGGGCTCGTCGGCTGCGGGATCGTGCTCGGCCTGCTCGGCATGGTGCTGGTACGCATCTGGCGCATCGCCCATCTGTCGCGCGACCCCCTCGGCACCTATCTCTGTGCCGGCGTGTTCACGATGCTCCTCTGGCAGGTGTTCCAGAACATCGGCATGACGCTGCGGATCATGCCCGTCACCGGTCTCCCGCTCCCGTTCATCTCCTACGGTGGCTCCGGCTTGATCGTGTACTTCGCCATGTTCGGCCTGGTGCAGAGCGTGCACATGCGCCGCATGCGCTGAGTGGGTCCCGCAAACGTCGATTTCGGGGGGCGGGGGTACAATTCTGCGGTGCGCTCGACGCGTAGAGTCAGGGATTCAATGTCCAGTCGTCGAGCGTTCACCTTCGAACGACCGCCGCGCGGTGCGCTGGCGTCCTCGACGAACTCACATCTCCGGGTGCCGGCCTGTTGCAACACGCAAGTGGCCTCGCGCTCCGAGCGCCCCGATCTGGCGCTCCTCAGAAGGGAATCCCCAGCCCATGGACCATCTCGACGCCGATGCCGGTACCGATGCCGCCGCGACCGAAGCCCGAACACCGTCCCGACCGCCGGCTGCTCCTGCGGCCTCCCCACCGGAGCCGTCCGCCGGCCTGAGCGGCGATCCGGGCGATCAGGGCGGATCATCGTCGACGACTGACGACCAGTCGCCACGCGACCCGTCCAAGCGCCGCCGCGGCTCGCGCGGCGGTCAGCGCCGGCGCGGTGCATCGGGCGGGCCGGACAACTCGGGCTCGGCCGCCGACGACCCGAACGATGTCGAACTGCCCGAGCCGATGAGCGAGGGGCGGGCGTCGGTCGAAGCGGCCGAACGGGCGCTCGTCAAGCGGCCGAAGATCGGCGACACGATGCCGATCCCCACCACGCCGCCGCCCGGGCCGGCCCGGCGAGCGTCGAGCGACGACGAGAGCGCGGCGGACGGCCCGAAGCGACGCAAGCGCCGCGGCTCGGGGTCTGGCCGCTCCGGCGCCGCCCGTACCGGCGACACGGCCACCCGCGACTCGGCCGCGGACCACGACAGCGGTCGCGGCAACAAGCGCGCCCGGCGCAGCCGCGGTGGCCGTTCCGAGGAGGCGCTCGACGCGGCGATGCTCGAGACCCGCCGCGGTCGCGAACGCAACGGCAAGCCGATCGGCCGGTACTTCATGGCCGTTCAGGTCCGCCCGGGCATGGCCCAGGTGGCCGTGCTCGAAGGCCGCAACCTGATCGAGCACTACGTCAGCCGGCCGGCCGACGACGTCAGCCAGATCCACGGCAACATCTACGTGGGCCGGGTGCAGAACGTGCTCCCCGGCATGGAGGCCGCCTTCGTCGACATCGCCACCCCGAAGAACGCCGTCCTCTACCGCGGCGATGTCCAGTACGACGCCGAGGACATCGAGGAGAAGGGCAAGAACCCCCGCATCGAAGACATCCTGCGCAACAAGCAGCTGATCATCTGCCAGGTGACGAAGAACCCGATCGGCCACAAGGGCGCCCGCCTCACCCAGGAGGTGTCGCTGC
>CAZYWK010000114.1:0-9862 GCA_964651825.1 uncultured Ilumatobacteraceae bacterium | reverse complement strand
CTTGTAGAGCTTGCCGGTCGGATGCCGCGGGAGCTCGGGACGGAAGTCGATCGATCGGGGGCACTTGACGTCGGCCAGCTCCGAGCGGCAGAACTGGATGAGCTCGGACGCCAGCGCCTGCGCGGCGGCGTCGTCGGCCGGCATCTCCACCGGCTGCACGACCGCCTTGACCTCCTCGCCGAAGTCGTCGTTGGGCACGCCGAACACCGCCACGTCGACCACCTTCGGGTGGGTGACGAGGACGTTCTCGGCTTCCTGCGGGTAGATGTTCACCCCGCCGGAGATGATCATGTAGGCCTTACGGTCCGTCAGGTACAAGAAGTTGTCGGCGTCGAGGTAGCCGACGTCGCCGAGGGTGGACCATCCCTTCGGGTGACGCGAGCTCTTCGTCTTCTCCGGATCGTTGTGGTACTCGAAGCTGGCGCCACCCTCGAAGTACACCGTGCCCGACTCGCCCTGCGGGACTTCCTCGCCGTCCTCACCCACGATGTGCACCGTGCAGGCGATCGGCGTGCCGACGGTGCCTTCGTGGGCGAGCCACATCTCGCTGTTGCAGTAGACGAAGCCGTTGCCCTCAGTGCCGGCGTAGTACTCGTGGATCACCGGTCCGAACCACTCGATCATCTGCTTCTTGACCGGTGCCGGGCAGGGCGCCGCGGCGTGGATCACGCACTCCAGCGACGACACGTCGAAGGAGTTGCGAACCTCCTCGGGCAGCTTGAGCAGGCGGATGAACATCGTCGGCACCACCTGGCTGTGCGTGACGTGGTACTTCTGGACGAGGCGCAGGTACTCCTCCGGATCGAAGTGTTCCATGGCGATCACGGTGCTGCCGAGCGCCTGAGCGGCCAGGCAGAAGCGCAGGGGAGCGGCATGGTAGAAGGGCGCCGGCGACAGGTACACCTTGGTGTCGTCGATGCCGAACAGCAGCTGGCACAGGCCGAGCACACCGGACGCGGCCTCCTCGATGGGGGTCTCCTGGAACGGCAGCGCGACCCCCTTGGGTCGGCCCGTGGTGCCCGACGAGTACAGCATATCGGTGCCGGCCACCCGAGCGGGGAGCGGGTCGGACGACTGCCCGGCGACCGCGGACTCGTAGCTCTCGTACCCGTCGATGACGCCGTCGAGCATGAGCCGCAGCTCGACGCCGGGGGTGTTGGCGACGATCTCGGCGGCCTGATCGGCCTTGTACTTCGACGTGATGAACACGCGGGCTTCACAGTCGTTGATGATGTACTCGAGCTCGCCGCTCTGGAGCCGCGACGACGTGCACGTGTAGACGGCGCCGGCGTAGTGACAGCCCCAGACCACCTCGAGGTAGCGGTCGTGGTTCTCCATGCAGATCGCCACGTGATCACCGGGCTGGAGGCCCGCAGCGCGGAGCAGGTGGCTGAACCGGTTGGCCGCGGCATCGAGTTCGGCGAACGTCTGGGTGAAGCCGGAGCCGCCCATGATCAGCGCGGGCTTGTCGGCGTGGGCGGCGAGGTGGGCACCTGGGAACATGAAGCGGAAGGTAGTGGACCGGTACGTTGCTTCCCATGTCGGTGAGTCGGTTCGGTGCGCTGTTGGCCGCCGACGCCGGCGCGTTCGAGCTCGACGAGGCGGCGCTGTTGATCTCCGCCACCCTCCAGCCCGGGCTCGACGAGATCGAGTGGTTGGCTGCGCTCGACCAGTTGGCGGCCGATTGCCCGACGCCTACTCCCGCTGGAGTAGCGCGGTACCTGTGCGACACGATCGGCTTCTCCGGCAACCGGGCGGTCTACTACGACTGGCGCAACTCGTGCCTCGACCGGGTGATCGCGACGAGGGTCGGCATCCCGATCACGCTGTCGGTCCTGATGATCGAGGTGGCCCGCCGGGTCGGCGTGCGGCTCGTCGGGGTGGGCATGCCAGCGCACTTCCTCGTCGGCGCCACCGACGACGTTCCCGACGAGTCGAAGCTGTTCTGGGATCCGTTCCACGGTTCGGCCCCCTTGGATCGCACCGCGGCGAGGGCGTTGTTCCTGCGTGTCACGAACGGTGAGGTGCCGTGGCGTGCCAGTCACCTGATGCCCACCCCGAACCGTGACGTCGTCATCCGGATGCTCAACAACCTCAAGGGCACCTTTGCCCGCGACCGCGACCGCGTACGCCTCGGCATCGTCATGCAGCTGCGAGCAACGATCCCGGAGCTCGCCGAGCTCGAAGCCGCCGAGATCACCGCCTTCACCGCCCCCTTCAACTGAACATGTCACGAGGGGGGTCAGGTACTTCGTGACATGTTCCGACCCCGGTTGGTGCCCTCCTCCGGCGACTCGCTACGTTGCGGGGCATGACCGTGATCGACACCCCGAGCTCGACCCTCAGCTCCGAGGAGCAGCGCGTCGACGAACTGATCGACGACCTGCTGGAGAAGTTCCCACCGGCCACCACCGACGCCAAGGTGTTCCTCGGCGAGCAGTTCGACCGCGGCCTGGCGTGGGTGCACTTCCCCGAAGGCCACGGTGGCCTGGGCCTGTCGCCCAAGCTGCAGAAGCAGGTCAACGAGCGGGTCTACGCCGAGGGCGCGCCGAACCCGATGTACCGCAACCCGATCGGTCATGGCATGTGTGGCCCCACGGTGGCCGTGTGGGGGAGTGAGGAACAGAAGTCGCGCTATCTGCGCCCCCTGTTCACCGGCGAGGAGATCTGGTGCCAGCTGTTCTCCGAGCCAGGCTCCGGCTCCGACTTCGCCGGCCTGTCGTCATCCGGCGTGCGTGACGGCGACGAGTGGATCGTCAACGGCCAGAAGGTCTGGACGACGCTCGCTCACCTGTCGAAGTGGGGGCTTCTCGTGGTGCGCACCGATCCGGGTGCGGTCAAGCACGCCGGTCTGACCGCGTTCGTGGTCGACATGCAGGACCCGACCGTCGAGATCCGGCCGCTGCGCCAGATGACGGGCGAAGCCGAGTTCAACGAGGTGTTCTTCAGCGACACCCGCATCGCGAACGACGAGATGCTCGGCAGCCCCGGCGACGGCTGGCGCGTCTCACTGACCACGCTGATGAACGAGCGGGTGTCGATCGGTGGCACCATCCCGCAGAAGGGCTCCGGCACGATCGCGTCACTCACCAACACCTGGAAGGGTCTGCCCGACGACCGCAAGGATCCGGCCGAGCTCGACGAGGTGATGAAGCTGTGGGCGCGCGCCGAGGTGCTGCGCCTCACCAACATCCGCGCCAACCAGAACCGCAAGATCGGCGATCCCGGCCCCGAGGGCTCGATCGGAAAGATGGCGTCGGCCGACCTCAACAAGGACATCTACGCCAAGGTGGTCGACCTGCTCGGCGCCGAGGGGATGCTCTACGGCAGCTACGAGATGATCCGGCCCGAGACGGCGATGGACTCCGACACGCTCCAGAAGGCGTTCCTGCGCAGCCGGGCGAACTCGATCGAGGGCGGTACCACCGAGGTGATGAAGAACATCCTCGGCGAGCGGGTGCTCGGTCTCCCCGGCGACGTCCGCGTCGACCGCGAAGTCCCCTGGAGCGAAGTCCCCCGAAACTGAAACGATTGGCTCGGCCAGTTCAGGACAGCGCGGTGAGTACGTCGCTGGCGCCGACGCTGCGGTCGTCCATGCCGGGGCGATTGAGCAGGCTGCCGCCGAGCAGCGTCGTCGCGGCGGATTCGATGGCGAACTGGAGGTCGCGGATGTTGCGCGGGGGAGGGAAGTACTCGTCCTCGTCGGTGATGTTCACGACCTCGACACCGTCGACCGGGTGGAGGAACTCGACCACCTCGGCCACCAGCTCCTCGGGGGCCGACGCGCCCGCGGTCACGCCGACCACTCCGGCGAGGTCGTCGGGCAGTTCCCGCACACTGTTCACGCGATACACCCGGGGGCACCCCGCCTCACGGGCGAGTTGTTCGAGCGCGGTGGTGTTGGACGAGTTGGCCGACCCGAGCACGACGATCGCGTCGCAGCGATGGGCGAGCTCCATCAGCGCGCCCTGACGGTTGGTCGTGGCGAAGCAGAGGTCGCTGCGACCCGGAGTCCACACCTGGGGGAAGCGTTCCTTGACCGCGACGGCCACGCCTTCCCAGTCCCGGTGCGACAGCGTGGTCTGGGCGAGCAGGGCGACCGGCTGGTCGGTGGTGGCCAGCGCTTCGACCTCGGCCACCGATTGCACCCGGTCGATCGAATCGGGCGCGACCGCCATCGTGCCGACCGCCTCCTCGTGGCCGTCGTGGCCGACGTAGACGATGCGGTACCCCTTGCCGGCGCGGACCTTGACTTCGTGGTGCACCTTCGTGACGAGCGGACACACCGAGTCGACCACGTAGGCGCCGCGGGCGCGTGCCGCCTCGACGACATCGGGGGCCGAGCCGTGAGCCGACAACATGATCGGCATGCCCGGCGGGATGTCGGCGATGTCGTCGACGAACACGACGCCGAGATCCTCGAACCGGCGCACGACCAGCTGGTTGTGGACGATCTCGTGGTAGCAGTACACGGGCGCCGGGAACGAGCGCACCATCCAGGCCAGCGCCTTGATCGCCATCTCCACACCGGCACAGAACCCGCGGGGCTCGGCCAGCAACACCTGCCGGACCACTGAACCCGGACTGTCGGGCTCCGATGCGTCGTCGGGCCTCGAATCGCTGCTCATGACAGCTCCGAATCTACCCAGAACAACCGCAGGTAGCCTGGCTGACCGGTTCCCCATGGCCCCCGCATCGATCGAGCTCCCCGCGCCCGCGGCCCGCACGAAGCGGTCGCTCGCGCCCCTGGTCGTGTCGGTCCGGGTCGGCTCGCCCGCGGCCGAGGCGGGCATCGAGATCGGCGACGAGATCGTCGGCGTCAACGGGGTGATGCCCCGCGACATCATCGAATGGCAGCTGGCGGCCGACGACGCCGAGATCGACCTCGACGTGGTCCGTGGGGGCATCGAGCTCTCGTTCTCGATCGCGAAGCAGGCCGGCGAGTCGCTCGGGGTCGAGGTGTCGAGCGCCGTGTTCGACCGGGTGCGCACCTGCGACAACCACTGCGAGTTCTGCTTCATCTACCAGCTCCCGAAGGGCATGCGCTCGAGCCTGTACCTGAAAGACGACGACTACCGCCTGTCGTTCCTGTACGGGAACTTCACCACGCTCACCCGCTTCACCGAGGCCGACCTCGAACGGGTGGTGACGGAACGCTTGTCGCCGCTGCACGTCAGCATCCACGCCACCGACCCCGACGTGCGTAGCCAGATGCTCAAGAACCCCCGTGGTGGGATGAGCCTGCGGTGGCTGCGGGCGCTGCTCGACCACGGCATCACCGTGCGCGGCCAGATCGTCGTGTGCCCAGGGGTCAACGACGGGGCGATCCTCGACGACACGTTCGCCGGCATCCTCGATCGGTATCCCGAGCTCGATTCGGTGGCGATCGTGCCGCTCGGCATCTCGAAGTTCAACCGTGAGGCGGCGATGCGGCTGCACACGGTCGACGAGGCCCGAGCAGTCGTCGACGCGATCGCGGACTGGCAGGACGTGTTCCAAGCCACCCTCGGCCGGCGGATGCTCTACGCCGCTGACGAGTACTACCTGATGGCCGATCGGCCATTCCCCGACGCCGAGCGCTACGACGGCTTCCCGATGCACGAGGACGGCATCGGCATGGCCCGTACGTTCGAGGCCGAGTTCCACGGCCGTGCCGCGCAGGCGACCGGCGTGCAACGCGGCTTCTTCGCCGCCGTCGACGCCCCACCCAACCCCGCGTCCTACACCGCCCTCCATCAACATGGCACGGGGGGTCAGGCACTCCGTGACATGTCCGCCGCGGCAAGCGTGCGCGTCGGCCTCACGCCACGGCGGTCGGCCCCGGTCGCCGTGCTGACCGGCGAGCTCGGCGCCCGCATCATCGCCCCGCTCGTCGAGTCGCTCGGCCGTGCCGACGTACGCGTCCTGCCGGTGGTCAACGACTACTTCGGCGGCAACACCGGGGTCACCGGGCTGATCACCGGCACCGACGTGAGCGCCGTGCTCGCCGCCGAACCGGAGGGGCACCGGTACCTGCTCCCTGACGTCTGTCTCTCCGACGAGGGCCGCTTCCTCGACGGTGTCACGGTCGATGAGCTCCCCCGTGTCGTCGAGGTCGTCGCCACCGACGGCATCTCGCTGCGCCACGCCCTGACCGCGAACTGAACGGACACCCATGGACACCGAACCAACCCCCGAGACGACCGACGTGTCCGATGCGCCACGCCTTCCGACAGTCGTCATCATCGGCCGCCCGAATGTCGGCAAGAGCACGCTCTTCAATCGGGTGGTCGGCCGCCAGGAGGCGATCGTCGAAAACCGTCCCGGCATCACCCGTGACCGCAAGGACCACGAGGCCGAGTGGCTCGACGTGCCGTTCCTCGTGGTCGACACCGGCGGCTGGATGCCCGGTGGCGACGCCCTGGAGGAAAAGGTCAGCCGTCAGGTCGAAGCGGCGGTCCAGGAGGCCGACGTCGTGCTGTTCGTCGTCGACGCGTCCGTCGGCCTGACCGATGACGACCAGACGATCGCCAACTGGATCCGTCGCACACACACGCCCGTGATCGTCGTCGCCAACAAATCCGACAACGAGCGCCGCGAGACCGAGATGTGGGAGTTCATGGGCCTCGGCCTCGGCGAGCCCGTTCCGGTCAGCGCGCTGCACGGACGGCGCTCCGGCGACCTGCTCGACGCGGTGATCTCCCGGTTCCCGGCCGGGGCGCGCCGTCCACTCGGCGACGCCTACGAGCCGTGGCCCGACGACGATGACGAGGCCGATGAACCCGAAGCCGAGGTGCCGCCCAGGGTGGCGGTCGTCGGACGGCCCAACGTCGGCAAGTCGACGCTGTTCAACCGGCTGGTCGGCGCCGACCGAGCCGTCGTGCACGACCTCGCCGGTACGACGCGCGACTCGATCGACACGCTCGTCGAGACCGCGGACGGCCCGATCGTGTTCGTCGACACGGCGGGGATGCGCCGCAAGGCGAAGATCGACGATTCGGCCGAGTACTACTCGTTCGTGCGCGCGCTGCGGGCCATCGACGACGCCGACATCGCGCTCCTCGTGATCGATGCCACGGTGGGTGTGACGGCCCAGGACCAACGCCTCGCCGAACGCGTCGACGCCGCTGGCTGCCCGGTCGTGCTGGTGCTCAACAAGTGGGAGCTCGTCGGCACCGAGGAACGCCTCGAGGTGCAGGGCGAGGTCAGGCGCATGCTGGGCTTCGTCGGCGATGCCCCGGTCCTCAAGATCTCCGCGTTGACGGGCAAGAACGTCGAGAAGCTACGGCCGCTGCTGGCCGAAGCCATCTCGCAGTACCACACGCGGGTGCCGACCAAGGACGTCAACAAGGTGATCGCAGCTGCCCAGCAGCGGAATCCGGCCCCGCACGGCGCGAAGATCCTCTACGCGGTGCAGGGTGCGATCGACCCCCCGACGTTCACGCTGTTCGTGAACCGGGAGATCGGACGACCGTACCTGCGGTTCATCGAGCGGGCGATCCGCGACGAGTTCGACCTCGGCTCGACGGCGATGAAGCTGCGGGTCCGCAAGCGGGAGTGACCGGACGGCGATGCCCTACTGTGACGCGTGCTCGAAGTACTGGACGCCGAACTCGATGAACGAGGACGGTACGTGCCCCACCTGCGGCGAGCTGATCGACGCTCCCCATGACCACGACGACGAGGTCGACGAGAAGACACCCTGGCACTTCAAGCTGCTGGTGGTCACCCTTGTGGTGTACCTGAGCTGGCGCTTCTACCAGATCTTCACGTGACGGATTGGTGGCCGCTCAGACGCGTCACTCGTACACGATGTCGTCGACAGCGACCGATTCGAAGTCGTCGGTGCCGGCCATCTTGCTCAGCGCATCGTCGCGAGCCGCGCGGGCGCGGCGCTTGCCTTCGTGCATCGCGGCGACCCGGGGCGTGGGGATCTCGTGGCCCTCGGCCAGCAGATCCCCGGGCAGTTGCTGAGGATCGGGGAGCGCGTCGGCCCACGGGTTCCGATCGCCCAGCAGCTCGGGCGCGGTGTGGATCGTGAAGTCGCTCGGCGCGATGTCGTCGAGCTCGTCCCACGAGACGGGGAACGACACGGGAACACCAGGCCGGGCGCGAGGGCTGTAGGCAGCCACGACGGTCGCGCCGCCGGCTCGGGTGGAGTCGATGAACACCTTGCCGCCTCGATCGGCCTTGACGAACGCTGTCGTCGTCGACTCCGGGTCGAGTCGCTCGGCGCGCTGGGCGATCGCCCGGGTCGCCGCGGCGGCGTCCTCCATCGTGACGTCGGTGTCGATGGGGACGAAGATGTGCACGCCCTTGGCTCCGCTCGTCTTCACCGCCGACTCGAGGCCGCAGTCCGACAGCGCCTGGCGAACCACCTTCGCCGCGTCGGTCGCGCGCCTGAACTCGGCACCCTCCGGTGGGTCGATGTCGAGCACCAGGTGCGTCGCCCGGTCGAGCCGATCCACGCGGGCGAGCGTCGGGTGGTACTCGACGGCGCGTTGGTTGGCGAACCACAACAGCGTGCGCCGGTCGTTGCACAGCGCGTACGACACGGTGCGCTTGGAGGCCTCTGCCCACAGGGGCACGGTGGCCACCCATTCCGGTGCGTGCTTCGGCACGTTCTTCTGCATGAACGGCGCTTGCCCACGCGTCACCCGGATCACCGACAGCGGACGGTCGTGCAGTTCCCGGATGATCCGATCGTCGACGAGGTCGAGGTAGTCGACCAGGTCACGCTTGGTCGCACTGGCACCCTCGAACAGCGGCTGATCCAGGTTCGTCAGCTCGACGCCGTCCCGTGACTCGACGCTGCGAGACCCGACCATCCAACGATGGTAGAACTTCACCAACCAGGGGAGGGGAGCGCACTGCGGTCACGCTTGCAGCGACGGCCTCGTGCCCCGCACCGTGGTCATCATCGAGGGTAACAGCGTGCCCGACCGCGAGGCGACGTTTGCCCTGCCCCTCGACCGGAACATGGGTGACGGCCGAACCTGACAACCGGGACGCGTTATGGGGCCGCGCCCGGTCGGAACGACCTGCAACACTTCACCGGGACGCGAGCGGTCGTTCGATGAAATCGGGTGAGCGAAGTGTGCGTCTGAATATGAGTCTTGACTCATGATGAGTTCGGGCTCATACTGGTGAGTGTGTGGGAGGTTGAGGGCACCGACGAGTTCGTCGACTGGTGGTCGACACTGACCATCGAGCAACAAGAATCGGTCACCGACCGAATCGACGTACTCGCGGAACGAGGACCAGATCTCGGTCGCCCGATCGTCGACAGAATCCACGCCTCTCGGCATCAGTCGATGAAAGAACTCCGAGCGGCCAAGGGCGGTGCGCTGCGGGTGTTGTTCAGCTTCGATCCGCGTCGCCAAGCGATCCTGCTGTTCGGCGGCGACAAGACCGGTGAATGGAACGACTGGTACGAGTGGGCTGTGCCGCTCGCTGACGATCTGTACGACGAGTACTTGGAAGAACTCCGAAAGGAAGGACTGATCTGATGGCCCGAACCAAATTCTCCGAACTTCGTGACCAAGTGGTCGCCCGCCCAGGCGCAACCGAACGTCTCGCTGAGCTCCGACGCGACACGCTCGAGGAGATCCGGTTGTACGAACTCCGGCACGGCGAGGCAATCAGTCAGGCAGAACTGGCCGGTCGGCTCGACGTCACACAGGGGGCGATCTCCAAGCTGGAGCACTCCGAGGACGTCAGGGTCTCGACGCTTCGCCAGTACCTCGAAGCCCTTGGTGCACGCCTCGAACTCGTTGCGGTGTTCGATGACGAGGATCGTCGTGTCCCGGTCCATCTCGGCAAAGACTCCGCCGCCTGAAACTCCTGCGCCGATACTGCGCACGTCAGCCGCACGGTGCGCCGG
>CAZYWK010000113.1:0-10248 GCA_964651825.1 uncultured Ilumatobacteraceae bacterium | reverse complement strand
CCGCTTCGGCGTCCGACGCGCCAGCGGGCTCGTGGCCAAGCTCACCGGCTACTGAGTTCGGCAGCAGCAGCATCGGGGCGGATTTCCCGAAGTTGTCGAGATGGCTCCCGCGACATCGGTCCGCTGGTACGGGAACTACCTGCGCACGGTCGTAGAGAGACATCATCGAGGCCTCAGCGACCTGGAGAACCGGGCGTTGCCACTCGGCGACCGAATCTGGGCACTCCCCGTCACCTCGCTCTGGGGCGACTGAACAGCCCTCACGGATTACACCGCTCCGGACGGCTTGCGGGCGACGAGGAACACCGACTGGCCGAAGGGCATCCGGATCCTCGTCTCCAGCCACCGGACCGGCGGGACGACGAACCGGTCGAAGATCTTGATCGTCGTCTCCGACGTCGGCTCCTGGCGCAGCAACCGCACCAGGATCAGCCAGCTGAACCAGCCGGGTGCGTTGACGTAGCGGGACTCGACGACCTCGTAGCCAGCCCGGGTCACGTCGGCTTCGACCTGCCGGCGCCGGTACCGGCGGACGTGGCCCAGCTTGGCGTCGAACGGGCTGTACAGCAGCTTGAACGCCGGCACCCAGATCGCCAGGTGACCGTTCGGCTCGAGGCGATCGGAGATCGAGCGGAGCACGCCCTGGTCGTCGTCGATGTGCTCCAGCACGTTGATCATCAACGCCGAACCGAACACGGGCTGCGCCGCGACGTCGTCGACGACGCCGGAGATCGCCGTGACCCGGGCGTCTCCGCGGTAGCGCTCGACCAGCAGACCGGCGGCATACGGGTCGGGCTCGACCGAGGTGACGTCGCCATAGTCGGCGAACGCGTCCGTGAACGTGCCGTGCCCGGCGCCGACCTCGAGGATCGGCCCGACCAGATACGGCGCGGCGAGCGACACGATCCAGTTGCGGTAGTTCTCGGCGTCGTCGAGCGAATCGAGCGTCGACGCGAGCGTGGCGTCGACCTCCGCCTGGTCGAATTCGTGTGCAGATGCCGCCGAGGTCACGGCCGACAGGCTACTGAGACTGGCTCGACCGATTGATCCCAAGTGGCACACTGGACCCATGGCCGCCACATCCACGCTCCACTGGTCGAACCCCGACGTCGAAGTGCACAAGGTGGTCGTCGGCCCGGTCGACAACAACGTGTTCGTCGTGAGGTGCCTGGCGACCGGCGACGCCGTATTGCTCGACGCCGCCAACGAGCACGAGCAACTCCTCGAGCTGTGCACGGCACTCGGCGTGCGCCGCGTGCTGGAGACGCACGGCCACTGGGATCACATCCAGGCGGTGCCTGCGCTGCGCGAGGCCGGCTACGAGGTGGCCGTCACCGCGGCCGACGCGCCGAAGCTGAAAGACGTCGGCTACGACGTGTTCATCGACGACGCCGAGGTGATCGAGGTCGGCCGGCTGCGCCTGCACGCGATCCACAATCCCGGACACACGCCAGGTTCGATCTCGTTCAAGCTCGACGGCACGCCGCTGCTGTTCACCGGCGACACGCTGTTCCCCGGCGGGCCGGGTAACACGTCGTTCCCCGACGCCGACTTCGACACGATCATCCAGTCGATCACCACCAAGCTGTTCACGTTCCCCGACGACACGATCGTGCTACCGGGCCACGGCACCGACACCACGATCGGCACCGAGCGCCCCCACCTCGACGAGTGGATCGAACGCCGCTGGTGACCTGCAACGCCGGGGTCAGGCACCGAACGTTGCAGGTTGGCGACTACGTCAGGCGATGCGTTTGCGGCTCAGGGCGTCGACCGAGGAGGCGACGAGCAGCGCCAGACCCGAGCACATGAACTTCACGCCGGAGCTGCCGAAGTCGATCTGATGGCCGAACAACGTCGCCTTGCCGATCAGGGTCAGGCCGTTCGGGATCAGCGCCAGCACGAGGCCGCCGAGTACGGCGTTGATCATGCGGCCCTTGCCACCGAACAACGACGTACCACCGATCACGGCGGCGCCGACGGCGAGGAGCAGCGTGTCGTTGGCGCCCGTGTTCGAGTCGACCGAGTTGACCCGTGAGGCGAGGAAGATCCCGCCGATCCCGGCGATCAGCGCGGTGACCACGAACGCCGACCAACGCACACGCGACGTGTTGATGCCGGCGCGACGAGCAGCCTCGGCGTTGCCGCCGACCGCGTACAGGTAGCGGCCGTATCGCATCCGGTCGAGCACGAAGCTCAGCACGACGACCATCACGGCGATCACCGGGATCACGATCGGCATCCCCTCGATCGGCTTGGCCGCCTTGGCGAACGCACGGTTCTGGTTCAGCACGAACGTCACCACGCCGACGAGCACGACGGCGACCGCCAGCTTGATCCACACGAGCGACATCGGGATCGCTCCGTACGAGTGCCGCTGCCGGCGGATCTGCGACCACGCGTACAAGGCCACGCCGACCACGGCCACGATCCACGACCACGCCGTGCTCAACGTGCCGCCGACGATGCTGTTGATGAGGTCGTTGCGGATCCGCACGCTCCCGCCGTCGCGCACGAGCAGGAGAAGGATCCCCTGGAACAGCAGCACGTTCGCCAACGTGACGACGAAGGAGGGGATCCCGACCTTGGCGACCATGAACCCCGTGAACAGTCCGAGCAGCGTCGCCACTCCGAACGACGCGAGCAGAGCCAGCGGTAGCGACCACCCCGCATCGAGCCGGGTCGCGAGAACCGCCGCCGACACGCCCGCGATGAAGCCGGCCGCGAGGTCGATCTCGCCCAGCAGCAGCACGAACGTCACCGCCATCGCGATCACGATCACCGACGACGATTGATCGAGGAAGTTGGCGAAGTTCAGCTTCGTGAGGAAGTACTCGCCGCGGGCGAACCCGAAGATCGCGACGAGCACGACGATGGCGAGGATCGCCGGGAGCGTGCCGAGGTCGCCGCTGCGGAAGCGCACCAGCGTGCCACGGGCGACGTCGCCGAGCGTGTTCCGCTTGACGTCGAGCGCGAAGTCTCCGTGCGCGTGCGGACCGTCGATCGCCGGCTCGAGGTCGGGATCGCTCACCCCCTGGTTCTCGTCGGTGGCCGTCATACGCCCACCTCGCTCGGCAGGCCGCCGGTGAGGCCGTGCACGCCCGATCTCCCGGCCGTGATCAGCTCGACGAGCGTTTCCCGGGTGACCGCGTCGTCGAGCGCGATGTCGGTGGCCACGCGGCCGAGGTACATCGCACACACCCGGTCGGCGACCTCCAGCACGTCGTTCATGTTGTGGCTGATCAGCACCACGCCGACGCCGTTCGCCGCGAGACGCCGGACGAGCTCGAGCACCTGCGCGGTCTGCGCCACGCCGAGGGCCGCGGTGGGTTCGTCGAGCACGACGATGCGGGAATGGCCGAGCACCGCCTTGGCGATGGCGACCGTCTGGCGCTGGCCACCCGACAGCGACGCGACGAGTTGGCGGACGCTCTTGACCGTGCGCACCGACAGCGAGGCGAGCGTGTCGCGGGCCGCCTGCTCCATCGCCCGTTCGTCGAGAGTGCCACGGCGCACCACCTCGCGACCGAGGAACATGTTCTGGACGATGTCGAGGTTGTCGCACAACGCGAGGTCCTGGTACACGACCTTGATGCCGAGCGCCGTGGCGTCCTTCGGCGCCGAGATCGACACCGGCTCGCCGTCGAAGACGATCGTGCCGCTGTCGGTGCTGTGGATTCCCGCGAGGCACTTCACGAGGGTCGACTTGCCCGCACCGTTGTCGCCGATCAGCGCCGTGATCGTGCCCGGGTACACCCGGAAGTCGACGTCGTGCAGCACGTGGACCGGCCCGAAGCTCTTGTTGATCCCCCGCGCCTCGAGCAACGGCGTCGTGCGATCGATGGTGTGCGCCGTCGGCGCCGCAGCTTCCTGCATCCCTCTCCCCAAGTTCCGATCAAACAGCATGGGTGTCGGACCGGGACGAGCCGGTCCGACACCCACACTTCCACGCGGCGCCGAGGTGGCGCCGCTCAGTGGCGACGTCTCACGACGTCACCGTGTTCTCACTCGACGCCGTTGGCCGTGCACAGGTCTTCGATGCCGGCGCACACGTCAGCAGCGCTGACGAATCCGTCGGCCACCGGGATCTTCACGTCATCGATGAAGATCGGGGTGATCTGCGCCTGGACATACGGGATGTCGGCCACTTCGTTGTTGATCGTGGCGTTCGCTCCGAGATCGGTCCCGTTGAGCAGTGCCACCGCCGCGGCGACGGCGCCGTTGGCCTCTTCGGACACCGGCTTGTAGACGGTCATGCACTGTGTGCCCTGCAGGATCGCCCGCAGACCATCGACCGTCGCGTCCTGACCGGTGGTCGGAACGGACAGACCGGCATCGGCGAGCACCGCCTGCGCGGCGAGGGAGAGACCGTCGTTGGCCACGAGGACACCGTCGATGTCGCCGCCGGCAGCGGTGAGGAGCTGCTGGAAGATCTCGCCACCCTGGGCGTTGTCCCAGTCCGGAACGGCTTCCTCGCCGACCGTCTCGATGCCACTGCCCTCGATCGCGGCCTGGTAGCCCTCACGGAACAGCGTGGCGTTGTTGTCGGTCGGTGAGCCGTGGAGCTGGATGATGCGGGCCCCTTCGACGTTGTCGCCGAGGCAGGTGATCAGGCCCTCGCCCTGCGCCGTTCCGACGGCCACGTTGTCGAACGACACGTAGACGTCGGCTGCTCCACCGAGCGTGAGGCGGTCGTAGTCGATGTTCTTGACACCGGCCTCGGCAGCCTTCTGCTGGATCGCCGCGCCCGACTCCGAGTCGAGGTTGACGATGGCGAGGACACCCACGCCC
The DNA here is from genome assembly GCA_964651825.1 of uncultured Ilumatobacteraceae bacterium. Taxonomy (GTDB): domain Bacteria; phylum Actinomycetota; class Acidimicrobiia; order Acidimicrobiales; family Ilumatobacteraceae; genus Sva-07. Next base: position 5,457 of record CAZYWK010000113.1, on the reverse strand, counting down.
TCGGTGATCATCTGGTCGGCGATGGTCGCCATGTTGGCCTTGTCACCCTCGGCGTTCTGGATGAGGCACTCGATGCCGGCTTCCTCGCAGGCGGCCTCGATCAGCGGACGGTCGAACGACTCCCAGCGATCCGACGATGCCGAGTCGGGCAGGATGAACCCGACCTTGCCGCCGCCGGACGATTCGGCCTCGGTGCCGGCCGGCGCGTCCGTGCCTGCCGGTGCGGTGGTGCCGTCGTTCGACGAACCACCGTCGTCGTCGCTTCCGCATGCAGCGGTCAGGAGCGCGAGTGCTCCGACGATGCATACAGCCCGACGTGTGGACTTCTTCATGTCTGGTCTCCCCCTCTGGAGTGTGATCTCCGGGTGGGTCCCGGAGCTGTGCAGCTCGTTGAGCCGTTCACGCCGCCGACCCTCAGCACCAACCGACCGAGGCATCCCCCGGCGGTTTGTCGTTTGAGTCGACAAACGTTGGTTCATCATGAACCAGCTCGACGCGCCTTGTCAAGCACCTCCCGGCGCCCGCGAGGCCAAGGTGCGTGCGGGATCTTCCACGAGCCTGGCGAAGGCGAGTTCGGCGGCGCCGACGGTGACCGCCTGTGGCCCGAGTGCGGCCCCGACGACGGCGAGCTCGCGAGCGAGGCCCATGTAGCGGAGTCGCCCGAGCTCGGAGTCGAGCAGCTCGCGGATGTCGGGAAGTATCCGGTTCAGGAGGCCGCCGAGCACGACGGTGTCCGGGTCGAACACGTTGATCAGGCCGGCCAGTCCGACGGCGAGCCATCGCGCTTCGGCATCGAGCGCGCCGCGGGCGACGCTGTCGCCGGCGGCAACCCGCGCGACCAGCTCGTCGACGGCGTGCCCACCTCCGTCCTCGTCGAGGCCGGCGCGGCGGAGCAGGGCACGTTCGCCGACCTCGGTCTCCCAACAGCCGGTCGCCCCGCAGCGGCAGACGTCGCCGTTCGGGTTGACCGGGAAGTGCCCGACCTCGCCGGCGAACCCCGAATGCCCGCTCACCGGGCGCCCCGCCGCCACGAATCCTCCGCCGACGCCGACCTCACCGGTGACGAACAGCATGTGATCCGACGCCATCCCGGCCCCGAAACGTGATTCGGCCAGGGCTCCGAGGTCGGCGTCATTGCCCACCCGGCACGGCAGTCCGAGCTGCAACGCCTCCTCGAGCAGGGCGCCGATGGGCGTGTCGAGCCACCCGAGGTTGGGTGCCGCGACGACCATGTTGTCGGACTCGCGGATCATCCCGGGGACCGATACGCCGACGCCCACGAGCCGGCGCTCCTGGCCTCGGCGGCCCGCGAGCGACGTCGTGGGCAGGCGGTGGACCAGCGCGGCGACGTCGCTCACCGTCGCGGCCACGGCCACGCGCTCGCGGGGACGAGCGACACGGATCGAGCTGACGATCGAGCCGTCGAGCGCGACGACGGCCACCCCGATCTCGTCGACGAAGATCTCGATGGCCAGTACCCCGACATGACGGTCGTCGACGCGCACCACAGGTGACGGTCGCCCAGGGCTCCCGTCGGATTCCGGCGCCGCTTCGACGACGAGGCGGAGCGATTCGAGCTCGCCGACGAGCCCGGCGATGGCACTCCTGGTGAGGCCCGTCGCCGCCACCAGTTGCGAGCGCGAGGCAGGCCCATACCGGCGCAGGCGGTCCAGGACCACCGCGAGATTTGCTCGTCGCACCGACGAGGCGCGTACCGCCACGACCATGGTTGCACAGTAGACGCCCGTTTGTCATAGTTGTCAACAAACATCGTCACTCACGATTCGAGGCCCGCCCATGACCCAGCCGTTCTTTCCGGAAATCGACGCCATCCGCTACGAAGGCGTCGACTCGGACAACCCGTTGGCGTTTCGCTGGTACGACGCCGACCGTGTCGTGGCCGGGCGCACGATGGCCGAGCACCTGCGATTCGCCGTGTCGTACTGGCACTCGTTCAACTGGGACGGCTTCGACATCTTCGGTGCCGGCACGCTCGACCGGCCGTGGCTGCCGACCGTCGATCCGACGCTCGACCCGATGGTCGCGGCACGCAACAAGATGGACGCCGCGTTCGAGTTCGTGTCGAAGCTGGGCGTGCCGTTCTACTGCTTCCACGACCGCGACATCGCGCCCGAAGGGGCGACCTTCGCCGAGTCGTGCCGGAACCTCGACGAGATGGTCGACGTCGCGGCCGGGCATCAGGAGCGCACCGGGGTGAAGCTGCTGTGGGGCACAGCCAACATGTTCTCGAACCCCCGCTTCCAGGCCGGTGCGGCGACCAACCCCGACCCGGAGCTGTTCGCCTACGCCGCCGCGCAGGTCACCCACTGCATGAACGCGACGCACCGCCTCGGGGGCGCGAACTACGTGCTGTGGGGTGGGCGCGAGGGCTATGAGACACTGCTCAACACCGACATGTCACGTGAGATCGACCAGCTCGGCCGGTTCTTCAACCTGGTCGTCGAGCACAAGCACTCCATCGGGTTCGAGGGCACGATCCTCATCGAGCCGAAGCCGTTCGAGCCGACGAAGCACCAGTACGACTACGACGTCGCCGCCGTCCACTCGTTCCTCACCAAGTACGGGCTGGAGAACGAGGTGAAGGTCAACATCGAGGTCAACCACGCCACGCTGTCGGGCCACGACTTCCACCACGAGGTGGCCGCCGCGTTCGCCAACGGCATCTTCGGCTCGATCGACGCCAACGCCGGCGACGACCGGCTCGGCTGGGACCTCGACCGGTTCCCCGTGTCGGTCGAGCAGATGACACTCGGCATGTTGGAGATCCTGCGCGGCGGCGGGTTCACGACGGGCGGGTTGAACTTCGACTCCAAGCTGCGCCGCCAGTCGATCGACCGCAACGACCTGTTCCATGCCCACATCGGCGGCATCGACACGATGGCCCACGCCCTCGTCGTCGCTGCGGCGATCCTCGACGACGGCGAACTCGACGCCCGCCGGGCCGAGCGCTATTCGGGTTGGTCGGGCGAACTCGGACAGGCGATCACCGACGGCAAGCACTCGCTCGCCTCGCTCCACGAACGCGCCCTCACCGACGAACCGGCGATCGTGCGCCGCAGCGGCCACCAAGAACAGCTCGAATCCCTCGTCGCCAAACACCTCGACCTCGCCCGCTGACCTGCAACGCCGGGGTCAGGCACCGAGCGTTGCAGGTCCGCCACGTCCCATGCGTGCCAGGGCACGATGTCGGATCTCCGTGGCCGCAGGATCCGCGGCCACCAGGATCCGCCCCCGTCGCGCAATCGACCGCACGCTCGACTGGCTGCTCACCCCGAAATGCTGTGCCAGTTCAGCGGTGGTGGCGACCCGTAGCTCCACACACAGACCGATCGCGACGGTACGGGCAAGGTTGCTGGCTCCCGGTGTCGAGCATCGCAGGCTCTCGACCGGTAGACCGCACGAGTCGGCAACTGCCTTCTCGACATCGCAACAGGTGGGCCGGTTCCACCACGGAGCGGAGACATGGTCGCTCGGCAGGTCGACCTCGACGAACCGCCGGAACTCTGCGACGTCCCGACCGAACGGTTTGATCAGTTCGTCGGTTCGCAGCCACTCAGGAGCGGGTCGGCGCCCGAGATACACGCCGAGACTCGACCATCGGTACGCAGGAAGAAGTTGGGGCCGCATCAGCGCGAGCGGATTTCGGTGTACATACCGACCGACGACACCCAGTTGCTCGTCGTCGGTCACCAGCACCGACCGGAACCGGCCGCGAAACACCGGCCCGTCTCGCTCGTAGCGCTGGTTGAACCACTGTGCATACCGGAACTGGATCGACTGCATCACCTCGGACAGTCCCGCCATCGGGCAGTGCAGCAGAAGATGAAAGTGGTTCGTCATCAAGCAGTATGCGTGAACCTCCACACCGCAGGCCATCGCGGCATCGCCGAGCAACCACTCGAACCGATCGAAGTCCGCATCCGCGACGAAGACGTCCTGGCGGTCGGCGCCGCGGTTCATCACGTGGTGCCAGGTCTCAGGCACATTCGGGCGAGGGGGTCGGGGCATGAGGACATCATGAACGAGGGGTGTCGCAGCCATCCCGGGGAATGGGAGTGCCAACCTGCAACGCTGGTGCCTGACCCCGGCGTTGCAGGTGAATTTCTCCTATGGCGGTAGGGGTAATTCGGGTGGGGACGTAGGATTGGTCAGGTGAGCGAGGACCTGACCGGCACGTTGTTCCGGGTCGACGGATTGCACGTGCGGCCAACCGTCGACGACCTGGCGACCGAGCGTCCGGAGATCCTCCGCGGCCTCGACCTCACGGTCAACGCCGGTGAAGTGCACGCGATCATGGGCCCGAACGGGTCCGGCAAGTCGACGCTCGGCAGCACGCTCATGGGTTCGCCCGAATACGAGGTCACCGCCGGCACGATCGAGTTCCTCGGCGACGACATCACCGAGTGGCCGACCGACGAGCGGGCCAAGGCCGGCATGTTCCTCGCCTTCCAGTACCCGCAGGAGATCGCCGGCGTCTCGGTGATCCAGTTCCTCCGCCAGGCCCAGTCGGCCCGCAAGGGGATCGATCTGTCGGTGCTCGAACTGCGTCTCGCCACGATGGACTGGATGAAGCGCCTCGGGATGGACTCCTCCTTCGTCGACCGCTACCTCAACGAGGGATTCTCCGGCGGCGAGAAGAAGCGCAACGAGATCATGCAGATGGCGATCCTCGAGCCCGAGCTGGCGATCCTCGACGAGACCGACTCCGGCCTCGACATCGACGCCTTGCGCGTGGTGGCCAAGGGCATCCGTGAGGTGCGCGCCGACCGGCCGTCGATGGGCGTCGTGCTCATCACCCACTACCAGCGGCTGCTCGACGAGGTCACGCCCGACCACATCCACATCCTCGTCGACGGGCGCATCGTCGCGAGCGGTGGGATGGAGCTGGCCGAGCAGCTCGAGCGCGACGGCTACGACGCGTTCAAGGCCGGCACCGGCAGGCCCGCGGGAGCGTGACGCGATGACGCTCGACATCCAACAGCTGCGCAAGGAGTTCCCGATCCTCGATCGCGAGATCGACGGCGCCCCGATCGTGTACCTCGACTCCGGCAACACGTCGCAGAAGCCGCGGCAGGTGATCGACGCGATGTCGACGTTCCTCGAGCAGTCGTACGCCCCGATCAACCGCAGCTCGTACCGGCTGGCGGGCGAAGCAACCGACGCCTACGAAGGCGCCCGGCGCGCCGTCGCCCGGCTGATCAACGCGCCGAGCGCGGACGAAGTGGTGTTCACGAAGAACGCGACCGAATCACTGAACCTCGTCGCCCACTCGTGGGGTCGCGCCAATCTGCGTGCGGGCGACGTCGTGGTGCTCACCGAGATGGAGCACCACGCCAACATCGTGCCGTGGCACATGCTCGCCACCGAGCTCGGCATCGAGATCCGTTGGATCCCGCTCACCCCCGACGGTCGTCTCGACACGAGCGGGCTCGACCA
>CAZYWK010000112.1:6357-10319 GCA_964651825.1 uncultured Ilumatobacteraceae bacterium | reverse complement strand
CGTGGCCTCGATGAGAGGCGTGGCCGACATCGCTGCGACGATGGGTCATCCCGCCGGTGCCGCCAGGGCCCTGGGCGCGTTCATCCGGCTCCACGACGGCCGGTTCGACGAGGCCGCTGCCGCCCTCGATGCGATCGTCGACGAGGAACTGGTCGACGACGCCGGCTATCACGTCACCACAGCGTTCTGGAGCGAGGTCGCCATCGCGGCGCGCTCGGAGCGCGCCTGTGCCCGGTTCCTGGCGGAACACGAGTTCGCCGCGGGCATCCACCTCGTGACGGGGAACATGTACCTCGGCGCCGCTGACTGGGTGCGCGCCCGGTTGCTCGACTGTCTCGGCGATCACGAGGCCGCGGACGAACTGTTCGGTCGTGCAGTCGATCAACACCGGGCGCTGCGCAGCCCCGTCTGGGTGGCACGCAACGAGCTCGATTGGGCGGAGTCGCTGGTGGCACGGGGCGACGTCGCTCGGGCACGTGTCCACCTCGACGCGGCGGTGGACGCGGTCGGCGACCTGGAGCTACCGGAGGCGCGGGGACGGATCGTCGCACTCGGCTCCAGCTCGTCCTGGTAGCCCTGGCTGCTGGCGTCGTCGCGCTGGGCTCACGGGTCGGTGCCGCTGGCTGGCAGAATGCGGCGGTGATCGCTCCCACGTGTTCCGACGAGGTTGCTCGAGCGCTGGACAGCGGCGCGCCAGTGGTGGCCCTCGAGTCGACGATCTTCTCGAACCTCGGGCTGCCGTCGCCGGCCAACCGGGAGGCGCTCGATCGGTGCGCGGCGGCGATCCGCGCGGGCGGCGCGGTGCCGGCCGTCACCGCGGTGCTCGACGGCGTCGTCCGGGTGGGGCTCGACGGCGACGAGCACGACCGCATCCTCGGTGAGGCCCGCAAGATGGCCGAGCGTGACGTGCCGGTCGCCATCGCCCAGCGCTGGCCGTTCGGGGCGTCGACCGTGTCGGCGTCCGTGGCGATCGCAGCTGCGGCCGGCATCTCGGTGTTCGCCACTGGTGGGATCGGCGGCGTGCATCGTGGGACGGAGCTGTCGGGTGACGTCTCGGCCGATCTCGACGCACTTGCCCACCATCCGGTCGTCACCGTGTGCGCTGGCGCCAAAGCGTTCCTCGACCTGGCCCGCTCAATGGAGTACCTCGAGACGGTCGGCGTCCCGGTGCTCGGCTGGCGCCACGACTGGTTCCCGGCGTTCTACACCCGGTCGTCGGGGCTGGAGGTGCCGCATCGGGTGGAGTCGGCCACCGAGGTGGCGGGCATCCACGCCGCGTTGACGCGACCGTCGTCCGGTGTCCTGCTGACCGTGCCGATCCCGGAGGACGACGAGCTCGACCCGGACGGCCTGGCGGAGGTGCTCGATCGGGCACTCGCCGACTGCGACGCGTCGGGGATCACCGGCGCCGCCATCACGCCGTTCGTGCTCGGCCGCATCGCCGAGGCGACCGAAGGTCGCAGCATCCCCGCCAACCTCGCGCTGGCCGAGAACAACGCGAGCGTCGCCGCCGAAGTCGCCGTCGCCATCGCCGCCGCCCGCTGACCTGGGCGTGCCGGATCCCACTGCGGTGGGTGGACGGGTCAGTTGGAGAACTGGTGGAGGACGCCGCCTTCGTCGGCGAGGCGACGCAGGAGCGGTGAGAGCTCCCAGTGGCGGCCGCCGAGCGACTCGCTGTAGCCGGCGATCTTGTCGGCGATCTCCGCCAGGCCCACGCTGTCGGCCCAGTACATCGGCCCGCCGCGGTACACCGGCCAGCCGTACCCGTGTACCCACACGACGTCGATGTCGCTGCCACGGATGGCGATCCGCTCGTCGAGGATCTTCGCTCCCTCGTTGACCATCGGGTAGAGGCAGCGTTCGAGCACCTCCTGGTCGGTGACCTCGCGCTGCTCGATGCCCTTGCCGACGGCGAAGTCCTTGATCAGCTGCTCGACCTCGGGGTCGGGTGTGGAGGCGCGGGTGTCGGGGTCGTAGGTGTAGTAGCCGCGCCCGTTCTTCTGGCCGCGGCGGCCGCTCTCGCACAGGATCTCGCGGATGGTGGAGCCCGACGATTTGCCCTCCTTCCAGCCGATGTCGAGGCCGGCGAGATCGCTCATCGCGAACGGGCCCATCGGGAACCCGAAGTCGAACAGCACGCGGTCGACCTGGGCGGGTGTCGCTCCTTCGAGGATCATCCGCTCGGACTCGGCGCCGCGCTGGAACAGCATCCGGTTGCCGACGAAGCCGGGGCACACGCCGACCATCACCGGGATCTTGCCGATGCGCTTGCCGATCGCCATCGTGGAGGCGACGACGGTGTCGGACGACTTGTCGCCCCGCACGTTCTCGAGCATCTTCATCACGTTGGCGGGGGAGAAGAAGTGCATCCCGATCACGCTCTCGGGTCGCGACGTGACGGCGGCGATCTTGTTGACGTCGAGGGCCGAGGTGTTCGACGCCAGCAGCGCGCCCGGCTTGCAGATCGCGTCGAGCTCCTTGAAGACCGACTGCTTGAGCTCCATGTCCTCGAACACCGCCTCGATCACGACGTCGCAGTCGGCGAAGTCGGCCTTGTCGGTCGACCCGGTGATCAGCGCCATCCGCTGTTCGACCGCTTCGGCCGGGATCGAGCCGCGCGACGCCGAGCGCTCGTAGTTCTTGCGGACCACGGCGAGCCCTTTGTCGAGCGTTTCCTGGTTGCGCTCGACGATCGTGACCGGGATGCCGACGTTGGCGAAGTTCATCGCGATGCCGCCGCCCATCGTGCCGGCGCCGAGGACGCCGCAGCGCTGCACGTCGATCACCGGCGTGTCCTTGGGGATGTCGGGGATCTTGTTGGCGGCGCGCTCGGCGAAGAACGCATAGCGCTGGGCGGCCGACTGGGGGCCGGTGACGAGTTCGACGAACCGCTTGCTCTCGAACTTCAGACCCTCGTCGAAGGGCAGGTTGGCTGCGGCCTCGATGCACTGGATGTTGTACTCGGGAGCGAGGAACCCCCGGGCCTTCTTGGCGATCGAGGCGCGGAAGTCGGCGAACAGCTTCGTGTCACCCTTGGCCTCGGCGACCTTCTCGTCGCGGTCGCGCACCCGGGCGAGGGGGAGGCCCTCGGCCACGGCGCGCTCGGCGAAGGCGACCGCCGCCGCCCGTAGCGCCGCCGGTTCGTCGCCCGCGCTGGCCGGCACGACGTCGTCGATCAGGCCGTTGTCCAACGCCTCGTTGCTGGTGATGTGGCGGCCCGACGTCATCATCTCGAGGGCCATCGGCACGCCCACGAGGCGGGGGAGCCGCTGCGTGCCCCCAGCGCCGGGGAGCAGGCCGAGGTTGACCTCGGGCAGACCGAACTTCGCCGAGGCGAGCGCCACCCGGTAGTGGGCGCAGAGCGCGACCTCGAGGCCGCCGCCGAGTGCGGTGCCGTGGATCGCCGCGATCACGGGAACGGGGGCGTCCTCCATCGCCCTTTGGACCTCCGTGAGGCTGGCACCCTTCGGTGCGCTGCCGAACTCGCTGATGTCGGCGCCGGCGATGAAGGTCCGACCGTCGCAGATCACCACGATCGCCGTCGCTCCATCCGTGACGGCCTGGGTCAGCCCGTCGAGCAACCCTTGCCGGACGTGCCAGCTCAGGGCGTTGACGGGCGGATTGTCCACGATCACCAGGGCGGTGTCGCCTTCGCGCTCGAGCCGGACGGAGTCGGTCAGTTGGTTCACGTTGGTCACCGCCCAAGTCAAGCAGCGCCGACCATCGCGTTCCGATTCGAGTCCGTCGGCCAACCCGGTGTCCTCTCCGGTTTGTGGCAGCCATTCGGCCGACCCGTGCAAAGGTCGGCTGCCACAAATCCCGGACGGCTGGTTTGTGGCAGCCGTTCGGCCGACCCGTGGGGACATCGGCTGCCACAAACCGGGGGGAGGGACGAGTGGGGGCGGGTGTGAGGGACGGGTCGGGAAGGGGCGGCAGTGTGCTGCTGACGGGATTGTCGACCA
>CAZYWK010000112.1:0-6257 GCA_964651825.1 uncultured Ilumatobacteraceae bacterium | reverse complement strand
GTGAGGGACGGGTCGGGAAGGGGCGGCAGTGTGCTGCTGACGGGATTGTCGACCAAGTTCGTCGGGTATCGTGGCGGCATGGCTCGCGTGTTCGGCTTTCCCAATCCGGTCAACGAGGTCTCGGCGCGGTTCGTCGCGGCCGGGGTCGTTGTGATCGCCGTCGTGGCGCTGGTGTTCCAGCAGACGTGGCTGGTGCTCCCGCTCGCGTACGGGTTCGTCGCCCGCGTCGTCGCCGGCCCGCGCTTCAGCCCGCTCGGTCAGCTCGTCACGCGTGTGGTGACACCAGCGGCGAGTGCCCGCTTCGGGATCGAACCGAAGCTCGTTCCCGGCCCGCCGAAGCGATTCGCACAGGGCATCGGCGCCGTCGTCACGGTGACCGCGTCGATCGCGTGGTTCGGGTTCGGATCGGCCGTCGTCGCCAACGTGCTGCTGGGGGTGCTCGTGGTCGCCGCCACGCTCGAAGCGGTGCTCGGGTTCTGCATCGGATGCAGAGTCTTCGCTCTCCTGATGCGGATCGGCGTGATCCCCGAGAGCACCTGCGAGGCGTGCGTCAACTTCACCCCGGCCTGAACCCAGGCGTCGGGTCACGTCGGGTCACACGGGTGTGAGCTCGTCGTCGCGGGGGTCGTTCTCGTAGACGTCGGCGTCGTGGCCCTCGACATCGATGTTCGGAAGGATCCGGTCGAGCCAGCGGGGGATCCACCAGTTGCGGTCGCCGAGGAGCTCCATGGTCGCCGGAACGAGCACCATGCGCACGATCGTGGCGTCGATCAACACGGCGATGGCGAGCCCGAGACCGAACAGCTTGAGCTGACGGTCGTCACCGAGGGCGAACGCTCCGAACACGCAGAACATGATCAGCGCGGCGGCGGTGATCACCCGAGCGGTCGCGGCCAGACCGTCGGCGACCGCGGTGGCGTTCTCCCGGGTGCGGTCGTACTCCTCTTTGATGCGTGAGAGGAGGAACACCTCGTAGTCCATGGAGAGTCCGAACACGATGGCGAACATGAACATCGGAACCCATGCCTCGATCGGGCCTTCCTTGGCGACGCCGAGGATCTCGCGGCCCCAGCCCCACTGGAAGATGGCCACGATGATGCCGTAGGCCGCGCCGATCGACAGCAGGTTCATCACCACGGCCTTCAGCGGCACGAGCACGCTGCGGAACACGGCCATCAACAGCAAGAAGCTGAGCAGGAGGACCACGCCGATGAGCACCGGCATCCGGTCGCCGAGGTACGCCGCGAAGTCGGTCGACGCGGCGGTGAAGCCGCCGACCAGCGCATCGACGCCCGAATCGGGGATCACGTTGTGCCGCAGGTTGTTGACGAGCTGCGAGGTGGCCTCGTCCTGGGGAGCGCTCTCCGGGTACACGATCACCAGCGCCACGTTGTCGGTGAGTTGGTTGGGCACGCTGAACGCGACGTCCTCGGTGCTGTTCAGGGTCTCGACGAACACGCCGAGCGCGTCGGGGTCCGACGCGGTGTCGCCCTGGACGACGACGAACAGCGGGCCGTTGGTGCCAGGGCCGAAGCCTTCGGCGACGAGGTCGTAGGCGCGGCGGACCGTCTGGTCCTCGTGGTAGTTCCCGTAGTCGCCGAAGCCGAGCCGGATCGACAGGAAGGGGATGGCCAACACCAGCAGCAGGGCGGCGGCCACGATTGCGCTGCCCCACGGGCGACGCTGCACGAACCGGCTCCAGCGATACCAGACCTGTTGCTCCTTCGGCTTCTCGACGCGATGGGGGATGAGGCGTCGCAGCGGCTTGATCGCGAAGCTGATCGCGAAGAACACGATCGCCGCGAGGAAACCAGCGATGAACACGCCGCTCTGGCCGGTGAGCACGCCGACGAACGCGCCGACGACAGCGACACCGACCGCGATCAACGCCGCCCAGGTGGTGTTGTCGATCCGGGTGCCGACCCAACCGAGCAGTGCCGGCAGCAGCGTGAGCGCTCCGAAGATCATGAAGGCCACGGCGATGGCCGACGCGATCGCGACACCCTGGACGAAGGCCAGGTTGATCAGCAGCAGGCCCAGCAGGGCGATGATGACGGTGATGCCGGCGAACAGCACCGCCCGCCCGCTGGTGTCGATCGCGGCGACGACAGCGTCTTCCACCGACGCCCCGCGTTTCAGGTTCTCGCGGTAACGGGTGACGATGAAGAGCGCATAGTCGATGCCGACGCCGAGGCCGATCATGGCGACCATCGACGTGGTGAAGTCGGGCATCGTGAGGATGTTGCTGGCGAGCGACACCAGCGCCGACGCAACGCCGAGGCCGAACAGGGCGATACCGATGGGCAGGCCCATGGCGAGCACGGAACCGAACGCCACGATGAGGATGATCACGGCGGCGATCAGGCCGTAGACCTCGCTCTCGGGGAGCTCGAAGGTGGCGAACAGGTCGCCGCCGTACTCGACCTGGATGCCGTCGACGGTGACGAGCTCGTCGCCCTGCTCGATGATGTCGTCGCCGAGCTCGGTCAGCTCGGTGAACGTACGCGTGTCGGCGATGTCGAGTTGGGCGAAGGCGATCGTGCCGTCCTGGCTCACCTGGGGTGGGCTGTCGTACGGCGTCGTGACGGTGACGTCGTCGAGACCCGCCACGTAGTCGAACAGTGCCTGCAACGACGCCTGCACCTCGGGGTCGTCGATGCCCTGCGGAGCCTTCACCACGATCTGGGCCGAGAAGCCGGCCCGATCGGGCGACGCTTGTTCGAGCAGTTCTTGCACCTGCTTCGACTCGCTGTCGGGCAGGACGAAGTCGGTGCGGTAGTCGGGGCCGACGGCGCCGGCGACGCCGTTGATGACCACGAGGAGGGCGACCCAGAGCCCGATGACGATCCAGCGGTGACGCACGCAGGCGCGGGCGAGCTTGGACAGGAGGCTGGAGTCGGTGGTGCGGCGCTCCCCGAGCTCGGGATCGACGATGGCGGCGCCGGACGAGCGTGTGTCGGACATGTTTCGGGACTCCTCGGTGTTCGCCCGGGCGGATTGGGGGTACAAACTTTCTCACAGGACCACGGCCACACGCACAGGACATTTGTCACGCGTCCCTGCGGTCACGTAACGGTCACCGGATGTCCGCAATCAGTGGCCGGTGAGGCGCGCCATGCGTCGATCGATCCGGTCGAGAAAGCGCGTCCGGGAGGCGGAGCTGCCGGTGTCGAGCCCGTACAGCGCGAGCCAGTGCGTCCGGGCGAACGGATGGCACATGGCACGCAAACTCCTCGTCACGGTGCGCTTGCCCCCTTCGCCCTCGACCGCGTTGACCCACTTCGAGGAGCCGTGGGTGGTGACGACGACGAGGCTCCGGATGTTGCCGAGCGTGCCCGCGAGCCGGTTCGAACCGGCGGGCAGCTCCCAGGCGATCCCGCACGCCCACACCCGGTCGATCCAGCCCTTCAGCATCGCCGGCTGTCCCGCCCACCACGTGGGGTACACGAGCACGAGCGTGTCGCACCATCGCAGGTCGTCCGCATACCGTTGCAGCGATGGATCGACACCGGCCTCCAAGTGGCGACGGTGGTCGTCGGCGGTGAGCTCGGGTTCGAAGCCGTCGGCGTACAGGTCGTCGATCCGCACATCGGCACCGGAATGCTGCAGCGCCTCGACCACCCGTTCGAAGGCGGCGTGGACGAACGAGGTGGGGTCGGGATGGCAGTAGACGACGAGGGCGCGGGTCATCGCAGGTCCGCCATCGTGCGCTCGACGATGGCTGCGAAGTCGCGGCGTTGTGCGTTGCTGGCCGTGTCGATGCCGTACAGCGCGAGCCAGTTCGTCCGTGTCCGCCAGCCGCAGGACATCCGCAGCGCCCGGGTCAACGTTCGCCGGCCGTTGTCGTTGATCGCCGCGACGTAGGCCCGCGGCGAGCCGTACGTCGAGACGCCGACGATCCGGCGGACGTGGGTGAGGCCCGGGCGGACCTTGCCCGAGCGCTCGTCGAACACGAACCCGACGCCGGGCACCATCACCCGCTCGAGCCAGCCCTTGAGGATCGCCGGCAGCCCGCTCCACCAGGTGGGTGACACGAACACCAGGAGTTGCGAGCGCAGCACGACGGCCGCGTAGTGCGCGACGAGCGGATCGAGGATCGGGTCGTCACCGTGGTAGGCGATGCGTTCCTCGGCCGACATCGCCGCCCGGAACCCGTCGGCGTAGAGGTCGAGCACGTCGACGGAATGGCCGCCCGCCCGCAACCCGGCGACGGCCCGCGCGGCCACGGCGGCCGTGTAGCTGTCGGCGCGGGGATGGGCGATGACGACGGCGGCGTGCACGGTTCAGCCCGTCGGGCCGGGGCGCAGGCGGGCGCGGATCGTCGGCCACTCGGAATCGAGGATCGAGTAGACGGCGGTGTTGCGCAGGAGACCGCGCTCGCCCGCCGCGGTGGACGGGCGATGGTGGCGCAGCACGCCTTCGAACGTGCCGCCGAGGCGTTCGATCGCGCGACGGCTGCGGTCGTTGCGCTCGTCGGTACAGATCGCAACCCGTTGCACGGCCCACACGTCGAAGGCGTGGGAGAGGAGCAGGAACTTGGCCTCGGAGTTGATCGGCGTCCGCTGCGCCTCGGCGGCGAGCCAGGTGCCACCGACCTCGATCTCGTCGGGCTCGGCCCGCCCGAGCGGCCAGAGGGGCGACATGAACCGCGTGCACCCGACGATGCGCCCGTCGGAGCGGCGGCGCTGGACGAACGGGGCGGCGCGGTGCTGAGCGGCGTCGTCGAGCAGCCCGTCGACATAGGCGCGGGCGGCGGGCTCATCGCCCGGCACCCCGGTCCAGCCGAACGTCGAGCGGTCGCCGGCGCCGGCCGCAGCGATGTCGGCGACGTGGTCTGCCCGGAGCCGTTCGAGCGCGACGTGGGTGCCGACGAGATCACCGATGTCGAGGCGGGGGAGTGGACGCTCGGACATGGTTCGCAGTCTGCCCGACGAGAGCGGCGCGAACCGGCCGAGATACCGTTCGGCCGATGTACACCGCCATCGAGTGCACCTCGTTCGGACCGGTCGACGGGCTGCAAGCCGTGGAGCGGGAGTCGGCGCCGCTGCGGCCCGGGACGGTGCGGATCGCCGTCACCGCCGCCGGCGTGAACTACGTCGACAACCTCATCGTCGAGGGCAGGTACCAGATCAAGCCACCGTTGCCGTTCGTGCCGGGCATGGAGGTCGTGGGCCGGATCACCGAGCTCGCGCCGGACGTCACCGAGCTCGACGGTGAGCCGCTGGCGGTCGGCGACCGGGTCTTCGCGAACGTCGCCTTCGGTGGGTTCGCCACCGAGGCTGTGGCATCGGTGGGCCAGCTCGCGAGGGTGACCCCTTCGCTCAGCGACGGACAGGCGGCGACGTTCCTGCAGAGCTACATGACCGGGTGGTACGCCCTGCGCCGCCGTGCCGATGTGCAGCCTGGCCAGTCGATCCTCGTGCTCGGCGCCGGCAGCGGTGTCGGGTTGGCGGCGGTCGACCTCGCCGCCGCGTTCGGCCTGCACGTCATCGCCGCCGCGTCGACGCCCGAGAAGCGGGCGCTCGCAGCGTCGCTCGGGGCCGAGGCGACGATCGATACCTCCGGGCTCGATGCCGTCGGTGTGAAGGACGCAGCGCGGCAGTTCGCGGAATCGCTGGAAGGTTCGGCCGGCAAGGGCGGCGTCGATCTGCTCTACGATCCCGTCGGCGGCGAGCTGGGTGAGACGTGCCTGCGGGCGCTCGGTGAGGACGGGCAATACCTCGTCATCGGCTTCGTCACCGGCATTCCCGCGTTGGCCGCGAACCAGGTGCTGCTGCGCAACCGGCGCGTGGTGGGTGTCGACTGGGGAGCGTGGGCCGGGCGTCATCCCGACGAGAACCGGGCGATGATGCGATCGATCGCTGAGCACATCGAGCGCGGTGAACTGCATCCGGTCGAACCGACGCTGTACCCACTTCGCGATGCCACCAGGGCGTTGACCGACCTGGCGGCCAGAAAGGTCGCCGGCAAGGTTGCGCTGGTGCCCTGACCTGGCAGACTGTTCGCTCCCATGGTGGTCATAGCTCAACAGGTAGAGCACCAGGTTGTGATCCTGGCGGTTGGGGGTTCAAGTCCCCTTGGCCACCCCAGTGCGGCACTGCGGTAACGCGTAGCGCTGCGGGCCCGGCGGGCGCCGATCGGGACGTGCAGTTGCACGCTTCGGTCGGTAGCCTGCTGTGCTGCGCTTCTCTAGCTCAATGGCAGAGCAGTGGACTCTTAATCCATTGGTTCTGGGTTCGAATCCCAGGGGAAGCACT
>CAZYWK010000111.1:0-10446 GCA_964651825.1 uncultured Ilumatobacteraceae bacterium | reverse complement strand
CCGCACCTCGAGACCTTCGCCCGGTGGATGGAACAAGAAGGCCGAATGGCATCAACGATCGGTCGCAGGTTGTCGACGTTGTCGTCGTTCTACAAGTACTGCCAAACCGAAGACATCCTCGACAAGAACCCCGCACTCAACGTCCGGCGCCCGAAGGTCCACGACGAATCACGCACCCTTGGCCTCGATCGCAATGAACTCGGCGCGCTGCTCGTTCAAGCTGGACTGGGCGATCTCCGTGACGGTGCGCTGATCACCTTGCTCGCGTTGAACGGGCTGCGGATCTCTGAAGCGTTGAACGCCGACGTTGATGACCTGTCGACCGAGCGCGGACATCGGACGTTGGCGATCGTGCGCAAGGGTGGCAAGCACGTCACTGTTCCGCTCGCACCACGCACCGCCCGGGCCCTTGACCTGTACATCGGTGAACGGACGATCGGACCGATCTTCCTCGGCGTCGAAGGTGGACGCATGGACCGCTACTGCGCGGACCGGATGGTCAAGCGGTTGGTCAAGCGCGCCGGGATCAACAAGCGCATCTCACCGCACAGCCTCCGGCATTCGTTCATCACCGCCGCCCTCGATGCTGGCGTCCCGCTCCGGGACGTTCAAGAAGCCGCGAGTCACGCTGACCCGCGAACGACGATGCGCTACGACCGTGCGCGAGGCAGTCTTGATCGGCACGCCACCTACATCGTGTCGACGTTCATCGCTGGTGCAACACGTCCAGGATGAAACTGCTCGGCGTCAGCCCTCGATGCTCGTATCCGTTTGTAATACACTCAGGATGTGGGTGAGTTGTTCGATCTCGACCGGTTGGACGACACCGACCCGTTCGAGATCGACCGACAAGCCGCCCACCTGTTCAAACACGACCCCTACGGCATCGACGACATCTACGAGATCTGGAACTCCGACCCGCTCTTCTACCCGGCCAAACCACCAGCGCACTGGCTGATGGTCGCCGACATCGCCGGCGAGGTGCTGATGGTGCCGCTCGCCCCGTCCGACCACGACGACCCAACCAGATGCCGACCAATCGGCTGTTACCTCGCTGCCAAGCACCTCGCCGACCGATACAAGGAGGACCGATGACCACCAAGAAGATGACCCGACAAGAAGAACACGACTTCTACGTCGACCCCGATAATCAGACACCCCAAGGACCCGCCAGGCGGCGCAACTCGAAACTGTCCGAACTCGTCCCCGTGAGGTTCCCACCAGAGACCCTCGCCAAGATCCGCGACGCCGCACACGCTGATGACCGGTCAGTGTCGGCGTGGATCCGCCGCGCCGTCGACCACGAACTGGAACAGGCAAGCAAGACCGCCTGAGAACATCCGACGGCTGAAGGCCGAGCCTGCGATACCGAGCGATCAGCTCACTCGTATCGCCGGGAGTGCAGCGGTCCTCACGTCAGATGCGGCAAGAGAAGTGTGCGACCCCGATCCGGCGGTTGGTGACGCGCCGGACACGGAACCAAGCTCCGCGATGTTGGGCTCTCCTGCGGTCAGGACCCGATCGAGATCATCGGACAGTGACGGCGCGCAACGTCAGGCCCGGCGTCGTGGGTTGCGTGTCAGATCGTGTGCGCCCGTAGGGAAACGGGTGCAGTAGCGGAACCCGGCCCGGATCCCGCCGGAGTTCACCCATCCCGAAGTGCCCGACATCGACCGGGCCCAGTACCGCACCGGCGAGGGTCCCTGTGTCGAAGCGTTCCGCACGGGTGAGACCTACGTCATCGACTCGACTCGTGAACCGGGGCGTTGGCAGGAGTTACGTGATTCCGCTGAGCGACACGGTGTGCTCAGCACCCTTTCTTTGCCGCTGCTGACCAACGACGGACCGATCGGTGCGATGAATCTGTACTCAGAAGTCGAGGACGCATACGACGACGACAGCCGAAGAAATGCCGTGTTGGTCGCAACCCAGGCTGCATTCGTTCTCGCAAATGCGCAGGCGTACTGGGATGCCCGAACCCTCAGCGAGAACCTCAAAGCAATGCAGAGTCGCGCCACCATCGAACAGGCCAAAGCGGCCATCATGGCCACGATGGGCTGCGACGAAGGCGTCGCGATCCAAGTCGGTTCGTGAATGAATGGGGTTTCGCCTCCCGGACATTTTCCCAGCACCTCGACCCGCAAAACCCCAGCTCCGTTGGGTTGTGACGTCGTTGGTTGTGCACCGCACGCGCACTGGTCGCACGCCCTGGCGATTGGCACCACGGGCCTGCGTACGCGCGAGACTGTGACGCCGTGACAAGGGCGTCGATTCGAACTCCGGATCACCGACTGCGAGTCTTCATCTCGTCGACACTTGGCGAGCTGGCGGAGGAGCGCCGGGCGGCGCGTGCGGGCGTGGAGCAGCTGCGGCTCACGCCGGTGATGTTCGAGCTGGGCGCGCGGCCCCATCCGCCGCGCGCCCTGTATCGGTCGTACCTCGCCCAGTCGGATGTGTTCGTGGGCATCTACTGGCAGCGCTATGGCTGGGTGGCACCCGACATGGAGATCTCGGGCCTCGAGGACGAGATGATCCTGTCGGGTGGCATGCCACGACTGGTGTACCTGAAAAGACCGGCGCCTGACATGGAGCCGCGGCTCGGCGAGATGCTGGCGCGGTTGGAGGGCGAGGACAGCGTGTCCTACCGACCATTCACGACCGCCGACGAGCTCCACGGCCTGCTCCTCGACGACCTCGCCGTGCTGTTGACCGAGCGCTTCGACCAGGCAAGTGCAACGGCACCGACGGTGCCTCGGCCACGTCGAATGCTGCCCGCCGAGACCTCGACGTTCATCGGTCGGGACGCCGAGCTACGCGCGGTCACCGAGCTCCTCGCTGATGCCGACGTCCGACTCGTCACATTGACGGGCGCAGGTGGCTCCGGCAAGACGCGGCTCGCGATCCAGGCCGCCGCCGATGTCGGTTCGCACTTCCCCGATGGCGTCTTCTTCGTCGACCTCAGCCCTGAGCGAGCCGCCTCTGACGCCTTCGCCGCGATCGGCCGAGTCGTCGGGGTGACCGTTTCCAGTGAGGCACGCCCCGTCGATGCGCTCAAGGAGGAGCTTCGCAACCGGGACATCCTGTTGCTGCTCGACAACTTCGAGCAGCTGATGGCCGCCGCTGTCGGCGTGGTCGAGCTGCTCGAGTCCTGCCCCCGCATCACGATCCTCGTGACCAGCAGAGAGGCACTGCGGGTGCGCGGCGAGCACGTCTATCCAGTGCCACCGTTGTCGCTCCCCGAAGGCGACCGTGGCGTGACGCCGGGCGATTCGGAGGCGGTGCAGCTGTTCATCGATCGTGCGGCCGCGGTGCAACCACATTTCAAATTCGGGGTGGACAACGCAGAGGCGATCATCGCCATCTGCCGGCTGCTGGACGGTCTGCCGCTGGCCATCGAGCTGGCCGCGGCACGGATTCGGCTCTTCGACATCCACGATCTGCGTGCTCGCCTGGAGGGTCGCCTCGATGTGGTTGCAGGGGGTCCGCGCGATGCCCCGAAACGGCAGCAGACGCTGCGTGATGCCATCAACTGGAGCTATGACCTGCTCGATCACGAGGAGCGGCGCATGCTGTGCGTCTTCGCCGTGTTCACGGGCGCGCTCCTCTCCGACGTCGAGGAGACTGTACGGCGGTTGCCGGAACTCGACGGCGTCGATGTCATCGACACGATCGGTTCGCTCGTCGACAAGAGCCTCCTGCACACGTCGCCGGGATGGGACGGACGCCCTCGCCTCTCCATGTTGCGGACGATCCGCACCTTTGCCGCGGAGCAACTCGAGGCGGAGCCTGAGTTCGCCGCCACCGCCCGACGCGCCCACGCGGAGCAGTACAGCGAGGTGGCCTCGCGCCTTCAGCAGCCGGTACTCGCCGCCCGTCACGAGGTGCTCCTGCCGCTGTCCGACGAGCTCGGCAACATGCGCGCCGCGTGGGACGAATGGGCCGAGCGGCGAGACGTCGTCCGGTTGAACGAGCTGCTGGGTCCCCTGTGGGGTTACTACGACGCTCGTGGTGACTACCGATCGGCGATCGAGCTCGGCTCCAAGCTGCTCGAGTGCCTCGCCGCAACGCCGGACTCACCGGAACGTCGACGGGACGAGTTCGCCGTGCGGATGAGCGTCGCTCGTACGGAGCTGGCCCTCCAGGGCTACACGACCGAGGCCGAACGGATGATCCGCGAGGCGCTGGAGCGTGCCGACCTGTCGGTCGGTCGAGCCCGGTTCCCCGGCCTGAGCAGCCTCGGCCACGTGCACATGATGCGGACCGACTTCGATCAGACCGGTGCAGTTGCCGCAGAGGCGATGGCGATCGCCGAGGAGGAGAACGAGCCCGTGTTGCTCGCCGAGGCACACATCCTCACGGGGATGAGTGCCGGTTGGCTCGTCGACTTTCCATCCGCACTCGAGCACTACGACAAGGCGGTCGCCTACGCAGACGCGACGCAATTGGGACGCGTCGACTTTCGGGTCGGCCCGCATCCGGTGGTCGTGGCCAACGGCGTGTCCGGGCTGACTCGCTGGTTCCTCGGCCTGCCGACGACTGCTTCAGCCAACATGCAACGTGCCCTCGACCTCGCCACCGAACTCGATCACCCGTACTCGATGGCGTTCGCCCTGCATCACGCCGGTCTGCTCGATCTGTGGCGCGGGGACGTTGACACCCTGGCTGTCCGCGCTGCCGACCTGCGTGTGATCGCCGAGGCATACGACTACCCGATGTGGCGAGCGTTGGGGATCATCCTCGGTGGAGCCGCGATGGTCGGCTCGGGCGAGAACGAATCGGGACTGGAGCAGTTCGACGAAGGGTTCGAGTTGTACAGAGGGCTGGCGGCACCACCCGTGTTCTGGCCGGCGCTGCTCATGATCCATGCGAAGGCACTCCACATCGCCGAACGACCGGACGAGGCACTCGGTGTGATCGCGGAAGCCGAATCGCTGCTCCAGGCCGGTGACCCGGTGGAGGCCGATCTGCTCATCGTGCACGGCGATCTCGTCCTTGCGAAAGCGCCGTCGGACGTTTCCACGGCTGCAGCCATGTTCGAGCGAGCGGTCGCAATCGCTGCCCCCCGGGGCGCACGCGCCGCGCAGCTCCAAGCCCTCACCCGACTGACAGTCCTTCGGCGTGGCACGGCGGCTGAGCAGGAGGCACGCCGTGCCTTGCGGACGGTCTACGACAGTTTGAACGAAGGCTTCGAGCTGCCGCATCTCGTTGCGGCGCGTGCAGCCCTGGAGACGTAAGAGTGCGGTGGGGGCGTGCGGTGAGGGGCTTGCACCAGGTGGGCCCAAGTCTCACCGCTCCCGCCTGGGTCAGGCGACACTCTCCAGGGTCTGGGCGATGAGCGCGTCCAGGGTCTCTTGTCCCGGGGGTGGGACGATCGGCTGGCCGGCCATCGCCCGCACCCGCTCGAACGCATCGGCGATGGCCGTGCCGGTGAGCACGGGCCCGTGAGCGGAGGCGATGGTGGTGGGGGCGATCGCCTCGATGGAGGCGACGTGGCGGTGGTAGATCGCCGGGTCGAGCCACTGGTGCCAGGGCGACACGAGGCTGTTGAACAGCGCGAACGAGTCGCTGTAGAGGTCTGACGGCAGATCGGCGACGTCGTACACGGCGCCGGTGGTGAGAGCGGCGAACGAGTCGACGGACCACATTGCGCCGGTCCGATCGTCGAAGAGCCCGCGTGTCGTGGGGCCGTCGAAGATCGGGGGCCTGAACAGGTGCAGCTTTCGATCGCCGACATCCAGCGAGGCGCCGGGGTCGAGCCACACCTGGCGATCGAGTGGCATTTCCCCCGGACGGTCTGCATACACCCGCTCGTTGCTGAAGAAGTTCGTGACCACGCGTGCGTTGGGTGCCAGCTCGAGGAGTGGCGCCAGGTTCCCGATGTGGTCACCGTCGTCGTGGGAGATGAACACCCAGCGAACGTCGGCGGGGTCGACCAGTGATGTCACCTTCTCCAGCCACTCCTCGCGGAACAGCGGCGCACCGGTGTCGACGATGACCGGCTGTTCGGCGAGGATGACCATCGAGTTCATGAACACAAACGTGCCGGGTTGCGCGGCGACCAGATTCGGGATCAGGAAGGTGTCGGGGGCGATGCGCTGTGGCTCGGTGACCGGCACTGCGGGACGGATGGTGGAAGTCATTGTGGGTCCTTTCGGGGTGGTGTGGCTTTCGGTGGTTGCACTGTGCGTGACCGCGCTTGACGAACGCTTGGAGGCCAGCGGTCAAGCGTTCGTCAAGCGCCGGGAGCGGCGCATTACCATTTCGACCGTGCGCTTCGGGGTGCTCGGGCCGCTGGAGGTGACGGACGACCACAGCCAGCTGGTGGACGTCGGCGGCCGGCAGCAACGGCTCGTGCTCGCCGCACTCATCGCTGCGTGTGGCCGGCCCATCGGCGCCGACTCGCTGATCGAGTTGCTGTGGCCCGATCGTCCTCCGGCGTCGGCGCCCGGCACCTTGCAGAGCTACGTGTCCCGGTTGCGCCGGCTCGTCGGTGCCGTCGACGGAGCTCAGCTGGTGTTCGAACACGGCGCATACCGGCTCGAAATGCCTTCCGATCTCGTGGACCTCAACCGATTCGACGCCCTCGCCGAGATCGGACGCGAGGAGCTGGCAGCGGGCCGACCGCGGGACGCCCGAGACCACCTGGCAGAAGCACTGGAGATGTGGCGGGGTCCGGCCCTCGTCGACCTCACCGACCAGGGCGCCGCCATCCACCAGGCGACGTCGCTCGAGGAACGGCGTCTCGCGGCGCTCGAGGCCCGAATCGACGCCGATCTCGCGCTCGGTCGTCATGAGCTGATCGTCGGTGAACTACAGATGCTCACCGCCGAGCACCCGCTACGCGAGGGCCTGCATGCCCGGCTGGCGCTCGCGCTCTACCGATCGGGGCGGCAGGCCGAGGCGCTCCGCGCGCTGGGCCACGCCAAGCGCCTCCTGCGCAAGGAGCTCGGTCTCGATCCTGGCACGGCGCTGGTCGATCTCGAACTGGCGATCCTCGAGCACGATGAAGGGCTCGGCGCCCCCACCTTCGCGTCGCCCCAGGTCCGAAAGAGCGGTGCGGGCGCGTTCGTCGGCCGCGAGGCCGAAAAGAGCGCGCTCGTCGCCGCGTACGAGGCGGCCGCCGGCGACGCGCAGTTCGTCGTCGTGGAGGGCGATCCTGGCATCGGCAAGACGAGACTGGCCGATGAAGCGGCCACCCTCTTCGCGAGCCATGGATCGTGCGTCGTGTGGGCTCGGAGCAACGACGTCGATGCGACGGGTGCGTTGCGGCCGTGGCTCGACGTGGTGCGGATGCTGTCGTCGCTCACCGATGGGGCGCCACCTGTGCTCGACGAGTTGCTATCGGATCACATGCCGCGAACCATCGACCTCTCCGCGGGGAGCCAATACGAACGATTCGAGGCGATCGCGCTCCTCCTGGAACGGTTCGCTGGAGAGACCCCGGTGGTGGTGGTGCTGGACGACCTCCAGTGGTTCGACCACGCCTCGCTCGATCTGTTGCGCTTCCTCGCGACTCGACTGGTACGAGGCGTGCTGGTCATCGCAACACTGCGCACTCTCGATATCGGGGGTGCCGGTGCGTTGACCGACACGCTCGGCGCCTTGGCCCGACGTCCTGGCAATCGCCGGCTACGACTCTCCGGCCTGTCCCGCAGCGCCACCGCCGAGCTCGTTGACGCCGTGTCGACCGGCCCCATCGATTCGAGCCGGGTCGACCACATCCACGAGCGCGCCGAAGGCAACCCGTTCTACACGGTGGAGCTGGCTCGCCTCCTCGACGAACCCGGATCCGGCGACGCCGACGTTCCGGCAACGGTGGCCGACACCGTCCGTCGTCGTCTCCACCAGCTCGACTCGGAGACGCTCGACGTGCTCACCGTTGCTGCGGTCGTCGGTCGCGACGTGAACCTTCCCCTCGTCGCCGCCGTCGCCGGACTCGACCTCGACCGGTGTGCGGTACAGCTCGACGACGCCGCGGCCCATCGGATGCTCGTGTCCTCGCCGGCGAACGTCGGCAAGCTGCGATTCGCCCACGCGCTCGTTCGTGAGGTGCTCCTCGATGGCCTCACACCGATCGGTCGGGCGCGGCTGCACCTTCGAGTCGCCGACGCGCTCGAGTCGCTCGGTGTCGACGACATCGAAATGCTGGCGGAGCATCTCTGGGGAGCGGCTGTGTTGGGCGTCGGCGACCGCGCCGCTTCGGCGCTCGAACGGGCCGCCGAACTCGCCGTTGGACGCGTCGCCTATTCGAGCGCCGAGGACCTGCTCCGCCGCGCCCTCGAGCTCCGCAGGGAAGGCCCGGCCGCAACGTCACTCGTGGGT
This sequence comes from uncultured Ilumatobacteraceae bacterium, assembly GCA_964651825.1. Lineage (GTDB taxonomy): Bacteria > Actinomycetota > Acidimicrobiia > Acidimicrobiales > Ilumatobacteraceae > Sva-07. The sequence goes on along the minus strand of CAZYWK010000111.1, from coordinate 2,124 downwards.
CGGCAGGCCTTGCTCGACGCCGAACTCCGGCTGATCGCCGTGATGCAGACGAGGCGCTACTTCTCCGGCACCGATCGAACCCTGCTGCGGAGTGCGCAGTCCCTGGCGCTCGAACTCGGCCACGAAGAGATCAGCCGCGACCTGGCGTGGTCGGAGTGGGCCTCGTTGTCACGAGCTGCCGACGTCGCCGGCGCCAGAGCCAGCGCCGACCGGTACCGGCAGCGCTGGGCATCCAGCCCGAACACCAGGATTCAAGCCAGCGTGTCGATCGTCGACGGGGTGACCAGATGGAGCGTCGGGGAGATGACGGACGCGATCGCCCTCCTCGACGACGCGGCGACGCTCATCGCCCATGCCCCAGCTGCGTCGAACCGTGTCGAACAGGAGTTGGCACTGATCGGTGAGGTCTTCGGTCTCTACTGCCACGCCGCCCACGGCGACACGACGCCCGAGGAGGCCTCGTCGAGCTTCGAACGGATCGTGGCGAGCCTCCCTGACCGAGTGGTCGACGGACGTCACCAGGTGGTCTACGCGCTCGCCTGCCGCGTCGCTGCGGTTCACACCCGATGGAACATTCTCGAACGGTTCGCCCGACGAGCCCTCGAACTCGACGCGGCCGGCCAGTTCGCGTTCTTCGACGGTCAGATCCTCCTCTACCGATCGCTTCTCGAAGCACGAGACGACAACGGCGATGCGGCATTGGCTACCTTCGCCGAAGGTCGAGCCAGGTTCCGGGCGGTCAGCGGCCGCACCGGGATCGCCACGTGCCAAGCACTCCTGGCGGAGCACATGGTGCGAGCGGGCCGACTCACCGACGCAACCACCCTCGCCGCCGCCGCCCGTCACGAGGTGATCGACACCGGCGAACTCGTCAACGACATCCCGGTCCGGATCGCCGAAGCACGCGTCGCCGCCGCTGGTGGCGACAGCACCTCCGCGTCCGAACATCTCACCGCGGCGATTCGAGCCGGTGGACGCCAAGGCGCCCAGGCCCTGGCCGATCGTGCCGCACGCGTGGCGGGTGAACTTGACCTGGTGCTCGGCTGACAACGCTCTCCGAGAGCGTCCGAGGCATCAATGTGAGTCCTGCCAAACCCGGCAGACTTCGCTGGTCTCGACGAGGAGTACGCCGCCACCTTCCCGAGAGCCGCCGGCCAGGGCCGTCGCCAAGCTGGGCGTTCATCTCCCTGCCGTGCTGGTCTCGGTCATATGGCAGCCCAACTGCAGAGCTGACTGACTGGACACGAGGGGCGGATGGCCTACACACCTGGCCGAAAGCAGCGTCACCAACGTGCCGGTCCACGACACCCGATAACGCTCGGGATAATCACGGTCGTCGAGTCCATCCAGCGTCCTCATCGCGGCCCTGATGCAGTGTCACAGAATCGCGTCACCGATCCGGCAGCATTCAGGGATGCGGGCGATGAGGGTCGCGTGCGTCTCGATCGACTGACCGAGCTACGGCGTGCTCACCGAAGTCGCCGTCGATGCCCGCTTCACGAACTGGTGGATGCCGTACGGCGCTGTGGCATCCACATCGCGATGAAGCACACCGCGGCAGTAACGTCCGGGGCAACAAGCCACACGTTGCGAACGCCGGGTAGCTCGGTCGCCTCGGCGAGGCGGTGCGGCCGGTCGTAGCCGTCCTGTCCCCACAGGCGGCACGCCCGCGATGTTGGCGGGCTCAGGACGCGAGCGCTTCGGTGTCGAGCGGGGCCAACCCAAGAAAGGCGCGTAGACCGGCGAGGCGGAACCGGACCACACGGGCGCCGAACCGAACGACGGGGACAGGTGCCGTGTCGTTCGTGGTGCCCCCTCACACCCAACCGTGAATCACCACCCTGGGAGCGGGGATGTCTCCGAACTGCTCCCACCCGACCGTCGAAGTGCGAGCAGCACCGACGACGCGCTGGCGTTCGACTGCTCCGTGGGCGCATGCTTCCCGTGACACAGCTACGCCCTCATCACCGGGTCCGACCGGCTGCGTTTCCGCGCCAGCAGGAGGGGAGCGGACCAGCGGTCGATAGAGTCGGCGGTCCACATGCACGGGCTGTGGCGCAGCTTGGTTAGCGCGCTTGTCTGGGGGACAAGAGGTCGGGAGTTCGAATCTCCCCAGCCCGACGC
>CAZYWK010000110.1:5983-10588 GCA_964651825.1 uncultured Ilumatobacteraceae bacterium | reverse complement strand
CGTGCGTTTGGGGACGGGGCCGGAACGAACGACCTGTGCGTTCGGGGACGGGGCCGGAACGAACGGGGTGGGTTCCCGGTGGGGCGCGGGTGGGTCGCGTAGGGTGAGGTCGTGGCTGATGTCGTCTTGATCACCGGATTGTCCGGTGCGGGACGATCCGGTGTGGCCGACGTGCTGGAGGACCTCGGTTGGTTCGTGGTCGACAACCTCCCGACGGCGCTGATCGGCACGATCGTCGAGCTCGCGGCGAAGCCGTCGAGTGACATCGAGCGGCTCGCGCTGGTGGCCGGTCGCCAACACGCCGAGGTGCTCAGCAAGGTGGGGGAGCTGCGCGCCGCCGGCCACGACGTCAGCGTGCTCTTCCTCGACGCGTCGACCGCCGAGCTCGTCCGCCGATACGACGCCACTCGCCGGCTCCATCCACTGTCGGAGGAGGCCGACGGGCTCGTCGAGTCGATCGAGCTCGAACGGGCCACGCTCGATCCTGTCCGTGGCGCGGCGGACCTGGTGATCGACACGTCCGACCTCAACGTGCACCAGCTCAAAGAGCGCGTCGTGCGGGCCTTTGATTCGTCGCGCGACTCGCGCTTGCAGGTCGCGGTCGAGAGCTTCGGGTTCAAGCACGGGCTCCCGCTCGACGCCGACATCGTCATGGACGTCCGCTTCCTCCCGAACCCGCACTGGGAGGACGACCTCCGGCCACTCACCGGCCACGACCGCAAGGTGCGTGACTACGTGCTGGAGACCGCTGCCGGGTCGAACTTCGTGGAGCAGTTCGACGCCATGCTGGCGACCCTCCTGCCGCAGTACGAGTCCGAGGGACGTAGCTACCTCACGGTGGCCATCGGATGTACCGGCGGACGGCATCGTTCGGTTGCGGTCGCCGAGGAGCTCGCCGAGCGTCTGCGGGCGCGCGGCGTGGCGGTCCGCACGAGCCACCGCGACGTCACCCGCTGAGTCACTTCTGACGGTTCGGCGGCGAGGAACTACAGTCGAGGCGGCTGCTCCCCGCCAGCCCGCGTGGTCGTTCAAGGCCACGCCACCCTCACCCCACCTGCGAAAGGCACCATCTCACATGACGGTCAGAGTCGGCATCAACGGATTCGGACGGATCGGACGCAACTTCTTCCGCGCCGCCGCGCAGAGCGGGGCCGACATCGACATCGTCGCCGTCAACGACCTCGGGTCGCTCGACACGATGGCCCACCTCCTCAAATACGACTCGGTGCTCGGTGTGCTGCCCCAGAAGATCACCGCGACCAAGGGCGGCATCAAGGTCGGTGACGAGACGCTCAAGGTGCTCAGCGAGCGCAACCCGGCCGACCTGCCATGGGGTGACCTCGGCGTCGACCTCGTGATCGAGTCGACCGGCATCTTCACTGCCCGCGACAAGGCGGCGACCCACCTCGACGCCGGCGCCCCGCTCGTCATCGTGTCGGCTCCGTCGAGCGGCGCCGACGCCACGTTCGTCTACGGCGTGAACCACAAGGACTTCAAGCCGTCCCAGCACAAGGTCATCTCCAACGCGAGCTGCACGACGAACTGCTTCGTCCCCCTCGTGAAGGTGCTCGACGACGCCTTCGGTGTGGTCAACGGGCTGATGACCACGATCCACGCCTACACCGGCGACCAGTCGCTCGTCGACGGCCCGCACAGCGACCTGCGTCGGGCCCGGGCGGCGGCGATCAACATCATCCCCACGTCCACCGGTGCGGCTCGCGCCACGTCGCTCGTGATGGAGTCGATGAAGGGCAAACTCGACGGCGGATCGTTCCGCGTGCCCGTGCCGACCGGCTCGATCACCGATTTCACCGCCAACCTCAAGAAGGCCGCCTCGGTCGAGGCGATCAACGAAGCCTTCGCCGCGGCAGCGAAGAAGGAGCTGAAGGGCATCCTCCGCTACACCGACGAGCCGATCGTGTCGAGCGACATCGTCAACGACCCGCACTCGTGCATCTACGACTCGGACCTCACCCAGAGCCTCGGCAAGCTGGTGAAGGTCAACGGCTGGTACGACAACGAGTGGGGCTACTCCAACCGCCTCGTCGACCTGACGCTCTACACCGGCTCACGCGTCAAGCGCTGACCGGACGGCGATGACGGCGATCCCCACCCTCGAAGATCTCGAGGCGCAACTGGGCGACCTCGGCGGGAAACGGATCCTGGTCCGCACCGACTTCAACGTCCCCCTCGACGACTCCGGTGCGATCACCGACGACTTCCGCATCCGCGCCGCGCTCCCCACGATCGAGTGGCTGACCGAGCGCGGCGCGAACGTCGTCACCGCCAGCCATCTCGGCCGACCGAAGGGCGCGCCCGATCCGAAGTACTCGATGGCGCCGGTGCAAGCGCGGCTCGCCGAGCTCGCCCCCGGGGTCGAGCTCTTGGAGAACCTCCGGTTCAACCCTGGTGAGACCGCCGACGACCCGGCGTTCGTGGCCGTGCTGATCGAGGGGGTCGACGGCTACGTCAACGACGCGTTCGGTGCATCGCACCGCGCTCACGCGTCGATCGTCGGCCCGCCGCAGTTCGTGCCCTCCGCGATGGGCCGCCTCCTCCAGCAGGAGGTCGACGTACTGCTCAGCCTGCGGAACAAGCCGCGACACCCGTTCGTCGCGGTGCTCGGCGGGGCGAAGATCTCCGACAAGCTCGGCGTCGTCGAGGCGCTGCTCGGCATCGTCGACTCGATCGTGATCGGTGGGGCGATGTGCTTCACCTTCTTCGCCGCCCGCGGCCTGCCGATCGGCGACTCGCTGTTCGAGCCCGACATGGTCGACACGTGCAAGCGGCTGCTCGACGAGGCGCAGTCGAGCGGCAAGACGATCCACCTGCCCGACGACATCACCGGTGTCGACGCACAGGGCAACTTCGCGACGTTCGGCAACCGGCTGGGTGACGGTTGCAAGGGGTTCGACATCGGTCCCGGCTCGGCCGCGGCCTTCAGCGACGTGATCATGGACGCCCGGATGGTGTTCTGGAACGGCCCAATGGGGATGTTCGAGGACGAACGCTTCGCCGCCGGGACGCGCACGGTGGCCCAGGCGATGGCCGACACGAAGGCCTTCACGGTCGTCGGTGGCGGCGACTCCGCGGCGGCGCTCGCCCAGTTCCGCCTCGACGACGAGGTCGATCACGTATCGACCGGCGGGGGAGCGAGCCTCGAGCTCCTCGAATACGGCGATCTCCCCGGGCTGAAGGCATTGAGAGGCGAATCATGAGCAGCAGGCGTCCGTTGATCAGCGGCAACTGGAAGATGCACCACAACCACTGGGAGGCGATCCAGACGGTGCAGAAGCTGCACTACCTGGTGCCGAAGGACGCGTTCGAGAAGGTCGACGTCAGCATCCATCCGCCGTTCACCGACCTGCGCAGCGTGCAGACCGTGATCGAGAGCGACGAGATGCTGTTCGCCCTCGGCGCGCAGCACTGCCACTGGGAGGACAAGGGTGCCTTCACGGGCGAGGTGAGCCCCAGCTTTCTGTCGAAGCTGAACGTGCGCTACGTCGTGGCCGGTCACAGCGAGCGGCGGGAGCTGTTCGGCGAAACCGACGAGATGGTCGCGAAGAAGGTTGCCGCGATCCAGCTCAACGGGATGATCCCGATCCTGTGCGTCGGCGAGACGCTCGAGGAGCGGGAGGCGGGCAGCACCGAGGCCAAGGTGCTGGGCCAGATCGAGGCTGGCCTGAAGGGCCGGACCGACGAACAGATCGCCGCGCTGGTGATCGCCTACGAGCCGATCTGGGCGATCGGCACCGGCAAGACGGCCACGAGCGACGACGCGCAAGCGGTCTGCGCCGCCATCCGCGGCCGGATCATCGAGCTCACCAGCCCCGAGGTGGCAGCAGCCGTGCGCATCCAGTACGGCGGCTCGGTGAAAGCCGGCAATGCGGCAGAACTGATGGCGCAGCCCGACATCGACGGTGCACTCGTCGGCGGGGCCAGCCTCGATCCGGACGAGTTTGCGCGGATCATCCAGTTCGGCGCGTAGACCATCCCGGGCTGGGTGGAACGAGCGTTCCACCGTGTGGAGCGAAAATCCGTTTGACTTTTCACAGACCTGAAACGCGGGTGCGCTACCGAGCGGTAACGGTCGCTGCTAGGTTTCGTTCATCTGCTATTCACCAGGGAGGGGGATAGCAGGTCTCGACTGTGGTCGAACGCCGGTTAGCCGGGCGGTTCCTGCGGCATGCCCTCCCGTCTGAAATCCATCCAGGAGGACACATACGTGAACACGATACGACGGAGCCACAAGCTCCTCGCTCTCGCTGCCGCGTCGACGTTGGTCATCGCCGCTTGCGGCAGTGACGACGACGACGGAGGAAGCGACAACACCCCAGCGGGCACCGATGCCCCAGCGGGTACCGATGCCTCGGACGGCACTGACGCCCCCGGCACGACCGAAGACGCCACCGGAGACACCACCGCGGGCACCGACGAGCCGAGCGGCGAAGCCGCCATGGTGGTCACCGTCGATCTGGCCGAGGAAGCCGTTTGGGAGGACGGCTCTCCGATCACTGCTGCCGACGTCGAGTGCACGTGGCAGGCGTTCCTCAACACGCCCGGTTCGCTGCAGACCGCCGGCTACGACCAGATCCTCAGCGTCGA
>CAZYWK010000110.1:0-5883 GCA_964651825.1 uncultured Ilumatobacteraceae bacterium | reverse complement strand
AAGGCCGGCGAGGTCGACTTCATCTACCCGCAGTTCTACGCCGGCATCCAGGATGCGCTCGCCCAGGACAACGTCAACGTCCAGGTCGACTTCGGCGGTGACTACGAGGGCTTCTACTTCCAGTCGTCCGAAGACGAGAGCGTCGCTGGTCCGTTCGCCGACCCGATCTTCCGCGAGGCCTTCTCGCTGTCGATCGATCGTGAGGCCGTGTTCCAGCAGATCTACGTGCCGATCGAATCGTCGGCCGAGATGCTCAACTGTGGCCCCATCGTTCCTGGCCCGTACTGCGAGAGCAACGCCGACGGCGCCTGGGCCGACAACGCCCAGGACTTGGCTGCCGCCGAAACCCTGCTGACCGACGCCGGTTGGACCAAGGGTGGCGACGGGTATTGGGCTGACGCCGACGGCAACGTTCCGGAGATCAACTGGGTCGTCAACACGGGCAACACCCGCCGTGAGGACACCCAGGCGTTCCTCATCCCGCAGCTCCAGGAAGCGGGCTTCAACGTCGTCGCCGACAACTGCGACGCGGCCTGCTTCTTCCAGCAGCGGCTCCCGGCCCTCGACTACGACATGGCCATGTACATCTCGACCGCACCGCCGGACCCGGGCTACCTGACCACGTCGTTCACCTGTGCCAACATCCCGACCGAGGCCAACAACTTCGTCGGTCAGAACAGCACCGGCTGGTGCAACGAGGAAGCCTCCGCGATGCTCGAGGAAGCTGACGTCACCGTCGACGAGGCGGCTCGCGCCGACCTCATCAAGGAAGCACTCGTGCTGATGGAAGCCGACAACGTGATGCTGCCGCTCTTCCAGTTCCCGAAGTCGGGCGCCTGGCTGACCGACAAGGTCGGCGATGAGGCCACCGTCGGAGCGCAGCTGAACAACTACATGGCGTTCATCAACTTCGACCAGTGGCAGGACCTCGACGGTGACGGCCAGATCGTCATCGGCGCCGAGCAGTGGCCCGAGTGCTTGAACCCCGTCACCGAGTGCGCCAACTCGTCGTGGTACGTCTGGACCGTTTCGTTCCCGTCGACCCCCGGCCTGTGGGACACGACGAACGACGGTCTCTTCGAGATCACGCCGATCGTCGCATCCGAACCCGTCGTCGAGGTCCTCTGATCTCATGACGACATACGGCACCGGGAGTTGGCCGGTGTCTGACTGATGGTGTGGGGCCGACCGGGTCACGGTCGGCCCCACCTGTCTTTTCGATGGACAACTGAACTGACATCCCGCTGAGATCCAGGACAACTCATGGCCAGAACCATCCTCCGACGATTGGTGTGGGCGATTCCGACGCTCCTGCTCGTCACCTTCCTCGTCTACGTCGCCATCCGCATCGGCACCAATCCTTCCGAGGCGTACCAACGTGCCAACCCGCGTGCCAACGCGGCGAAGATCCAGGAGTACGAGGAGCTCAACAATCTGTATCCGGGCGTGTGGGGCTACATCCGCGGCTACTTCGGATGGCTCGGGGGCTTCCTGACCGGCGACTGGCCGCGCAGCATCGTGGGGCGCCGCGAGGTCTGGCCCGAGCTCAAGGATGCGATGGCCAACACACTCCGGCTCGGCATCGTGTCCACGGTGATCGGCGTGTCGATCGGTCTCCTCCTCGGCATCTACGCGGCGCTGAAGCCCGGCAGCCTGCGCGACTCGGCCGTCAACGGCGCCGCCTTCTTCGGTTTCAGCGTGCCGCCGTACGTGTCAGCCGTGATCTTCCAGCTCGTCTTCGCCGTGATGTGGGTGCGGTGGTTCGGGCATTCGCTGCTGCCGACGTCAGGTGTCTATCCACCGGGCCACCAGGGCTTCGATCCGGTCCTGATGGCCAAGCACATGGTCCTGCCGGTCACGGTCGTCGCGATCCAGATCGTCGCGGTCTATTCCCGCTACATGCGAGCGTCGCTGCTCGAAGTGCTCAACAGCGACTACATGCGCACCGCACGGGCCAAGGGCATCAGCGAGCGCCGAGTGCTGGTCAAGCACGCGCTGCGCAACTCGATGATCCCGGTCGTGACCGTCGCGGCGATCGACTTCGGGGCGATCCTCGGTGGCCTCATCATCACCGAGCGGGTCTTCCAGTACCCGGGCATGGGTGACTTCTTCCTGACGGCGTTCGACAACGGTGACTTCCCCCAGTTGATGCCGTTCATGGTCTTCGTCGTTGCATTCGTGATCCTGATGAACCTGCTCGCCGACGTCTCCTACGCCTGGCTCGACCCGAGGATTCGCCTTGACTGAGATACTCAACACCGAGATGGCGCTCGTCGGCGCGGACGCACCGATGGACCCGACGTTCAACGGGGGGATCGGCGACCAGCAAGGCCTGGCCATCACGCCGCTGACGCCTCGCCAGATGGCGGTCAAGCGTTTCTTGCACCACAAGGGCGCCGTGATCTGCTGTGTGCTCATGCTGCTCATGGTCGTGTTCGTCGCGTTGGCGCCGATCACCGCGCGCTACGGCGTGAACGAGAGCATCTTCAAGGCCGAAGCCGGACGGCCGAACTCCTACCTCTCGCCGCGGTCCGAGGCGTGGTTCGGCACCGATTCGATCGGACGCGACCTGTACAGCCGCCTGATCTACGGCCTCAGGGTGTCGCTCGTGATCGGGCTGTTCGCGGCGATCTTCGCCACGGTGCTCGGGATCACGGTCGGTGCCATGGCCGGGCTGCGTGGCGGGCTGTTCGACGACATTCTCATGCGGGTCACCGACATCTTCCTCGCGTTTCCGTTCCTCGTGGCGTTGCTCGTGGTGCGCAACTTCCTGGGTTCGATCACGTTTCTCGAGCCGATCGTCGGAGAGAAGACCTCGCTGCGATTCATCATCATCCTGTTCACCGTCTTCGGCTGGATGGGTGTCGCGAGACTCGTGCGCGGGCAGATCCTGGCGCTCAAAGAGCGCGAGTTCGTGGAAGCGGCACGAGCGCTCGGCTCGTCCGACTCGCGCATCGTATTGAAGCACCTGCTGCCCAATGCGGTCGGGCCGATCCTCGTCGCCCTGACCACCGCCGTCGTCGCGGCCGTGATCGCCGAGTCGACCCTCGCCTTCTTCGGCTTCGGCCCCGACGCCGGCTCGGGCAACACGTCGCTCGGCAACCTCGTCGGTGGCTCGAAGAGCGCGGTCCAGGCCGGCTACTGGTGGCTCGTGGTGTTCCCGTGCGGCCTGCTCGTGCTCGTAGCGATCTGCATCAACTTCATCGGTGACGGGTTGCGTGACGCGACCGACCCGAAGCTGCTGATGGGGGACGACTGATGGACGAGCCCGTCCTGTCGCTGCGCGACTTCCGCGTCACGTTCAACACGATGAACGGCAAGGTCCAGGCGGTCCGGGGCATCGACCTCGATGTCGGTCGCGGTGAGATGGTCGGGATCGTGGGCGAGTCCGGATCCGGCAAGTCGGTGACGTTCCTCGGCCTGATGGGGCTGCTGCCGAAGTCCGCACGAATCGAGGGATCGGCCACCATCAACGGCGCGGAGCTCGTCGGGCTGACCTCCAAGCAGTTGATGAGCATCCGCGGCAAGAAGATCGCGATGATCTTCCAAGACCCGCTGTCCGCGCTCAATCCGGTGCAGAAGATCGGCTCGCAGATCGTGGAGATGATCCGGTCGCACGAGAGCATCTCCAAGAAGGCGGCGCACGATCGAGCGGTCGAGTTGCTCGACATCGTCGGCATCCCACAGCCCGATCAGCGTGCCGTGCAGTATCCGCACGAGTTCTCGGGTGGTATGCGCCAGCGCGTGATGATCGCCATGGCGATCGCCAACGAGCCCGAGGTGTTGATCGCCGACGAACCCACCACCGCGCTCGACGTGACGGTGCAAGCGCAGATCCTCGAGGTCATGCAACGCATCCAGCGCGATCTGCACACCGCGATCGTGTTGATCACGCACGACCTGGGTGTCGTGGCCCGTGCCGTCGACCGTGTTCAGGTGATGTACGCCGGTCGATCGGTCGAGCGGGCATCGGTCCACGACCTGTTCGAGCAGTGCTCGCACCCCTACACCAAGGGGTTGCTCGAGTCGCTGCCGTCACAGGGAAAGGACCGCTTGATCCCGATTCCGGGGTCGCCGCCCAACATGCTCAATCCGCCGCCGGGGTGCGCCTTCGCGCCTCGGTGCATGTATGCGGAACCGAAGTGCCAGGAGGCCTTGCCCGAACTCGTTCCGTTCCGGGCGGGGGAGACGGCGTGCATCCGGGCCGACGAGTTGGCGGGAGTGTTGACGAATGGCTGAACCGATTCTCGAGGTCGTCGACCTCGTCAAGACCTTCGAGGTCCGGTCGCTCAAGGGGTTCCGGGTCGAGAAGCACCACGTCCAGGCGGTGACCGGCGTGTCGTTCTCGTTGGAGGCCGGCCAGACGATGGGTCTGGTCGGCGAATCCGGCTCCGGGAAGACGACCGTCGGACGCTGCATCCTGCGGCTCGTCGAGCCGACCGCCGGATCCGTCCGCTTCCAGGGCACCGAGTTGATGGACCTCGATCGCACCCAATTGCGCAAGGCGCGGCGCGAGATGCAGATCGTGTTCCAGGATCCGTATGCCTCCCTCGACCCGAGACGCACCGTCGGCGCAGCGATCGCAGAGCCGTTCGACATCCAGAAGATCGATGGCGACACCGACAAGCGAGTGGGCGAACTCCTCGAACTGGTCGGTCTCGCCGCCGACCATGCACAGCGATTCCCGCACGAGTTCTCCGGCGGCCAGCGCCAGCGCATCGGGATCGCACGCGCGCTCGCGCTCAACCCGTCGCTGGTCGTGCTCGACGAGCCGGTGTCGGCGCTCGACGTGTCGATCCAGGCCGGTGTCGTCAACCTGTTGCAGGACCTCCAGGGCGAGCTGGGCCTGTCGTACATCTTCATTGCGCACGATCTGTCGGTGGTTCGTCACATCTCCGACGTGATCGCCGTCATGTACCTCGGCAAGCTCGTCGAGGTCGCCCCGGCCGCCGACATCTACGAACGACCGTCGCACCCGTACACGCAGGCACTGTTGTCAGCGGTGCCCGAACCCGATCCGACCATCGAGCGGCAGCGCCGCCGGGTGGTGCTGGAGGGTGAGGTGCCCTCGCCGATCAACCCGCCGAGCGGCTGCCGGTTCCGGACCCGCTGCCCGAAGGCACAGGATCGTTGCGCTGTGGAAGAGCCCTTGCTGATCCCTCGCGGGACGGGCCATCCTGTGGCCTGTCACTTCCCAGAATCGATGTTCGTCGACCAGGGTGCGCCGGTGAGCTTCCAGCCCTCCGAACGGTAGGATTCCCGCCCGTGCGTGACGTGATGCTCTATCTGACCTTGGTCGTCAACGTGCTCGCGATGGCGGCGTTGATCGCCGGCATCTTGATGCACAGCGGCCGCGGCGGTGGCTTGTCCGACATGTTCGGTGGGGGAGGCGGGGCGGCCCTCGGTTCGTCGGCCGCCGAGCGCAACCTGAATCGCATCACGTTCGTGTTCGCGCTGATCTGGATCTTCACCCTGATCGCGCTGACGTTCCTCATGCAGAACTGACGGGCAGCGCCGATGGGGACTCGTCGCTGCTGACTCGAGTGCGCAGCGACGCCGAAACCACGACCCGTTCCGCATGGCAGCCCTCGGGGAGTGTGGGAGAGTGATGCTTTGCTCGCATCAGGAGGTAGGCGATGGCTGAGGTGACGGAGGCGTCCGGTCCCGGCGTGTCCGCGGAGGAGTTCGCGTCGTTGAGCTCCCCTGATTCGGTGGCGACGCCGTTCGGCACGATGGAGTTCTTCGACGGCGTGCCGCTGCCGGCCACCGTCGACATCGCCTACGACGCGCTCGACCTGTTGCGTGGGATCGACGTGTTCTTGAACTGCACGCCCCGCCGGCGACGACATCAACTGGCTGCAGACCATCCCCGGCAAGAGCTGG
>CAZYWK010000109.1:6396-10795 GCA_964651825.1 uncultured Ilumatobacteraceae bacterium | reverse complement strand
CTCACAGATAGTCGGTGCCGTCGGGATGATCGCCAAGCGCTGTGAGCAGACCAGGCGAGAGTTTGAACCTCGTGCGTCGGGTGGGCGATGCGGGACTCGAACCCACGACCTCTACGGTGTGAACGTAGCGCTCTAACCAACTGAGCTAAACGCCCTTGCGGGGGCCTCAAGTTAGCAGCGACTGGCGAGAGCACCACATCGCAATCCGAGCACTCACTCGCGGAGATCGATGCACGCGACGCCCATCCCCTGCCGGTCGCGATGGGGCTCGGTCAGGCCGGGACACGTTTCACCGAACGGGATGAACGCCCGCACCACGAGATCCGGATCGTCGGGATCGTCACGGCAGGCGACCTCACGCGCATCGGTGTTCGGCTCGATGGCGACGCACTCGCCGACGTGGAGGATGCCGTCCGGACCGCGTGGGGTTCCAGGCTCGGTGAACTGGCTGAGCGCCACGACGCCGACGCAGCCGATCACCGCGCACACCAGCAGCATGCGCCACGGGATGCGCGCCGGACCGACGTGGCTCGGATGGATGGCGCCGGGCTCGGCCACCCCGCTCCTCGCCGAACCGCTGCCAGACGAAGTCTCGAACCACTCGGTCGACGTGCCATCGCTCGAACGGATCCACGCGGTCCGAGTCGGCGGCGAGGCGCCGGCCGCGGAGCCGGTGCCGCGGATCGTCGAGTCGTAGACGGCCCGCCGGCCCGGATCACGCAGCACCCGGTACGCCTCGTTCAGGGCCGCCATCGCCTCCGAGGCGGCCGACGAGACCTGACGGTCCGGGTGGACCGCTCGCGCCCGCGTCCTGTACGCCTCGCGGATCTCGGCCGGCGACGCATCCGGTGCGACGCCCAACACGTCGTAGAAGCTCGGCGCGGTCACTCGCGTGAGGCTATTGGCGCCCGTCGCGCGCCGAGCCGAGCAGCCACGCTCGGGCGGCGCCAGCGGGTCAGTACCCGGCTTCGACGTCGACCAGGCCGAGCAATTCCTCGCCCTTGCGGTAGCGGCGGACGTTCTCGGTGACCCGTTTGGCGAGCAGCGGCTTCGCCATCGCCGGCGTGTTGCCCACGTGGGGGGTGATGATGCAGTTCGGCATGGACCACAACGGATGGCCGGCCGGCAGTGGCTCGGGGTCGGTCACGTCGAGGCCGGCGCCACCGATGACGCCGTTGTGCAGCGCGTCGACGAGCTGGTCGGTGATGATGTGCCGGCCGCGTGCGACGTTGACGATCCACGCGTGATCCTCCATCATCTCGAACTCCTCGCGCCCGAACAGGCCGTCGGTCTCCGGCGTGAGCGCCAGCGCGAGGACCACCAGATCCGCGCCGGTCACCGCATCGGCGAACCGATCGGACTCCAGGACGTCGTCGACACCGTCCATGTGCTGCGCGTGGTTGCGCACCACGGTGATGTGGGCATTCCACGGCTGGAGGAGGCGGACCAGCGACTCGGTGATCCCACCGCCACCGAGGATCGTGACCCGCGCGTCGAGGAGGTTGCGCCCTGCGGGACCGGTCCACTCCGTCGCGCGCGCGTACGGACCGAGGTTGCGCATCCCGGCGAGCGCGAGTGCCAGCGCCATCTCGGCGACCGGCTCGGCGTACACGCCCTTGCCGCACGTCCACGTGTAGTCGTGGTCGAGGTGCTCGACGAAGTTCTCGATCCCGGCAAACGGGAGCTGGATCCACCGCAGATGGGGGGCGCTCTTCACCGCCGCGGCGAGCGCGGTCGGGTTCCTGGCGTCGCTCCAGACGATCGCTTCGCAGTCGTCGTATCCCACGAGGTGGCCGCCGCCATCGCGGATCGCCTCCTCCAACCATTCGGGCGAGCCAGCAGGGCCGAGGGCGACGGCGAGTGCATCGTGATTCGACATGTTCCGTCAAACCGTAGCGTCGCCGCGCCGTCCCGGGGATCCCCAGCCGGTCCGGCGCCGTGGCGGGCGGTGACAAGATGAGCAGATGACGACCTCGGCACCAGCGATCCGCACCGTCGGCGTACCGCGGGAGGTGAAGACCGCCGAGCACCGTGTGGCCATGACTCCCGACGGCGTACGCGAGCTCGAACGGCACGGGATCGATGTGCTCATCGAGACCGGCGCCGGGGAGGGGGCGTCGATCAGCGACGCCGACTACGTGGCGGCTGGGGCCGACATCGTGTCCAGCGCGGCCGACGCGTGGGCCCAGGACATGGTCGTCAAGGTGAAAGAACCCAAGCCGGAGGAGTTCGAGTTCCTCCGCGCCGACCTCACGCTGTTCACCTACCTCCATCTCGCGGCCTACCCGGCGGTCGCCGACGCGCTGCTCGCCGCGAAGACCACCGCGGTGGCGTACGAGACGGTGCAGTCGGCGGACGGCTCGCTGCCCCTGCTGGCGCCGATGAGCGAGGTGGCCGGTCGGCTCGCGCCGCAGATGGGGGCCCACTTCCTCGAGCGGCACAACGGAGGCCGGGGCGTGCTGATGGGCGGGTCGCCGGGCGTGCGTCCGGCGAAGGTCGTCGTGCTGGGGGCCGGCAACGTGGGTTGGAACGCAGCCTGGATCGCGGCCGGGATGGAGGCCGAGGTCACGCTGATCGACAAGAACCTCGACCGGCTCCGCTTCGTCGACCAGATCCATCGCGGCCGGATCGTGACGGCCGCGTCGAACCGGGGAGCGATCGAGCGGGCGGTCGTCGACGCCGATCTGGTGATCGGGGCCGTCCTCGTCGCCGGGGGTCGTGCACCGGTCGTTGTCGGTGAGGATCTCGTGGAGCGGATGAAGCCACGTTCGGTGGTCGTCGACGTCGCGGTGGACCAGGGCGGCTGCATCGCCACCACCCGGGAGACGACGCACGATGCACCGACCTACGTCACGCACGGCGTCGTGCACTACGCCGTCGGCAACATGCCCGGCGCCGTACCGCACACCTCCACATACGCACTGACGAACGCGACGTTGCCGTACCAGCTGGAGGTCGCACTCCACGGCGCGCTCGGGGCAGCGCGACGTGACCCGTCGATCGCGCACGGCCTCAACACCGTCGACGGCGCCTACGCCAACGCCATCGTCGCCGGGTCCCTCGGCGCCACCGCCGTCGACCCCCTCACCTGACCTCGCAACAATCCTCGTTTGCGTCGGGATCCAGCACCGACAGGCGTACCTCAATCCCGACGCAAACGAGGACCGGAGCGGTGCTCTGGATCGGAGGCGGGTGGGCGTGGGCGCGTACGGTTCGGGGATGAAGCAACTCAAGCTCGGCTACAACACGGGGTACTGGTCGGCGGGGCCGCCTGCAGGGGCGTTCGAGGCGGTCAAGGAGGCCGAGCGGCTCGGGTTCAACTCGATCTGGACCGCCGAGGCGTACGGGTCTGACGCCCTCACTCCACTCGCATGGTGGGGAGCGGCCACCGAGCGGGTGAAGCTCGGCACGGGAATCGTGCAGATGTCGGCCCGCACCCCGGCTGCCACCGCCATGGCGGCGATCACGCTCGACCACCTGTCGAACGGACGGTTCATCCTCGGCCTCGGAGCGTCCGGACCGCAGGTGGTGGAGGGATGGTACGGCCAGCCCTACCCGAAGCCGCTGGCACGGACGCGTGAGTACGTCGACGTCGTACGCAAGATCGTCGCCCGCGACGTTCCCGTCGAACATCACGGCGAGTTCTACGACTTGCCGTTCCAGGGTGGCGCCGGTCTCGGCAAGGCATTGAAGTCGACGGTTCATCCACTGCGCAACGACATCCCGATCTGGCTCGCCGCCGAAGGGCCGAAGAACGTCGCCCTCGCCGCCGAGATCTGCGACGGATGGATGCCGCTGTTCTTCGCGCCGAAGGAGGATGCGTTCTACCGCGACTGCCTCCGCCAGGGGTTCGATGCCGCGGGCGACCCCGGCAAGGCCGACCGCTTCGAGGTGGCCTCCACGCTGATGCTCATCCCGGGCGACGACGTCGAGCAGTGCGCCGACATGGTCCGCCCGTTCCTCGCCCTCTACGCCGGCGGCATGGGGGCCAAGGGAGCGAACTTCCACTACGAAGTGTTCGCCCGGATGGGCTACGAATCGGTCGCCGACACGGTTCAGGAGCTGTACCTGCAGGGTAAGAAGGCCGAAGCGGCGGCAGCGATCCCGCTGGCGATGGTGGAAGACGTCGCCCTCGTCGGCCCGCCGGACAAGATCCGCGACGAGCTCGACAAGTGGCGCGAGACCTGCATCACCGAATTCCTGGTGTCCGGCCCGGCCGCCGCGCTCCCGACGTTCGCCGAACTGATCCTCGGCTGAGCACGACCCGGATCCTCGCGGTGAGCACGACCGACGATCCGCTCGAACAGGCGAGTCGGAGCCTCTATTCGGGGCCTCGTGCGACGTTCGTCGATCGGCGCAAAGCGCTCGCCGCGGCCATCCGACGCGATGGCGATCGGGT
>CAZYWK010000109.1:0-6296 GCA_964651825.1 uncultured Ilumatobacteraceae bacterium | reverse complement strand
CAAGAGGTCACCGGCCTCCGCAAGCCGAGTGTGGCAGCGCACAGCGTCAACCTGCTCGCCCATGCCGGCGACGAGCACTTCGCCGACCTGCTGGAGCTCGGCGCGCAGATCCGTGCCGCGTTCGCCGCCGGCGACGACGCACACCTGCGCGAGTTGTTGCAGCAGCGCAACGCGGCAGTGGCCGCGACGACTGCGCAGGCTCGGGCCATGGTTCGGGCGGAGGGCGAATCGGTCAGCGCGTCGGTGGCCGACCAGATCGTCCAGACGCTGCGCGCCGCGATGGCGACCGACGAGGCATCCGCGGAGGTCCGGCGCGGGGTGCTCACCGACGCGCTCGACGAGCCGGGCTTCGCCGCCCTCGGAGTGGGTCCCGCTGCAACACCGCGTTCCGCGAACCCGAAGCCAGCTGCAGCCACCGATGCATCGCGGCGGAACGCGAAGCGAGACTCCGAGTTGGCCGAGGCCGAGGCTGCTGCGTCGGCCGCCGTCGACGAGGTCGTCGAGCGCTCGGCCGTCGTCGCCGAGCGCCACCGCGAACTCCAGACGGCGCGTGACGAGCTCGTTGGTCGTCTCGCCTCGATCGAGCGCGAGCTCGCCGAGGTCGAGCGGTCACAGGCCGCCGTGGAGAAAGAGCGCCGCCGGGCCGAGCGAGTCCTCGAGACCGCTCGACGCGCTCGTCGCGGCTGAGGGGCTCGCTGTCGCGCCGGTCAGGACAGCAGCGTGGCCGGGATCGGGACGACCCGTGCCCGCAGCCACTCGCCGAGCGCCTTGGCCTGGGCATCCTGACGAGTGGACGCGGCGACACCTTCCTCGAGCAGGCCGCGCAGCACGAAGTTGAGCGAGCGGATCCGGGGGAAGCGGTACCGCTCGATCACGAGCGCCGACGTTTCGGGGAGCAGTTCGCGCAGCCGTTCGACGGTGAGGAACGCATCGAGCCACGGCCACGCCTCATCGGTGCGCACGAACACGCCCAGGTTGGCGTCGCCGCCCTTGTCCCCCGACCTGGTGCCGACGAGCGTGCCCAGCGGACGATCGAGTGTCGGGCGGCCCGGATCGATCACCTCGTTCCGCTCCGGGGACTCGATCGGTGGGAGCGGTGGACGATCCGGCGCCGCCGAGTCGACCTGCACGGTGTGCTGCCCCGCGACGTGGACGTACTGGGGGACGAGATCGCTCGGAACGGTCGCCGGCCGGTACACGCCGAACGGCGAGCCGGCGCCGGGCCCGCCGCCGAGGCCGTACATCCCGGGGATCCCAGCCAGGGCGGTGTGCACCATCGCGTCGGCGAAGGCCCGGCCGACCTTGCGTTCGTCGGCGTCCTTCACCGTGACCCGCCAGATCGCGGTGGCCTCCTCCTGCGTCGCCGGGTCGTCCTTGTCGGTGCGGATCACCCGGCTGACGAGGGAGTCGAAGTCGTCGGGCCCGTAGGGGCAGGCGTCCCAGAACGTGGCCTCCGCCAGGGCCGCCTTGTCGTCGATGTCGAGGCCGGTGAGCGCCACCGTGAAGGAGTTCCGGTAGCCCCCGAGCTCGTTCGTCGCCACCTTGAGCGTGGCCGGAGGCGCCTGGCCGCGGACGCCGGAGATGCGCACCCGGTCGCGTTCCAGCTGTTCGAGCTCGATCGTGTCGAAACGCGCTGTCACGTCGGGACCGAGGTACTCCGGCCCGGTGATCTCGTACAGCAACTGCGAGGTCACGGTACCGACGGTGACAGCTCCCCCAGTGCCGTCGTGCTTGCCGATCACCGACGAGCCATCAGCGGCGATCTCGGCCCACGGGAACCCGAAGCGGGCCCGCCCGCCGATCTCGTTGCGCCCGTCGATCTCGGTGAAGAACGAGTAGTTGCCACCGGTCGCCTGCGCGCTGCACTCGATCACGTGACCCGCCACTACACCTCCGGCCAGCTGGTCGAAGTCGGTGCGTTGCCACCGGTGGTGCCAGGCGGCCGGGCCGCACGTGACCGCCGCGTCGGTGACGCGCCCGGTGATCACGATGTCGGCGCCCCGGTCGAGCGCCTCGACGATCCCGAAGCACCCGAGGTACGCGTTCGCCGTGAGGAACCGCTCGGCCGACCCCCCGAAACCGACGTCTGCGGGCTCCGGGGCGAAGGGGCGAAGCGCGTTGGTGGCGAGGAGGTCGGGGAGGCGGGGCATCAGGTCGTCGCCGTCGACGTAGGCGATCGTCGGCGTCAGACCGAGACGGTCGGCGACCTCCTGCACCGCGTCGGCACATCCGCCGGGGTCGAGGCCGCCGGCATTCGACACGACCTTGATGCCGCGGTCGAGGCAGGTGCCCATCACCTGTTCCATCTGGTCGACGAACGTGCGGGCGAAGCCGGCGCCCGGCCGCTTGGCCCGAATGCGGCTGAGGATGAGCATCGTCAGCTCCGCGAGCCAGTCGCCGGTCAGCACGTCGATCGGCCCACCCTCGACCATCTCTCTGGCGCCGCTCGGACGGTCGCCGAAAAACCCCGAGCAGTTGGCGATCCGGATCGGCCCCGGCGATGGTTCGATCGTCACTGCCCGGTCACTCCCCGTCACCCGGCGAGTCGAGCGACTCGAGCGACTCGAGCGACACGAGGAGATCGCCGGTGTCGACCCGATCGCCGACGGCGAATCGGACGTCGCCGACGGCGGCGTCGGACGATGCGGTGATCTTGTGCTCCATCTTCATCGCCTCGACGACCATCAGCACCTGTCCCTCCGTCACGTGATCGCCGACCGCCACGTGCACGGCGATCACCGTTCCGGGCAGGGGCGAGATCGGCCCGCTGCCGCCGACGTCGGCGTCGTGCACGACGAACACCGGCATCCGCTCGAACGTGCCCGCACCGGTCGGTGAACGCACCTCGACGGCGTCGTGGGACGTCGCAGTCGACGACGCTCCGTTCGGGAGGTGCGTGTCGACCGCGGTGCGGACACCGTCGACCTCCACCACCTGCCGGGTCGTCGTGCGCTCCAGGAGGCGCACGTCGAGCGGGCGGCGATCGTCGTCCGGCAGCGTGCCGTCGGTCGCCGGCGTCGGCCATGGGCCGAGCAGGACGATCGCCTGATCGCGCGTGGTGAACGTGAACTCGACCGGATGCTCGTCGCCCGTCGCCCCGTCGATCCACGTCTCGCGCTGCCCTCGGGTGCGCAGGTTCCTCCAGCCCGATGGCGCAAATCCGAGCACCGGGTCGGCGCCGCGGTCGGCCTGCTCGCGGGCGAACACCGCCGCGAGCAGCAGTGCGACACCATCGGATCGGGCGGGCAGCGACTCGCCCTCGCCAGGCTCAATCCGGCCCCGGATCACGATGTCGGGGTGGTCGTCGAGATACGCGGTCGGGGTGGTCGCGGCCAGGAAGTCGGCCTCGACCAGCACGTTGGCCATCGCCTCGATGTTCGTACGCACGCCACTCACCTGCGACGAGCGCAGCGCTCGGGCCAGCGTGTGCGCCGCCTGCTCCCGGGTCGATGCGTGTGCGATGACCTTCGCCAGCAGCGAGTCGTAGTCGGCCGACACGATCGCCCCGGCGCGGAAGCCGGTGTCGACCCGCACCCCGTCGCCGATGTCGAACGACCGGACCGTGCCGGTCGAGGGGAGCCAGCCGGCGGTCGGATCTTCGGCAACGATCCGGACCTCGATGGCGTGGCCGTCGATCCGCACGTCGTGCTGGGTGACCGGCAGCGGCTCACCGGCGGCGACGAGCAGCTGGAGCTCGACGAGATCGAGACCGGTCACCGCTTCGGTCACCGGGTGTTCGACCTGGAGCCGCGTGTTGACCTCGAGGAAGTTGATGGTGCCGTCGAGGCCGACGAGGAACTCGACCGTGCCGGCACCGTGGTAACCGACAGCTCGCGCCAGCGCGAGCGCGCCGTCGCAGAGCGCGGCGCGGATCTCGGGGGTGATGCCGGCCGACGGCGACTCCTCGATCACCTTCTGGTTGCGGCGCTGGATCGAGCACTCGCGCTCGCCGAGATGCACCACGTTGCCGTGCTGGTCGCCCACGATCTGCACCTCGACGTGGCGGCCCCGCTCGATGTACGGCTCGACGAACACCGTGCCGTCGCCGAAGGCCGACAGCGCCTCGCGCGACGCTGCCTCGATCGCTGCTGCGAGCTCGCCGGCCGACCGCACGACGCGCATCCCGCGTCCGCCGCCACCCGCTGCCGCCTTCACGAGCGCGGGGAACGACACCCCGTCGGGCACCGCTCCATCCGCGATCTCGTGGATCGGCGCCGTCGGCACTCCGGCGTCGACGGCCGCCTTCTTCGCCGCCACCTTGTCGCCGAGCAACCGGATCTGCTCGGGCGTCGGGCCAACCCACGTGAGGCCGGCGTCGATCACCGCCTGCGCGAACTCGGCGTTCTCGGCGAGGAACCCGTAGCCCGGATGGATGGCATCAGCACCGGTGCGCCGGGCGGCCTCGATGATGGCCTCGCCACGGAGATACGTCTCGGTCGGCGTCGATCCACCGAGCGCGACCGCGACGTCGACCGAGTCGACGTGCAGTGCGTTCGCGTCGGGTTCGGAGTACACGCCCACGGTGCCGATGCCCAGCCTCGTCGCGGTCCGGGCGATCCGCACCGCGATCTCGCCGCGGTTCGCGATGAGCAGCCGCTCGATCCGTGCCATCAGTGCCTCCACACGCCGTACTCGGTGGCGCCCTCGATCACGTTGCTGTGGGCGGTGGCGAGAGCGATCCCCATGACGGTGCGGGAATCGACCGGGTGGATGATCCCGTCGTCCCAGATGCGGCCCGTCGAGTAGAGCGCCGTCGACTCGTGCTCGATCTGTGCTTCGAGCGCACCGGTCTGGGCCATGAGCGCCTCCTCGTCGACCTCGATGCCGCGCCCGGCCGCCGCGTTGCGGGCGACGATCTCCATCACCCCCGCGAGCTGCTTGGGCCCCATCACCGCCACGCGGTGGTTCGGCCACGAGAAGATCAGCCGCGGGTTGTAGGCCTTGCCCGCCATGCCGTAGTTGCCGGCGCCGTAGCTCGCCCCGACCATCAAGTTGAAATGCGGCACCGTCGAGTTCGACACCGCGTTGATCATCTTCGCCCCGTTGACGATGATGCCGCCCTGCTCGGCCTTCGAGCCGACCATGAAGCCGGTGATGTTGTGCAGGAACAGCAGCGGGGTGTTCGTGCGGTTGCAGAGCTGGATGAACTGCGAGCCCTTCTTGGCCTCCTCGGAGAAGAGGATCCCGTTGTTGCCGAGGATCCCCACCGGATACCCGTGGATCGACCCCCAACCACACACCAGCTTGTCGCCGAACAACGGCTTGAACTCCTCGAAGCGGCTGCCGTCGAGCAGGCGGGCGAGCACCTCGCGGATGTCGAACGGGATGCGCACGTCGGCCGAGGCACAGCCGAGCAGCTCGGCCGGGTCGTAGAGGGGGTCGTCGTCCGGCTCGGTAGGTCCGGGGCCGAGCCGCTGCCAGCCGAGGTGGCGCACGATCTGGCGGGCGATTCGCAGCCCGTCGAGCTCGTCGGCGGCGAGGTAGTCCGACAGGCCGCTCGTGCGGCTGTGCATCTCCGCGCCGCCGAGCGTCTCCTCGTCGACGATCTCGTCGATCGCCATCTTCACGAGCGGCGGGCCGCCGAGGTAGGCGGTGCCGCGCCCCTTCACGAACACCGTGTAGTCGCTCATGCCGGGTGTGTAGGCGCCACCGGCGGTGTTCGGGCCGAACGCGATCGTGATCGACGGGATGCCGAGCTTCGACATCTGGGTGAGGTCGCGGAAGCTCTGACCACCCTGGATGAACAGATCGGCCTGGCGGGGCAGGTCGGCGCCGGCCGACTCGTTGAGCACGACGAGCGGGAGCCGGTTCTCACGGACGATCTCGTAGAACCGGTGGCCCTTGCGCCAACTGGTCGGGTTCGCCGAGCCGCCCCGATAGGTCATGTCGCTGCCGGTGATCGCGCACAGTACGCCTTCGATCACGCCGATGCCGTTGACCGTGCCGGCGCCGATCGGGTCCTGGGTGCCCCAGGCGGCGAGCGGCGACAGTTCGAGGAAGGCAGTGTTCGGATCGACCAGCGCCTCGATCCGCTCGCGCACGAGGAGCTTGCCGCGCTGGCGATGGCGGTCGACATAACGCTGGCCGCCGATCGTCGGCACCTTCGCCAACTCGGCGGCGACACCGGCCCACAGGGCCTCCATCGCGGCCAGGTTCTCCCGGTACTCGTCCGACCTCGTGTCGAGCCGGCTGCGCAGCACGGTCCCGATCGTCATGTTGCTCGCGTCCTCGGCACGCCGGACACGGTAAACCATCGATCCCCCACGTCCGCCGCCCGACGCCCACCTCGTTCGTTC
>CAZYWK010000108.1:0-10937 GCA_964651825.1 uncultured Ilumatobacteraceae bacterium | reverse complement strand
GAGCAACGCATTCGTAATGCGTAGGTCGCGAGTTCGATTCTCGCTCTGGGCTCCATAACACCAGGTAAATGGACATGACGCTCTCAGCGCCTCGGTCCCCGAAACTGGCCTGTCCCATATTTTGTCCCATGTTTGGATCAGCGATCTGGTCGCACGAGGGGCCTTCGCCTCAAACGGCAGCCCGACTACTGGGAACTTCGCGCCTACGCCGGCACCGATCCGATCACCGTCCGGTCCCGATATGCGAGTCGATCGGGCCGTGGCGGCAAGCGAGACGCCAACAAGGCGCTGGCCCAACTCGTGGCCGAAATCGACTTCACCGGCACACATGCGGATCAAACCATCGCTGGCCTTCTCCTCGCACAACGAACACCTCGAAGAACGAGGACGCGCAGCCCGCATCACCGAGAACTACCGCAGCATCGCCCGAAAGGCCGCTGCCGACCGCCTCGGCAGAGGGCAATCCAGGATCTCGGACCCAAGGACTTCGACGACTACTACGTCCGGCTCCGAACCAACGGACTGTCACCGGCGTCCATCAAGCGCGACCACTCCGTGCTCGGAGGCTTCCAACAGCCGATGAAGTGGGGGTGGGCGAACCGAAACCTCGTCCGTCTCGCAACACCTCCAGCGGTCCCACGACACTCTCGGACCACACCAACTCCCGCCGTCGTGACCACTCTCCTCCGCGAGACACTCGAGAGCCGCAACCCAGAGAACATGCCGCGTTCCGACTCCTTGCCGCCACCGGTGCCCGAAGCGGCGAAATCTGCGGACTGCGATGGTCGTCGGTCGACCTCGACCGCCGCGTGCTCTGGGTTCGCCATTCGGTCGCGCGCCTGAAGACCGGCAAGCTCATCCAGAAGGACCCCAAGAGTCACCAGACCCGCGAGGTCGCTATCGACAAGAACACGGCCAAGATCTTGCGCGACCATCGCAAACGACAGAATTGCGCGTAACACCGCGCACTTTGCGCTCGAGCATCTCGCCGAGTTGCCGTACAACGATCAATCAGCGCGTGACCTCGCTGCGATCCTCCGAGCGTTGTTGAACGCTTGGCGTATGTGTCGGATCAGGCGACGACTCCTGATTCATGCGGTTGGCGAACTTGGTCGTCGGTGAACCCGGCTTCCCTGAGCACTGCGTTGGTGTGTGCTCCTAAGCCCGGGGGCGGGTTGGTGGCGTTGGAGGACAGGTCTCCGGTTGACCGGTCGAACCGGATCGGGTTCGCCAGCACTCGCAGATCCGTTCCGTCGAGGCTGATCATGCTGCCGCGTTGGGTGACGTGCGGATCTTCGAGGAGTTCAGCGGCGTCGTTGACCGGTCCGACTCCGCCGCCGAGGCCAGGGGTGGCCAGCCACTCCACCGATGTCTTCGTGGAGAACAGCGTCTCGAGGCGTGCCCGCAGCTGCGAGTCGTCGTTGCCGCCGACCCGTTGACCGGCGAGGGTCGGATCGCCGAGGGCATCGCAAAGGTTCGCCCACGACTTCGGCTCGGTCGCAGTGACGGTGACGTGCCGCCCGTCGGCACATCGGTAAACGTTGCGCGTCGCGGACGTGCCCCATGTGGGGCCGGGGGCATTCGCGGCGCGTGCGATGTCCTCTGATCGGACCCACATCGCTGAGTCGGTCATGCTGACGTCGAGGTGTGTTCCTTGGCCGGACCGTTCGGCTGCGTGGAGAGCAGCGAGGATCCCGGTCGAGGCCATCGTGGCAGCAAGTGGGATCGACACGACTGTCCCGGGTGGAGTCGGATCACGATCGGAAAGCTTGCTGAGCAGGCCGCCGTAGCCCAGGTAGGTGAGGTCGTGACCGGGATGCTGGGCGTTCGGACCGAAGTCGCCGAACCCCGTTATCGAGCACCAGACCACCGGAGGGTTTGCTTTGGCCATCGCGCCGTAGCCGAGCCCGAAGCGGTCGAGTTGGCCAGGACGGTGCGAATCGATCACGATCGCGGACTGCGCGACGAGCTTCTCGAGAACCCGGGGCGCATCGTGGTGACGCAGGTCGAGCGCAATGGATCGTTTGCCGCGGTTCAGAGCGATGTGTGCTGCGTCGAACCCGGAGCCGTACATTCCGCGCAACCCGTCGCCCGTGTTTGGTGCCTCGACCTTGACGACGTCGGCGCCGAGGTCGGCCAGCAACAGGCTGCAGAAACCTCCCGGCGCGAACCGCGACAGGTCGAGCACGTAGACCCCGGCGAGTGGTTTGTGTGTGCTCACAGCGCGAAGGTGTATCCACCATTGAGCGGGTAGGTCTGGCCAGTTATCCATGAGCCGCTATCGCTGGCGAGGAAGGCGACAAGGCCGGCGGCGTCGTCGGGATCGCCGGGTCGCCGAACGGCGTAGTTGCGCATCATGGCTTTGGCCGTCGCGCTGTCAGGGTCGGCCCACAGCGGTTCGGTGGCGGGGGTGCGCATCGTGCCGAGCGAGATGTTGTTCGCGGTGATGCCGTAGCGGCCGTTCTCGAGCGCGAGAGATCGCGTGAGCCCGGCGGCGGCGGCTTTGGCGGCACCGTAGACGGCACCTCCGTGGTCGCCGACTCGCCCGGCGTCAGACACGATGGTGATGAGTCGCCCCCACCGATTGGTGATCATGGATGGCAGCACGGCCCGGCAGCAGTTCATCGCGCCGTAGAAGTTCACTCGCACGAACGGCTCCCAATCGGCGGGTTGCGACTCGGCGAACGTGCCGCGCCCGCCGAAACCCTCGGCGCCTGCGTTGCCGGCGTTGTTGACCAGGATGTCGATGTGGGGGGCGTCGTCGACTGCTGCCTGAACTGCGGCGAGATCTGTGACGTCGAAGCACGCTGTTGCGCCGGAACCTCCCGATGCGGAGATCTCGTCGACGACGGACTGCGCTCGGTCCGCGTCGAGGTCGTTGACGAAGACCTTGGCGCCGGCGTCTGCGAGGTGCAGCGCGATGGCGCGGCCGACGCCCTGACCGGCCCCCGTGACGAGGCCTGTTCTGCCGGTGAGATCAATGGTGATCATTGCGTCGATGCTCCATTCGGGTTCGGCTCTCGAGCCGGCGGTGTGTTCGAGGATGCATTCCAGTGAGGCAGGAGCGGGTCCAGCAATGGCTCGGATTCGCTTCCGACTACCGCGAGAAGATCGGCGTCAATGCGTCGACACCCGAGGAACAGGCGTACCCGCTGGTGTTCCTCTGCAGCGACGCAGCCAACGCCATCACCGGCATCACGCTCACCAGCGACCAGGGGTACTTCAGCAGCGGCATCACCAACTCGTTCCCGCCGGGAAAGGGCACTGCCGACTACCTCAGCGGCCGATACTCACTTGCTCGTCCATCTCGCCGAGGTTGGTTGGTGCGATCCTTCCGGCGCTGGGGATCGGCGGGCGCGGGATGATCACCATCGACGGAACCTGGAGTGATTGGCCCATCGTCACGAGCGAGTGGAACTGGTCGACGAGGTGTTCGACGTCGATGAACGCGCCGCTCAGGTACTGCCGAGCGAACCAGTCCGCTGCCACCTGCCCGACGAGTTCGCTGTCCCAGTCAGCGTTGAATTGGGTCTGGCGGTCGCCTTGACCACCGGGACACTCTCCGACGGTGACGAGTGTGAAGTTGAGGCCCGGCTGCTCGACGCGCCAGTGATCCGCCAGCCGGTTCAAGGCAGCCTTCGTGATCTGGTAGAGGCCCATCCCCTGCCATGGCCCGGTGTACGACGCGCCGGTCGTCGACATGTAGATCATGTTCCCGGCCGAGCCTGTCAGATGCGGGAGTGCCGCCTGGGTGATGTTGTTGGCGCCGACCACGTTGGTGGCGAACGTGTCCATCCACTGCGCCGGCGTCGCGTCGGCGAGCCTGGTGAGCGGGCCGACCGCGGGCGCGTAGATGACCGTGTCGATCCCACCCATCGCCGATGCAGCGGCATCGATCGCCAGCTTCGCGGACGCTGGATCGACGGCATCGCACACGAAGATGTGCGCACTGTCGTGAGCTTCGGCGGCGGCCTGCTCCAGCTTGTCGAGACGCCTTGCCAGCAGCGAGACGGACGAGCCGCGATGGCTCAGCCCGGTTGCGATGCACCGGCCCAACCCCGTCGATGCGCCGACGACGACGACCCGCTTGCTCGATCCGCTTGTCATGTTGGTGATCCCTTCACTCGTAACTGAACCGTTTGATGCCTGCAGATCCCCACTTGCAGGAACCATTCGTAGGCGGGCCGGCGGCCACCGGAGCCGGTCGGTGCTCCAGGAGCACCGCCCGATACGCCGTTTCATCCATTGCGACGCCGGGACCGCTCGCCGGACCTGATCGGGATCAGGATGTCATCTCCAGCATCACGGCGGACTCGACGGCTGTGGGCTCCACGCATCCCTACGCCTGTCCCGGTCAGGCGACGACGGTGCCCTCTTCGCTGCTGAAACGGACGTGGAGGTGGGTGACGCCTCGGAGGATGAAGGTCGGTACGTAGGAGTAGCGGCGGGCATCGGGCGGGCCGTGATGTTGCTCGTCGATCCAAATTTCGGTCGTGCGCTCGAGGAGTCGAGCGATGGTTAACACCCCTTCGGCGCGAGCGAGGGGCGCACCGGGGCAGGTGTGCACGCCGCGGCCGAATGCGACGTGGCTGCGGGCGTTGTCGCGGTCGATGTCGAAGGTGTCGGCGTTGGTGAACTTCGTGGGGTCGCGGTTGGCGGCGGCGTTGAGCAGCATCACCGTGTCGCCGGGTGTCAAATCGACGCCGCCCAGGTTCAGCGGTTGCTTGACGAGGCGGAAGTCGCCTCGGATCGGGCTTTCGTAGCGCAGGCATTCCTCGATGAAGTTCGGGATCAGGTCTGGGCAGGCACGGAGGCGTTGCTGGATGTGTGCGTTCTCGGCGATGATTTGTACTGCGCTGCCCAGGAGTCGCACGGTGGTTTCGCCTCCGGCGGCGAACAGGTTGGCGGCGACGCGCACGGCGTCGATGACGTCGGGTTCGGTGCCGTCGGGGAATGTGGCCGAGGCCACGCCGGTGAGGACATCGTCTCGCGGGTTGGCTCGCCGGTCGGTGATGTAGTCGCTGAATGTTGCGTACAGGTACTCGAGCGGTGAGTGGCTCAACGCGTTCTTGGTGTCGGTTGCACCGATGGTCTCGCTCGACTGCAGCATTCGCTGGCGGAACGTCTCGTGGTCGGACTCGGGTACACCGAGCAGGTCGGCAACGACGAGCATCGCCACCGGGTTGGCGAACGTCGACATGAACTCACAACCGTCGCCGGCGAGCGCTTCGTCGAGTTGCTGATCGACGAGTCGGGCGAGGAACGCTTCGTTCTCCTTGAGTCGTTTCGGTGTGATCATCCGAGAGAGCAGGTGCCGGTGCCGGGTGTGATCTGGTGGGTCCATCGTCGGCAGCTGGTCGCTGAAGGGCAGGCGGTGCCGGTGTTCGGCAATCAGCGCATCGGCGTCGTCGTCCGGACCGATCGGTACCGGGAACCCAGGGAACGGGCCGGTGACGGACACGCATGCCGAGAAGTGGTCGCTGTCGTTGTAGACCTGGACGACCTCGTCGTAGCCGGTCAGCATCGTCACGCCGTGGTGCTTCTCGGCCCTGACCGGGCACTCGGCGCGGAGGGCGGCGAAGTAGTCGTACGGGTCGGCCAACAGGTCCCGGTCCGTGAAGAAGTCGACTGCGTCGACGTCGGTCACGCTGGCGTCGATCATGCGGGTAGTTCCTGCTCCGTCGTTGTCGGGTAGGGATTGACGAACCAGCAGCTCTCCTCGACGAGGTGCACGCTCTTCCAACCGGCTGAGGTGCGTACGAAGTCGTGGTGGTAGTAGCCGCCGCACGCGCTCGGTTCGGCGAGCCCGGGGAGTTGCATCGGGTTGTAGAACGCGGCGCGGACGTGGGCGGTGTCGCCGTCGAGGTCGATTTCGACGTTGGTGATGTAGTGCTGCTTCCAGGGCAGGAACGGCATGCTCTGGGCGAGCCAGTCGGCGGTGTCGTCGCGGCCGGCGGCGGGCCGGCCATTGGCCGAGCTGTAGTCGATGATGGCGTCGTCGGTGAACACGCTGCGCCACAGGTCCCAGTCGTTCGTGTCGACGCCGCGTGCGTAGCGGGCGAGTTGTTCGGTGATGTCGACTTTGTCAGCGAGTTGGTGGGCGGGATCGGTCATGGGTGGCTCCTTAGCTGACGGTGAGTCCGTTGTCGACGGTGTAGACGGCGCCGGTCACGGCGCGCGCCTCGTCGGATGCGACGAAGGCGACCACGGCGGCGACGTCGTCGGGTTCGGCGATGCCGCGGTGGCCGCCCATGCGGGAGGCGAGGTCGATGTCGAGGTCGGCAGGGAAGTTGGCGTTCATTGCGAGGTTGGTGCGCGTTCCTGCTGGTGCGACGGCGTTGACGCGTATTGGTTGCTTGAGGTATTCGACGGCCAAGGCTCGGGTGAGCTGCAACAGGCCGCCTTTGCTCGTGGCGTACGCGCTGGCGTAGGGCACACCTTGGATCGCGGAGTTGGACACGACGTTGACGATGTTGCCCGACGTTTCCAGTAGTTGCGGGATTGCTGCCTGGGACAGGAAGAACGGACCGTCGAGGTTGACCGCGAGCACGCGCCGGTACTGCTCGGGGGTGTGGTCGGTGAAATGACCGGCATGGAAGATTCCCGCCACGTTGGCCAGCACGTCGAGACGCCCGAACTCGCCGATCGCCGCGCCGATCGCGGCCGAGCAGGCGGCAGCGTCGGCGATGTCAGCAACATGGCTGACAATCGCCTCGGGCGCAGCCGACTGGGTCTCGGACACGCGGTCCTCGACGACATCGACCGCCAGGACGCGGGCGCCCTCGGCGGCCAGCCGCAGCGCGACCGCCCGCCCGATGCCGGACCCGGCTCCGGTGACCAGCGCGACCTTCCCGTCGAATCGATTGCTCATGATGCGTACTCCGTTTCTTTCAGCGCCGACTGCTGCCGTCGATGGTCATGATGGGCTGCTGATCAGCAGCTGGACGGTTCCGGCTCGGTCCATTCCGATGTCGTGCGGTCGTAGGCGAAGAACGGTGTGGCCGGGTCGTTGACGAGTGTGAACTGACCGTCGCGGATGAACACCGGGGCGATGCATTCGACCGCCGGGCCGTCGGTGGCCGCGGTCGCGCCGGTGAGGGCGAGGTGCTGCTTGGTCATGTCGAGCGACGGGAGCACGCCACTGGCGTCGTAGTCGGTGAGTCCGTTGAGGCCGGCAATCATGCCGGCCCGATCGAACTGTGGACCGGCTTCGAGGATGCCGGTCACGGCCATGTCGGCGTTGATCCAGCCCTGCACCGCGAGATCGTTGACGTACACGCCGCCCGCTTCGAAGGCGGCGATCATCTCGTCGACGAGTGTGCCGTCGAGGTCGGCTTCGAAGGGCCGGAAGAACACCGATCCGAAGACGTCGCCTTCAAGCAGATCGGCGTTGTTGGTCAGCCACTCGGCGTCGGTGTAGCCCTGCGGGAGTACCACGGTGACCTCCGCGAGACCTTGGCGTTGCAGTTCTTGTTCGAGGGCGAGCACACCGTTTTGGTCCATGCACGTATGGATGTAGTCGACACCGGCCTCGTCCATCGCGGTGACCTCGGGGGCGACTCCGTTGGGCAGGCCGAATGGCAGCGTGTCGTTGGTGTACACGACCTCCATGCCGAGGTCGGGGCCCCACAGCCGGAACGTGTCAGCGGTCAGTGCGACGCAGTCCTTGGAGGCCTGCGATGCGCCGAGACCGATCACGGCGATCTTGGTCGCCTCGGCGAGGACCGCGGTGTGGACGACCGCCTTGCGGACACAGTCCGGGCAGTACGGCACCCCCGGCTGGTAGACGTTGTCGAGCCCGGCAGCTGCCGGCCCGGACTGGACGGTGGAGAACACGGGAACACCGGCGTCGGCCGTTTCGGGGATACCCGGGCCCAGGATCAGCGGCGAGTAGAAGATCCCGAACACGTCGTCGGAGCCGATCAGCTCGAGCATCTTGACCTGCCCGGCTCCGACCTCGTCGTCGAGTGTGTGGGTGATGGTCAATTGGCGTCCGTGCACGCCGCCGAGTGCGTTGCGGTAGTCGAAATAGGCTTGCACCCCACTGCTGTAGCACTCCAGGATGCACAGACCGATCGGGTTCGACGGCCCCGTGGCCATCACGCCGAACTGGATCTCGTCATCGGTGACGCCCGGGACACCGGAGATGGGTTGGAATTCACCGAGATCGGACTCGTCGTCCGCAGGCTCCGTGGTCGGAGCAGCGCTGGTCGGGCTCGACTCGTCGGGGTTGACGGTGTCCGCCACGACGCTGTTGCTCGTCGTCGTTTCGGTCTCGGTCTCGATCGCCTCCGAGGTCGCGGGCCGCGTGGCGTTGGGCTCGTCGGAGGTGTCGTCGCTGGAGTTTCCGCACGCCGCGAACGCCAGTGAAGCCACGGCGACGATCGCGAGCGTGCGCCACGATCGCTGTCGGCTCCGGCGGGGGGTTGTGGGCGTGTGGGCGTCGAGTCGTTCGGTGGGATTCATCGGCAGTCGTCCTTGTGTCGTGGTGTGGTCGTGAGTGGTGACGCGGTCGCGCTAATCGGACAGGCGGACGTCTTGGTAGATCGCGGGCAGGAACGCCCGCGGTAGCGGCATCTGGAGGTAGACGTCGATGTGGACGATTCGGTCGTCGGCGTCGAACGCGTAGACCGACAGCGAGTTGGCTGCACTGGCCACGCCGTCGGTGACGGTGCGTTCCTCGAGTTCGAGGAACACGAGGCCTGACGTTTCGGTCACCCGCTTGAACGAGCATTCCCATGTGGCGCCCGGCGCCCATCGCGTCAGGAACGCGACGTACTCGTCCCAGTCCATCAGATCCTTGAAGTTGCCCACACGGTCGAAACGGGCGGTATCGACGAACTCGGCGAGCGGAGCCCAGCTCTGCACGCCGAAGTCGGTGTCGGACGCACCGTCGAGAACGCGCTTCAGCGTCAGCCCGTAGTCCAACACTGCCCGCGATCGGCCGACGTGGGCGTCGACGACATCGTTCAGGTCCTGCAGCGCTGGGCTGTCGGTCGGCGCTTGGTCGGTCATCGTTGCTCTCCCATGTGGCGATCCAGTGATGCGTGGAAGCGGGCGACGCTGAGTTCTTCGTGGACGAGTGAGATGTGTTCGATCCGTCGGTTGCGCAGGCCGCGTTGTTGGCGGGGCATCTGTTCGTAGTCCTGTTGGAGGGCGAGGAAGTAGGGGTACGAGCCGGGTTCGTCGACCTCGATCGGTGCGGCGCGGAAGTCGGCCCGATATTCCTCGGGCAGCCACATGAAGCTGCGGATGTGCCAGATACAGCGGTTCGGGTCGCCGTCGGGGTGGGGGATCGACGTGATCACGGTCGCTTCGGCGGCGCGGATCGTCATGAAGAAGTTGGGGAACAGCAGCCATCCGTGGTTGTCGGTCATCTGGGCGTCGGTCAGCCCGTCGACGTCGAAGCCCATGTCGGTGAGGGTCTCGCGAGTCGCTTGTTGGAGCAGTGTCCGTCCGGTGACGCCGTCGGGGTAGTGCAACTGCCCGTCGTCGCCGCGATGCTGCTCGGCCAGTTCCTCGAGGCGCGGCAGATACCCGGTCACGGTCGGGAACGTGTTCGGGAGCTGACGGAGCCCGTCGAGTTCGTCGTCGGGGGTGGCGTTGGGAACCACGAACGGTGCGACGGCAACTTCGTGATCGCCCCAGAAGCGGAACCGGTTGGTGGTCGGGTCGAGCACGATCACCTTGAGCAGCTCGGGGTGGATCGCCTGGATGTGGTAGCCCTCCTGGAACGCGTCGACCACGATCTTCCAGTTGCAGTCGACGGCCTCGCGCACGTCGAGCACCGTCACCATGTCGTCGAGGTGGTAGGCCTCGATCAGCTCGTAGGCATCGGTGCCGAGGAACTCGGCCAGCGGCACCGCGTCGGGGTCGGGGTTGAGGAAGACGAAACCGGCGAACGAATCGACGGCCACCGCGAGGAGTCCGTGTTGCTCCTTGTCCAGATCGCCGACGAGATCGGGGCGGGCGACGCCACGCAGACTTCCCTCCAGGTCGTAGGACCAGAGGTGATAGGGGCAGACGAAGCGGGCGGTGTTTCCGGTGTTGTCGCGACACAACACGTTGCCGCGATGTCGGCAGGCGTTGACGAAGCCGCGCACGACGCCGTCGCGGCCGCGCACGATCAGGAACGACTGGTCGTAGATCGAGTACTGCTTCCAGTCCCCGGGGTCGGGGATCTCGTCGAGCCGGCCGGCCACCTGCCAGGTGCGCATCCAGACCGCCTCGCGTTCGCGTGCGGCGTAGTCGGCCGACACGTACCGGTCCGTCGGGATCTGCATGCGGTAGTTCCCGATGAAGTCGTCAAGACCCGGCCCGGTGTCGACCCAGTCGCCCGCTCGGACCGTGACCTTCGTGTCGATGGTGTCGGTGCTCTCGGTGCCGGTGGTGTGGGTGACGGTCATCGCGTGGACTCCTCCTGCTGCTGTGGATGTGTGTCGTTCGGTGCCGCGGCGGTCGTCGAACCGCCACCGTTCGGGACGAGGGATGGGGGCGTGCCGCACGCCATGCCGCCGTCGACGGACAGGACGACGCCGGTGATGTGGGCCGCTCGCGGGCCGGCGAGGTACACCAGCGCGTCGGCGACGTCAGCGGCCACACCCTGGTGCGGCAGCGGCTGCAGGCTGGTGACCGTGGCTTTGTCGAAAGCGGCGTTGATGTCGGTGGCGATGTTCGCCGGGGCGACGGCGTTGACCCTGATGCGATGTGCACCGAGCTCGACCGCCAGACATCGGGTGGCGTGGGCGACTCCCGCCTTGGCCACCCGGTACGGCAGCATGCCGACGCCTGGCGTGACACCGGCGCCCGAGGCCACGTTCACGATCGCCCCGCCGCCGTGGGCAGCCATGTGACGCGCCGCGGCTTGGGTGGTCAGCAACACGCCGAAAAGGTCGACCGCGATCACCCGCTCGAAGTCGCGAAGGTCGTCGTCGAGA
>CAZYWK010000107.1:0-11464 GCA_964651825.1 uncultured Ilumatobacteraceae bacterium | reverse complement strand
TCTTCAACGCCCACATCGACTTCTTCGAGGAGATCTGCAAGTACCGCGCCGCCCGCCGGATCTGGGCGCGCTGGATGAAGGAGCGCTACGGCGCCGAGTCCGAGCGCTCGATGCAGCTGCGGTTCCACACCCAGACCGCCGGCGTGTCGCTCACCGCCCAGCAGCCCGAGGTCAACATCGTGCGCACGGCGATCGAGGCCCTCGCGGGCGTGCTCGGTGGCACCCAGTCGCTGCACACCAACTCGATGGACGAGGCGCTCGCGCTCCCGACGGAGAAGGCGGCCCGCATCGCGCTGCGCACCCAGCAGGTGATCGCCAACGAGACCAACGTCGCCCACGTGGCCGATCCGCTCGGCGGCTCGTACTTCGTCGAGGCGCTGACCGACGAGATGGAACGCCAGGCCGAGGAGATCTTCGACCACCTCGATCGCCTCGGTGGGGGTTCGCTGCTCGACGGCGTGATCACCGGCATCGACGAGAACTGGTTCCAGGGCCGCATCGCCGACTCGGCCTACGAGCTCGAGCGCCGCTTCAACACCGACCGGCGGATCGTCGTCGGCGTCAACGGCTACACCGACGGCAACGACGACAGCGACATGGCGCTGCTGCGCATCACCAACGAGGACGAGGCCCGCCAGCTCAAGCGGCTCGAAGCGGTCCGTCACGATCGCGACACCGACGCGGTCGCCGCCGCGCTGGCCAAGCTGGCGGCCGAAGCGGCCGACCCCGAGGTCAACCTCATGCCGACCCTGATCGAGGCGTCGCGCGCCTACGTCACACTCGGCGAGATGATGGGGACGATGGCGGGCGTGTTCGGCCGCCACGTCGAGGTCCCCACGATCTGAGCCCCGGTCGAACCGTGCGCTCGGTACGGTCCCCCTTCATGACACTGCGGCTCGACCCGATCGAGGAGGCACGCGCCCACTGGGTCGACCACGGCTGGGGCGACGCCGCCGATGGCATGGCGCTCGTCACCTCGATCACCCGGATGCAGCAGATCTTCGCCAACCGGATCGAGCGGCTGCTGCGCCCCATGGGGCTCACGTTCTCGCGGTACGAGGTGCTGATGCTCCTGCACTTCAGCCGTGCCGGAGCGCTTCCGCTCGGCAAGATCGGCGAGCGGTTGCAGGTGCAGGCCGGCTCGGTGACCAACGCCATCGACCGGCTCGAAGCCGACGGGCTCGTCGAGCGCCGTCCCCACGACACCGACGGTCGCACGACCCTCGCCGCGATCACCGACGAAGGGCGGCGACGGGCGCTCGCCGCCACCGACGTCGTGAACACCGAGGTCTTCGTGCCCGCCGACTCCTCGCCCGCCGACACGCGCCTGCTGGTCGACCTGATGCGGTCGATGCGCGCCGATGCCGGCGACTTCGTCACCTGAACGCCCGTCGAGCGGTCTGCCTCGGTGAACTTTGCGGGTCCTCTGACCCAGGCGGTTGCTGGATCCGCACAGAACGGCGGGTGCGGTCCGGCGCGGTGGAAACCACCGGGCAGATCGTTTCGGCCGGGAAGATCGTTTCGGCTACGGTCCGGCGCGTGCGACGGCAGGAGAAGGCGGACCGCATCGGCGAGGTGCTCGACGAGCTGTATCCCGACCCACCGATCCCGCTCGATCACGTCGACCCGTACACGCTGCTCGTCGCGGTGGCGCTCTCGGCGCAGACGACCGACAAGAAGGTCAACCAGGTCACCCCGGCCCTGTTCGCCGTGGCCGACACGCCCGAGAAGATGGCCTCCCTCGACCCCGATCAGATCCTCGCCATCATCCGCGAGGTCGGCCTCGCCCCGACCAAGGCGAAGAACCTCTGGCTGGCGGCGAACCAGATCATCGATGCCGGCGGCGAGGTGATCGGCGACTGGGCGTTTCTCGAATCGCTCGCCGGCGTCGGCCACAAGACCGCCAGCGTCGTGATGGCCCAGGCGTTCGGCGTGCCGGCGTTCCCCGTCGACACCCACATCCACCGCCTGGCCACCCGCTGGGGGCTCACCGACGGCTCGAAGGTCGAGCGCACCGAGCGCGATCTCAAGGCGGTGTTCCCGAAGGACACGTGGAACGCCCGCCATCTGCAGATCATCTACTTCGGCCGCGAGTACTGCCCGGCCCAACGCCACGACCTGACGGCGTGCCCGATCTGCTCGTTCGCCGCCTCCAAGAAGCGCATCGCCATGGAGGCACCGGCCCGCAAGCGCTGACCGGTCAGCACCCCGTGCGTCGGGGACGGGGCTGGACGAACGGGGTTACCGGGCGGCGGCGCGGATGGAGCCGACGAGGGGCGCGCCGTTGGTGTTGCCGACGACGCACACGATCTGGCGGTCGCCTTCGCGGTCCCAGCTGGTGAGCGTGGGTACGAGCCACGACGTGAACAGCTCGGAGTCGAACGGGTTGATGCCGACGTAGGGCTCGAACGCGGCGAGGCACTTCGCCTGGGCGTCGGTCTCGAGCGCCTCGAAGCCCGGATAGACGTCACCATCGTCCTCGTCCCCAGCCTCGACGATGGCGATGATCTCGTGCGTGTGCGGCTCGGCGCAGTCGATCTCGGGCAGCTCGGTGATCTCGGGGCCGACGTCGTCGGGGAACTCGAGACAGACGCCGACCGTTTGCGGTTCGAGGTCGACCACGGGCGAGTCGTCGTCGTCGGAACAGGCCGCCAGAAACGCCGCAGGCAGCATGGTGCACAAGAGCAGTCGCGCCGCTCGTCGAGATCCGCTCCGGGTGCCGATGGCGGGTCACTGTACCGGTCCAGAAGTTGCTCGCACGGGAGCCCTTCGGACATGGTGAGTGAGATAGCATTCAGACGCCCGGGTGGACGGGCGCGAACCACATGGAACCACATGGAGGACGGACGTGCTGGAGCAGATCGACGAGAGCCTGGAAGCATTCTTCCGGGCGACCGTCCCGCTCAGCGCGACCGACATCGACGTGTCGTTCGAACCGCCGGATCGTGAGTGGAGTGCCAAGCTCACTCGGCCGACGGTCAACTGTTTCCTCTGGGACATCCGCCGGTCGTCCACGCGGGCCCAGACGGGCCGGCGCGTCGTCGAGCGCGGAGGCACGAAGTTCAACGAAACGCCGCCGCCGGTACTGGAGCTGCGCTATGTCGTCACGGCATGGACCAGCAACCACGGCGACGAGCGGGCGCTGCTCGCCGGGTTGATCCGCGCCCTGCTCGCGAGCGGCGTGATCGGCCGAGAATTCCTGAGTGCCGAATTCGACGCGCTCGACGCGCCCGTGCTCACCATGGCCAAAGCCGGTGAAGATCACATGGACGTGTTCAAGGCGCTCGAGGGGCAGGTGAAGCCGGGGATCAACATGGTGGTCAGCACCCAGTTCGACCTCGGCATCGAGCGTCCGGCGGGTCCACCGGTCGAAGGGATCGAGACCCGTTTCGGCCGCATCGGTTCCAACGGGTTCGAGCAGAGCCGCCGGGTGGCGGGCGAGGTGCTCGACCCAGCGGCCGCTGGTGTCGTGGTCCGCTCCCCGGTCGGCGCCTCGATCGTCGACACCACCGGCCGGTTCCTCGTGAAGGCCGCGACCGGCGACGAGATCGTCGTCGAGACCGATCCACCGCTCGTGGCGACCGTGCCCGAGGCCGGGGGGATCCGGTTGTGAAGACCGGGCTCACCCAGTCCCACTTCCTCGTCACCCCGGGGCAGTCGACACGCGTCGAGATCGAGGTCACCAACACCGCGGAGGTGATCGACGGTGTCACCGCGATCATCGATGGGATCAACCCCGACTGGGTCCGGCTGGAGCGGCCGATGCTCAGCCTGTTCCCGGAGTCGTCCGAGCGGCTGGCGATGGTGTTCGACATCCCGCCGGACTGCCCGGCCGGCGACTACCTGATCGTCGTGCGGATCGTGTCGACGATCGATCTCGAGCGCGAGTCGGTGCACGACTTCTGGCTCACCGTCGGCGTCGTCGCCGGAGTCGACCTCGCGCTGCGGCCCACGATCGTCACCGGCGGCGCCGAGGCCGTGGTCGAGGCGACCATCACGAACACCGGCAACTCGCCGGCCACGATCACCATCGAAGCGATCGAGCCCACCCGAGCGGTCGACTGCACGGTCGACCCCAGCAGCATCGTGCTCAGCCCGGCGAGTCCGGCGATCCTGCCGATCACGCTGCGCGGGCCCAGGCCGTGGTTCGGTCAGCCGGCCGTCCGGCAGGTGCACATCACCGCGCAGGTCGACGACCTCGTCGTCGAGCGGATCGCAACGTTCAACCAGAAGCCGCGCATCCCGCGCGGCCTGCTCACGGCGCTCATGCTCGCCGGCATCATCCTGCTGTGGGCGTTCATCTTCCTGTGGGTCATCAACGAGATGCGCAACTCCGAGCCGGTCGCGAAGGCCACCGGTACGTATCTGATCGGCGGTCCGGCGAACATCCCCCTGGCCGCGATCGCAGCCACGTTCGAAGGGACCGTCACCGCGGAGACCACCGGAGAGGGGCTGCCCCGCATCACCGTCGAGGCCGTGCGCGTCACGGCCGACGGCGAGCCGATCTCGGCGGCTTCGGCGGCCACGAACGACGACGGCACCTATGCGATCCCCAGCCTCGTCCCCGGCGACTACGCGATCCGGTTCAGCGCCGAGGGGTTCGAGCCGGTGCGGTACGTCGATGAGGACGGCAACGACCTCATCCCCGTGGGTCCGACCGAAGTGCTCGAAGGAGTCGATGCCGTCCTCGTCGGCGAACTGGGTCGGATCACCGGCCAGATCGCGCTGCCGGCCGGGTCCGAGCAGATCCCCCTCGGGGTCACGGCGCGGATGGTCGTCGAACAGAGCACCGGCGAGGTGTCCGACGAGCCGGCCGCCAGCCAGATCACCACCGATGGGAGCATCAACCTCGAGGGCTTGCCGACGCCGGCGACCTATGTCGTGTCGGTCGGTGGCGAGGGCTTCGCCACGCAGACCTTCGAGCAGACCGTCGGGGGCGGCCAGTCGAGCGTGATCAACACGGTGAACCTCGCCGCCGCCGCGGGCATGGTCGAGGGGTACGTCGTCGACGGGAACGGCACGCGCCTCGGCGGTGTGCAGGTCACCGCGCGCACCGGCACGACCGAGCTGAAGGCGGTCACGCCGACCACCGGCGATGTCGGACACTTCGTGTTCGTCGACCTGGCCACCCCGGAGACCTACGTGTTGACGTTCCAGGCCGCGGGCTTCAGCAGCGAGACCAAGTCCCTCCAGCTGGAACCCGGCAGGAGCGCGACCGTGTCGGCCACGCTCGTCGGGGGCTCGGGCACCGTCACGGGGTCGGCGATGTCGCCGACCGGCACCCCGCTCGGTGGCATCACCGTCAAGGTCACCGGCGAGGCGTTCAGCGGGCAGACCACCACACTCACCACCAGCGGCACGGGTGGCGCGGCCGGGAGCTTCACGATCGCCGGTCTTCCCGTTCCGGGCTCGTACACGATCACGTTCAGCGGAACCGGCGTGCAGAACGAAACGCTCGGCGCCGGCTTTCTCGCCGCGGGGGTGCAAGACCTCGGCAACGTCACGCTGCTGCCGCTCACCGCGCAGGTCGGCGGCACCGTGCGCTCGGGAGGCACCGGCCTCGGCGAGGTCACGGTCACGCTCACCGACGGCGAGTTGAGCCAGGTCACCACGAGCGCCACGAACCCCGCGGGCCAGTACTCGTTCGCCAACGTGCCCGCAGGCGCCTACACGGTCACCTTCGCCCGTACCGGCTACCGCACCCAGGTGCTCCTCGTGCAGGTCGCCGCCGGAGTCGACACCACCGCCGACGCGAACCTCGTGGCCGGATCGTGATCGGCCGGATCGTGATCGGTGCCCCGTGACGATGCGCAGCATGACCACGCCCGAACTCGTCGAGGTCGCCCCCGGCGAGAGCGGGTCGATCTCCCTCGCCGTCACGAACACCTCCAGCGTGATCGACGCGTTCCAGGTGCAGGTGTTCGGCCTCGATCCGTCATGGATCACCGTCGTGCCCGAGCGCCTCTCGCTGTTCCCCGGCCAGACCGAACACGTCGACATCCACGTGCTGCTCCCACCCGACTACCCCGCCTCGCACCGGACGCTCGCGGTCAACGTCACCTCCACCGACGACCCCGATGCGTTTTCGCTCAACCAGGTCGAGCTCACGGTCCAGCCGCGCAACGTCGTCGGGCTGCGCGTCGACCCCGTGATGATCACCGGCGGCACCCGCGCCCGCTTCGGCATGGTGGTGTCGAACGAGGGGAACGCCGGAGTCATCGCCAACGGCTACGCCCTCGACCCCGAGGATCTCGCCACGTTCGAGTTCGCCCCCGCCAACGTTTTCGTCGCTCCGGGCCAGGAGCAGGTCATCGATGTCACCGCGTCCGGCGGGCGGGCCTGGTTCGGGCAGATGCGGGCGCGCACGTTCACGTTCGGTGTCGAGACCGATCACCGCGTCGAAACGATCGGCACGTTCATCCAGCGGCCGCGCATCGGGCGCTGGATGCTCTCGTTGCTCGGGCTGCTGACGGCAGCTGCCGTGTTCGCGGCGGTGCTCAGCCGTACGTTCGACAGTGTGGTCCAAGAGGCGCGGGTGTCGACCGACGTGCTCGACGCGGCGCTCCAGCAAGGTGAAGCCGGCGGTGCGGTGATCCCCACGAACCCTGGTGGGCTGCTCGGCCAGCTCGTCACCAGCACCACCAACACCGGGCTGTCCGGAGCGCAGGCCGAGCTGTACCTTGCCGACGACACCGACGCCGTCGTCGGATCGGCGGCCACCGACGACACCGGCACGTTCACGTTCGCCAACCTCGGCGAGGGCGAGTACAAGCTCAAGTTGAGCGGGTCCGGCGTCGGTTCGATCTGGTATGGCGGCGAGTCCGCCAACACGTTGAATCCGGCCGACGCGGCCACGATCGACGTCGTGCTCGGCGAGGAGACCGACATCGGCGTGATCACCATCAACGGCATCCCGGTCGTCGTCGCCGGCACGATCGACGTTCCGGATCCCACGAACACGACGGTCAGCATCGTCGTGCCGGGTGGCGATCCGGCCTCGGTCGTGGCGACCACGAAGCTGGGGCCCGACGGCTCGTTCGTGCTCGAGGGCGTGCCGTCGCCGGGCACGTACCAGATGATCGTCGAGACCCCGGGGTCGGCGCCACAGGTCCGCGATCTCGTGCTCGAACCGGGGCGCCCGGTCGCCGGCATCGAGGTCACCGTGCAGCCCGGCGCCGGCCTCATCTCTGGCACCGTGTACGGCCCGTTCGGTCCGCTCGGGGGCGCCACGATCACCGCGATCGACAGCTCGCTCGAGGTCAACACCGTGTCGCTCACCGAGGAGCCGCGGGGCACGTACACGCTGCGCAACCTTCCCACCCCCGGCCAGTACACGGTCACCGTCTCGATGGCCGGCTACCAGTCCGAGTCGCGATCGGTGTCGCTCACCAACGACCAGACGCTGGCCTCGTTCGACGCGCGGCTCGTGCCGGCCGTCGGTTCGATCCAGGGCCGTGCCCTGGTCGACGGCGAGCCGTCCCGGGGGGTGAGCGTCACCGTCACCGGGGGCGACGTCAACCGCACGTCGGGTGTCGTGAGCCAGGGCAGCGACGCCGGCGGCTACAGCTTCTCCGGGCTCGAGGCGCCCGGCACGTACACGCTGACGTTCACCGGCGACGGGCTCATCCCCCAGGTGCGCGTCGTCGACCTCGACCCGCTGGCAGGCACCGAGAACGCCACGGGCGTCGACGTGTCGCTGTCGCGTGAGCGCACGGCGGTGAGCGGGGTGGTCCGCAACGTCGACGGCAACCCGGTGGCGCTCGCCGAGGTCACGCTCACCAACGGTGCCGACGACCGCACCATGCTCACCGCCAACAGCCCGCTCGGCCAGTTCGAGTTCTCCAACGTCGCGCCTGGCGCGTACACGCTCACGGCGAGCCTGATCGGGACCGAACCGGTCACGGTCCTGGTCAACGTCACCGCCGCAACCGCGGTCGCTCCGCTCGACATCCAACTCGGCGCCCAGGCGACGCTCAGCGGCTCGGTCCTCGGATTCGACCCGACCACCCGCCAGGTCACGGTCAAGCTGTTCGAGCCCGCGCAGTTCCCGAACGGAACGGTGCTCAACCAGGTGCAGACCGATGCGGCCGGCCAGTACCGGTTCACGAACCTCGCGGCACCCACCGACTTCGTGGTCGCCGTGTACGCCACCCCGACCGCCGCCAACCCGCTCGACTCGGCGACAGTGCGGACCGAGCCCGGCGCGAACGTGACGGTCCCGACGTTCACGGTGAGGTTGTCATGAGTGTGGAAGTCCGGCTCGTCCGATCCCGTCTCGACGCCGCGCCGGGCGATGTCGTCGACGTTCCGATCCAACTCACCAACTCCGCCGACACCCCGACGACGGTCCGGATGGTCGTCGTCGGCCTGGGCACCGGGCCGGGCGGCCCCACCGGCAGCCAGCTCGATCCCGCCGCGTCGGCTGCGGTGGCTGCTGGCATGGCGTCCGGCGTGCCGGGCATCGTGGTCGTGCCGCCGAAGTCGACCGTCGAGGTGGCCACGCCCGTCGCCGTTCCGTCGACGCTCGGCATCGGCGACCACGCCGCGGCGGTGGAGATCACGTCCGACCGCCCGGGCGCACGGCCGAGCCTGACCCCCTTCGTGATCGCGATCGGTTCGGTGGCCCGAGTCGAGCTCGTGGCGGTGCCGACGACGATCCGCGGTCGCCGGCGGGCGAAGTTCAAGCTCGACGTCGTCAATCACGAACCGAACCCGGTCCAGCTGCAGATCTCGGCGTCGGCGCCCGACGTCGAGGTGTCGTTCGCCGACAAGGAACTGCACCTCCAACCCGGTCAGCGGGCACTCGACGCGGCCAAGGTGAAGGGCCCGCGCCACTGGTCGGGCGAACCGACCCAGCACAACCTGCTGATCACGGCCCGCGGGCGGTCCGGCGCAAAGTCCACCACGACGGCGGCCTACGTCCAGCGGCCGCTCATCGCCCATCGGGCCCGGGCCGCGGTCGCCGCGCTCGCCGTGATCGCGCTCTGGCTCGGAGCGATCGGCGGCGTGGCGCTGTGGTGGTCGAACCGTCAGGACGACGACAACCTCGCCGGCGAATCCGGACAGGTCGTCGGCGTCGACACCGACGGCGACGGAGTGCTCGACCAGTTCACGTTGCCCGACGGCACGGTGATCACCGGCGTCGACACCGACGGCGACGGCCAGCCCGACCAGTTCTTCGACGCCGCCGGCAATCCCGTCGCCGATCCGCGCGGTGGTGGGGGGTCCGGCGCGAGCTCATCCGGCGGTGGATCGGGCTCGGGGAGCGGATCCTCCGGTGGCGGGTCGGGCTCCGGCGAGTCGGCCGACGGTGAACCGAGCGGGCCGACGTCGGCGGT
This sequence comes from uncultured Ilumatobacteraceae bacterium, assembly GCA_964651825.1. Classification (GTDB taxonomy): domain Bacteria; phylum Actinomycetota; class Acidimicrobiia; order Acidimicrobiales; family Ilumatobacteraceae; genus Sva-07. Next base: position 2,126 of record CAZYWK010000107.1, on the reverse strand, counting down.
CGTGCGCGGCACGGTGACGGCCGACGGCGACCTGTCGAACATCACGATCACGCTGCAACCGCTCACACCCGCAGCGGCCGCACCGGCCGAGGTCCAGGCGTTCGCCGGCCCGACGCGGCCGGAAGCGGCCAAGATGTGGTCGGCGCGGATGGTGCCGGTCAACTCGGCCACGCTGAACCCGATCCGCCAGACGCAGCCGCTGGCGCCGATCATCACCAACCCGAAGGCCGACGGGGTCTGGCAGATCCCCGACGTCCCGCTCCTGCAGACCTACACCGTCATGTTCGCCAAGCCGGGCTACCAGACGCAGTCGTTCGTCGTCACGCCGCCCTCCGACGGCAGCCCGATCGAGCTCGACGTCAAGTTGGTGCCCGGCAAGGGATCGGTGCGCGGCCGGGTGACCGGCCCGGCCGGAGCGCTCGGGGGCGCGGCGATCACGGTCAGCAATGGCACGCTCACCTTCACCACGACCGCGGCGACGGTCGGCGACGTCGGAACCTGGTCGGTCGATCAGGTGAGCACGCCGGGCGTCTACACGGTCAGCGCAACGCTGCGCGGGTACGGCACCGAGGTCGAGCAGGTGACGCTCACGCCCGAACAGCCCGATGGGGTGGCCGACCTCACGATGCAGGCCGGCGTGGGGAGCATCAGCGGCAGGATCGTCGGGCCGGACGGCCAGCCGATCGGCGGCGCGTCGATCACGGCCTCCGACGGTGAGACCACACGCACGACCTCATCGCTGACCGAAGGCGACATCGGCTCGTACACGATCCCGCAGCTCACGAGGTCGGCGAACTACACGCTCACCGTCGAGGCGCCCGGCTACATCACCCAGAGCCGGCGCACGCCAGTCGTCGGCGCGGTTGCCGGCATCGACTTCTCGATGTCGAAGACGACCCTCACACTGACCGGCAAGGTCACGAGCGGCACGAGCGGTGTAGGGGTGGCCAACGCCGGGTTGACCCTCAAGACCGGCGATCTCCAGTTCCGTGCCGCCACGATCGGCGGCGACCGGCGCGGCGAGTTCAGGATCGACGACCTTCCGCCGGGTGAGTACACCGTCACGGTCGAGCACTACCAGCACGTCACGTCCACACAGGCCGTCACGCTGACCGCCGGCGTCACGCCACCATCGCTCGACATCGCCCTCGAACGCACGAGCGGGCCGCCGGAACTCGCGAAGGGCAGCCTGGTGGTCGAGGTGATCGACCCGGCCGGTGACACCGCCGAGCGCCGGGAGATCAAGAACGCCACCGTCACCCTCGTGCGGACCCGCACGGGCGAGGTGGTCAGGACGCTCACCCAGGAGCCCTACAACTTCCGCCTCGACGACATCTCGATCGGCACCTACACCGTGCTCGTCACCGCCCCGAAGTACAACTCGGCCGCGCCACGCCAGGTGTCCGTCGGACAGTCCGAGACGCGCATCGAGGTCCAGATGCAACGCAAGGGGCAAGCTTCGGGGTACGTCGTCGATTCCATCACCAAGGAGAAGCTCAAGAACTACCGCGTGAGCATCTACCGCCAGCCGGAGAACCCGGGTGACATTCCCGAGCACAGCAACCTGCCGTCCAACAGCGAGGGGCTGTGGCAGACGCCGGCCGACAGCCTGACGCCCGGCACGTATCGCATCGAGATCACCGACACCAACTCACCGTCGGGGTACCTGGTGCGTACCGATCAGGTGCTCGACCCGGCGGTGGTGGGCATCGGTGACGAGCGCAACATGCGCTTCGTCGTCCCGGACGGTGTGGTCGACCCGATCACCGTCGGTGCAATCCAGGCCGACGCGTACCCGAACATCACCGGCCGCGTGTACCGGCCCACGATGCCACCCGACTCGATCGCGTACGAGGCGATCGACAGCAACGATCTCGCGGTGTCGATGTCGTGCGGTGGCGCCGCCGTCGACGCCACCGTGTCCGACGACGGTGGCGTGACCGGTGCGTCGCCGCCGCTGTTCGACTCTTTCACGATCACCAAGGAACAGGTCGACGCCGGCAACCTGACCGGGAGCTGTTCGCTCGCCGTCAGCGCCGGCGCCGATGTCGTGTCCGAGACCGTGCCACTCCCCGGCATCGACGCCAACGACGGTGTCACCTCCGCCGACCGCCGCCTCCACATCG
>CAZYWK010000106.1:8387-12024 GCA_964651825.1 uncultured Ilumatobacteraceae bacterium | reverse complement strand
GGGCCATCTCGTACTCGAAACGTTCCTGGCGCACCACCAGGTTCAACACCAACTCCGGCAGCTTCGCCCCCACTCCTACCGCTCCAGCGGTGCGGAAGATGTTCACCAACGCATCGAAACGACGCTGCGCATCAGTGCGCGGCAACAGTGCAGTGGCAGCGTTCGGTCCGTACTGTTCGTCACGGGCCTTCACATCGGCTTGGAACTCGGCTTCCACGAACTGGTCGAAGATCTTCATCAACCAACCCGTCGAGATCGCATCACCACCACTGGCCCGCAAATCCACACCGGTCCCGTCAGGGTGCAAGCTGGCGGTACGCCGTTCGGCGGTGGCTTCGGCGTCGTGATGGGCGCCGTCTTCGTCGGCGAGGGTCTCCCAACGTTTCACGATCTTGCAGAACCGGGTGTAGTCGAACTGTTCGCCATGATCGACCAACTGATCGATCACTTCACCCAACCGGTCGCCACATCGCGGGTTACCCCGCACCCGACCGAGTTCGGCGACCTGGGCGAGACCGAGATGACCGTCCAACAAGGCGTCACCGACGACGCGGTGATCGTTGACGAGGCGGGCTTTGCGACAGGCCGAGGCCGCTTCGGCCGGTGACCAGTTGGCGTTGGCCCGTAGCCAGGCTTTGGTGGTGCGGTGACCGTCCTCAGCACACACGCCACGAGCATGAGCCACAGAGATCAGTGCCAACAGTTCGGCTTCACCACGGCGGCGTTCCAACTCCAATTCGCGGAAGCGTGCAGTGAGTTGGGCGTCGTCGAGCCCCATCAGTTGTTCGACGACGTCTGCAAACATGACCCAAGGATACAGTACGTACGTTCTGTAAGCAAGCTTTTCCAGTACATATTTTCGACGCCAGGTTGCGCGCTGCCTCGTCAGCCGCCGGCACCCGCGCCACACCTCTTCCCCAGTGCGACCGCCAACGCATCAGGGCCCGACCCTGAATCGAGGATCCATCCGGCCCGGCCGTCGAGGATGTCGCATCCGCCTGGACCCGTCGCCGGGAGAGCGCTCGTTCCAGCAGCTGCCGTCGATCGACTCGGGACCCGCTCGGCCGATGCCGGGGTTCCGCAACGAGGATCGGGTGGGCACGACGGGACTCGAACCCGGGACCTCTACCGTGTCATGGTAGCGCTCTAACCAACTGAGCTACGCGCCCGTAGCGGACCCGTACGCTACCAGTCGTGAGCCACGCTGCACACCTGGATGTCGAGCCTCCGACGGTGCCGATCATCGACGTCTCCCCGTTGCTCGACCCGGCGGTGAACGGCGACGACGTGGCGCACGTCGCCACCGAGCTCGACGTGGCGTGTCGTGACACCGGCTTCTTCGGCATCGTCGGGCACGGCGTCGATCTGGCCCTCCAGGCCGAGCTCGAACGACGCTCACGTGAGTTCTTCGCCCTCGGCGACGACGCGAAGTCGGCGATCGCCATGCCGCTCGCGGGAGCGGCGTGGCGGGGCTGGTTCCCGGTCGGCGGCGAGCTCACGTCGGGCCGTCCCGACCGCAAGGAAGGGGTCTACTTCGGTGCCGAACACTCCCCCGACCATCCGCAGGTTCAGAACGGGACAGCGCTCCACGGAGCGAACCAGTTTCCGGCCGAACCGCACGAACTCCGGACCATCGTGCTGCAGTGGCTCGACGAGATGCGACGTGTCGCAGACGCCGTCATGCGGGGGCTCGCGCTCGCCCTCGGGCTGCCGGCCGACTGGTTCGCCGAGCACCTCACCGGGGACCCGACGGTGCTGTTCCGGATCTTTCACTACCCGCCCGCCCCGAGCGACCGCGACGAAGACGACTGGGGCGTCGCTGAGCACACCGACTATGGGCTCCTGACGGTGCTCGCCCAGGACGACCTCGGTGGGCTGCAGGTCCACCGCCGCGACGGGACCTGGATCGACGTCGAGGCCCGCCCCGGCGTGTTCGTGTGCAACCTGGGCGACATGCTCGAACGCCTGACCGGGGGCCGGTACGTGTCGACGCCGCACCGGGTCCGCAACACCGCCACTCGTGGCCGGTTGTCGTTCCCGTACTTCTTCGACCCGTCGTGGGGCGCCACCGTGCCCACACTCCCGCTGGCGGCCGAACCGTCGGCGGCCGACCGCCAGCGGTGGGACGGCGAAGATGTGACCGCCTGGACCGGCACGTACGGCGAGTACCTCACGACGAGGGTCGCCCGCGTCTTTCCCGACCTGTTCGCCGAAACGACCGGCCCGAAGAACTCGTAGCAATCCCGGCCGCCGTCGATCAACGACGCGCCGGTTCGGGCACGGCACACTACGGGGTGGCCCACGGATGCCTCGGCGGGAAGATCCGAGTCATGGTCTGGCCAGAACTTCGAGGAAGGGTCGACGATGACGCGAACGAACACCTGGGCCGGCGTGCTGTCGGCCATCGCCCTGACCGTGGCAGCGGCCGGATGCGGCTCCGACGGCGACGGGTCGTCGGCGACCATCGCGCCCGCGGACACCCCACCGGCCGCAACCGACCCCGTTGTGGCGACGCCCGATCCGCCGCCGGCAACCGATCCCGTCAGCACCGAGGTCGCCGACACGTCCGCCCCGATCGACGACGCCCTGTGTGCGGTGCTCGACATGGTCGACCTCGACGGCCTGCTCGGCGAGGCGGCCGGCACACGCGAGGTCGAAGTCGACGACTTCGGTGGTGGGTGCACCGTCGTCGCCGGCGACCCGGAATCGAGGGGAACGGTCGTGCTGCGCGTCACGACCAACGCCGCGGTGAGGAACTACGACAATGCCCAGGAACAGTTCGGGGTCGACGCCGAGATCACGGGCCTCGGCGACAGCGCCTTCGCGTCTGGCCCGATGGTGGTCGTGTTGTCCGGTGATCGCCTCATCAGCCTGCAGGCAGTGCGATGGGCCGACTTGGGAATCGGTGGAGTGACGCAGACCGAGGTGGAGACAGCGATGACCGAAGTGTTGACCGCACTCGGCGCCGGCACGTCGAGCGCCCCGGCGTCGGCTCCGGCGCAGGGCGCGGCGAGCGGTCTGGCCTGCACGCTGTTGGCAGAGATCGATCTCGCCGGGCTGATCGGCGAACCGGTGGGTCCGCCGGCCATCGACGACAGTGACGGCACCGACTCCTGCGTCGTCGAGCCGGCGAGTACCGACTCGACGGCCGCGATGAGCCTTACGATCATGGACACGCAGGCCGCGGAACGCTTCGCCGAGACCGAGGAGATCTTCGGGGTCGACTCGACCGTCGACGGACTCGGTGACGAGGCCTTCCACTCCGGGCCGGTGCTGGCGGTGCTCGACGGTGATCGGGCCGTCGTCTTGTGGATCATGGGCGACATCCTGCTCGGCGCCAACATCGACGATGCCGAGCTGGAGGCCGCGATGGCTCAGGTGCTGGCCGCGATCGACGCCGGCTGATGCGATCGCTGACCCGACGGTGGAGCCAGCCCTGGTACCGGCCGGGCGAGCGCCGCCGGCAGCGACTCGCGGCCGGCGATGGCGAGCTTGCGGTAGACCCGCGTCAGGTGATCCTCGACGGTGCGCACCGAGATGCACAAGGCAGCAGCGGCCGCCGGATTCGTCGCGCCGTCAGCAACGATCACGGCGACCTCGAGTTCACGTGGGGTGAGCTCGTCGACGGCCGCCCACG
>CAZYWK010000106.1:0-8287 GCA_964651825.1 uncultured Ilumatobacteraceae bacterium | reverse complement strand
ACGATCACGGCGACCTCGAGTTCACGTGGGGTGAGCTCGTCGACGGCCGCCCACGCGGTACGTCGCCGCTCCCCGCAGGCCGTCAACTCCGACGCGGCCAGTGCCGCCCACGGGCTCGCTCCCATCGATTCGAAGGCGGTGAGCGCACTGCGCAGCCGCGGTCGCGCGTCGCGCTTGCGGCGAGCACGCCGGAGCTGCATCCCCCAGAGGAGGTCGGTGCGCGCCTCCTGCACTCGGTCGGGAGCGCGCTCGTGGTGTCGGTGGGCGGCCTCGAAGTGCTCGTCGATCGTGTCCGGGTCGGCGAGCAGTCCCCGGCAGCGAGCCGCCACGGCCAGTGCCGACTGCCGTTGGAACCGTTCGGCGACAGCCTGGAACCGCTCCAGCACCTCCTGCGCTTCGTCGATCCGTCGCAGTCGCCACAGCGCCTCGACGAGGTCGCCGGCCTGGGACGTGTAGCCGGGCTCGGCCAGCTCCATCGACTCGAGCAGCGCCTCGGCGTCGTACAAGTGGAACACGGCAGCAGCGCAGTCGCCGAGGGTCAGTTCGAGCAGGCCGTGGACCCAGGAGCCGCCGTGCCGCATGACCATGCTGCCCCCTCCGGCGTCGACGGCCTCGGCGACGATCGACCGGCAGGCACTCTCCTGCCCGATCGATGCCAGCAACTGGGCAAGGCGCAGCCGCAGGTGTGGTACCGGCGCCGTGAAGTCTGTATCGAGGCACAGCTGGATCGCGGTCGTGTAGTGGGCCCGCGCCCCGAGCATGTCGCCGCGCCGCTGCTCGACGGCGGCGATGAGTGCGATCGACAGACCGAGCTGGCTCAGATCGGCGAACCGCTCGGCGACCTCACGGAGTCGATGGGCGACGCGCAGTGCGCCATCGAGATCGTCGATCAACACCAGGACATACGCGCCGAGGAACATCGGAACGAGAGGATCCAGCATCTGCTCGTCGGTGATCTCGTCGAGCCAGTCGCCACGCAACGTCTCCCCAGCGTCGTAGCGACCGCCCGTGATCTCGATCAGATCCCGGACCAATCGGTCGGCGAGGGTCAGCTCGTCGGCGGCCAGCTCGCCGAAGGCCCTGTCGATAGCGCTGAGCGCGGCCGCGTGATCGCCCCACATGAGCGACGCGACAGCGAGCGTCGAGCGCAGCACGGCACGGGTGCGGGCGCTCGCCCCCGGGTGCGCAACGATCACGGACTCGACGTCGTCGGGATCGATCCCCTGTGGGTGCTCCCAGGTCCGGGTGGCGATCCGTTGGGCTTCGAGGAGCAGCCGCTCGTCAGGGGTGTCGGCGCCCTCGGCGAGCTCGTCCAACAGTCGGAGCAGGGGACGCGGCGCGCCCGCGCGAGCGTGCGCGTTGGCGGCAGCCGACAAGCGGACACGCTTCCGGTGACGATCGCCTGAACATCCCGCGGCGTGCTCGTGAGCCGTCGCCGCCTCGGCCCAGGCTCCCCGCGCCTGGGCGTCGAGGCCGGCCGCATCCCATCGGCGGGCGAGGTCGTCGTCGTGCGGATCGACCGACGCGTCGAGGAACCACACCTGCCGATGGGGCTGATCGGCCAGCGCGGAGGCGACCGCGGCGCGTGCCCGGCCGAGCGTGCCCTCGTCGACGTCGGCGCGGATCGCGGACGCCACTGTGGCATGGGTGAGCACGATCTCACCGCCGGATCGCTCGACGAGCCCGTGCTCCTCGGCCGGACCGATCGCTTCGAGGCCCAGGCCGAGCTCAGCCAGCGCGGCAGCGAGCTGTGACGGGGCCAGACGTTCGAGGCTCATCACCACGAGTGCCGCGCGGGCGTCCGCACCGATCAGCGACAGGCGTTGCCGGTACAGCCACGAGAGCGTCGGTCCGATCGAGAGCACGGCCGGCAGCGGTTCCAGCCCTGCCCGTTGTTCCGCGGTGAGATCGGCCGGACTTTCGCAGAGCACGACCGGGAGCCCATCGGCGACACGCACGATCTCGTCGACGACCGCCGGCGCCAGGTCGGGATGTTGATCGAGCGCCAGCTCGCGCGCGACGACCGGGTCGAGCGGGCCAAGCTCGATCCCAGTCGCGGCGAGGCCGGTCGGGAGTTCGGCGTCGCGGGTCGTGAGCACGACGGCGACACGATCCGAGTCGAAGCGCCGGGCGGCGAACACGAGGCACGTCAGGGTCGACGTGTCGAGCCAGTGGGCGTCCTCGGCGACGACGAGGACGGGTTGGCGCTCGGCGAGTGCGGCGAGCAGTGCGTGCACGCCGACCGCCGCCGCGAAGCGGTGCCCGGTGCCGCTCGACGATCGCGCCAACGATTGCTCGATGGCGGCCCGTTGCGGCGGCGGCAACCGTTCCACCTCGGCACTCACGGGGAGCAGCAGTTGGTGCAGGCCGGCGAAGGGGAGATCCGCTTCGGCGGGATGACCCGACATGTGCAGCACCGTGGTGCCGGTCGCCGCGAACGCCGGACGCTCGTGTTCCAAAAGGCGTTCGATCAGCCACGACTTGCCAACGCCCGGCCCACCGCGCACCACCGCGATCGCCGCTCGTTGCCGGCCGAGCGTGACCGTTTCGATGAGCTGATCGAGCTCGGTGGTCCGTGTCGGTCGAATCTCGACGACCGTAGTCGGGCACCTCCCCGGCCGCCACTCCGGCCGGACGCCGCCGGTCAGCGCAGGCGGACCGAGACCTCGTTGGCCATCAAGCGGCCGGCACGGGTCAGGACCACCCGGTCGGCCGCGCCGGGATGCGGCGCCAACATGGCGTCGAGCAGTTCGAGCTGTGCTTCGTCGAACGAGTCGGCCGGCACACCATCCCGGGTGCGCAGCATCAGCTGTAGGCCCTCGACACGGCGGGCCTCGTCGTCGAGCGTCTCGGCGGACGACTCGGCCGAGCGGCCGGCGGTGACGAGGTCGATGTACCGCTCGGGCGTGCGCACGTTCCACCACCGTCGGCCGGCGTGGTGGGAGTGCGCTGCACATCCGAAGCCGCGGTAGTCGTCCTGGCGCCAGTAGAGGAAGTTGTGCTGCGATTCATGGCCTGGTCGGGCCCAGTTCGAGACCTCGTAGTTCCGGAGTCCGGCAGCGACGAGCAGGTCGTCGACGACTTCGTACTTGTCGGCCTGGTCGTCGTCGTCCGGGTGTCGCTCGGGTTGCAGGGCCAGCACCGTGCCGCCCTCCACCGTGAGGCCGTACGCCGACACGTGGGGCGGGTCGAGTGCCAGCACCGATTCGACCGTGCGGCGCCAGTCGCCGATCGACTCGCCCGCGGCGCCGTAGATGATGTCGAGGTTGAACGACGGCATTCCGGCCGCTCGCACCGCGGCCACTGCCCGCTCGACGTTGGCCGGGTCGTGCGTGCGCCCGAGCGACGCGAGCACGTGCGGCGACATCGACTGCACCCCGATGCTGACCCGGTTGACGCCGCCCGCACGGTAGGTCTGCAGCATCTCGACGGTGACGTCGTCGGGATTGCACTCGACGGTGACCTCGGCGTCGGTGCTGCGCGGGATCGCCCCGACGAGGTCGGCGAGCGAGGCCGGCGGCACCAGGGTGGGAGTCCCTCCGCCGACGAAGATCGTGTCGGCGACCGGCATCCCGTCGGCGACCGCCCGCTCGATCTCGGTGTCCATCGCCGCCAGGTAGGCGTCGACCAGGTGCGCTCGGTCGGTCCAGGTGGCGAACGCGCAGTAGTCGCACTTCGACGCGCAGAACGGGATGTGCACGTACACCCCGAACTCGCTCATCCACCCATCAAACCGCCATCCGGCGGCTTTGCCAGCTACAACGGCTTGAACAGCAGGTCGAGCGCCGCGAGACGGGCGCCGACCTGATCGACCGGCACGTCGAGCATCGACGCGATCGCCCGGACGTCGTCGCCACGAACGGTGATGACCCGGCCGTTGAAGTCCTGGCGTTGCACCTGGATCAACTTGAGGTAGCGCGACAGCATCTCGAAGGGCGCGCCCTTCAGCTGCACGAGCTTCACGACGTCGATGGCCAGCTTCTTGTTGACCGGTGCCTCGAGCGCCGCAGTCGCTTCGACGCCTGACACCTCGCGTGGCAGGAGTTGCTCGATCGGCACGGCGTAGAACTGCGCCAGCCGGTCGAGGCGCGGCACCGACAGCGCCCGCTCGCCGCGTTCGTAGGCACCGAGGACCGATGCCTTGAACTCCTGCTCGCTCTGTGCCTCGACCTCCTGCAACGACAGTCGCTTCTGCTTGCGGATCACCCGCAGGCGCTCACCGACTTGCCGGCTGTAGACGGTTGGAGCTTCGTCTTCGATCATGGTCATGTGGTTCCCGCCCATGTGTCTGGGGCCGACCCGCCGCCGGCCCGTTCCGCCGGCGCCGATGTTACCGCACGGTAGTGATTTGGCAACCGTCAGTGGCGGAACGACGCACAGAGCGCTGCTGCGGCGATGGCGGCGGTCTCGACCCGCAGAATGTGCGCGCCGAGAGCGACCGAGCCGCACGCAGCGTCGAGTTCGTCCTGCGACCATCCACCCTCCGGACCGATCGCCACCGCGTGATCACCGGGCTGCAGTGCTCGACCAGCCGGTTCGGCCACGACGCAGGTGGGCACGACCTCCACCGCTGGACGCGGACCGTCGATCGCCATGCCCCACACGCGACGGCTCTGCCGGCAGGCCTCCCCGGCGATCCGCCGCGCCCGCTCGAGCTGGGCGATGGCACGGGCGTGGTCCCAACGCGTCGCGGAGTGCTCGGCGTGGAGCAGCACGAGGTGGTCGACGCCGAGCTCAGTGAGCTTCTGAACCATCCAGTCGAGCCGGTCACCCTTCGGGATCGCGGCGGCGATCGTGATCGGGGGACTCAGACGTTCGGCGCGAGACACCTCGCTGGTCACCTCGAGCTCGACGCGGTCGCGCGTGCCACTGATCACCGTGGAGCGCCAGGAGCCCTGCAGGTCCGTCACCGTCACCGCCTCTCCGCTGCGCAGCCGGAGCACCCGCCGCAGGTGGTGCTCGACCTCGTCGCCGATCGGCACCACGGTGTCGCCGGCGCCGCCGACGTCGTCGACGATCACGTGCGCCGACGACCGGCGCAGGGCCGGCTCGGTCACGAGAAGGCCGATTTGATCCGGGAGAAGATCCCTTCCTTGGAGACGCCGACGGACTCGCCACGCCCTTCGGCGAACTCGTTCAGCAGCTCGGCTTCGCGTTCGGTGAGCTTCAGCGGAACCTCCACCCGGATGCGGGCCCGCAGATCGCCGCGGCCGCGTCCTCGCAGGTGGGGGACCCCGCGCTGGCGGAGGACGAACTCACGGCCCGGCTGGGTGCCGGCCGGGACGACGAGCTCCTCGGTGCCGTCGAGCGTCTCGAGCTCGATCGAGGTGCCGAGCGACGCCTGCGCGATCGAGATCGGCACCACGGTGACGAGATCGTGGTCGTCGCGCACGTAGCGGTCGTGGGCGGCCACCCGCAGGTGGACGTACAGGTCGCCGGTCTTGCCGCCACGCGGGCCGGCCGCTCCACGCCCGGTGAGGCGCAACGTCGAGCCGCTGTCGACCCCGGCGGGCACGTCGACCTGGTACGTCTTGTCGATCGTGACGCGCCCCTCGCCGCGACACGTCGGGCAGGGGGTGGTGATGACCTGGCCGAGGCCGCCGCATCGATTGCACGGGCTGGCGGTGACCATCTGACCGAGCAGGCTCTGACGGACCCGCTGGATCTGTCCACTGCCGCCGCAATCGCTGCACGTGACAGGCTGCGTGCCCGCACCGGCGCCCGAGCCGCCACAGTCGGTACAGGCCACGGGCAGCTTCAGAGTGACGTCGATCTGGTCGCCGAAGACGGCCTGTTCGAAGGAGATGTCGGCGACGATCTCGAGGTCCTGGCCACGTGGCGGGCCGGCCGGGCCGCGGGAACGACCGCCGAACGGGCTCTGTCCACCGCCGCCGAAGAACGTCTCGAAGATGTCGCCGAGCCCGCCACCGAAGAGGTCCTCTGCCGACTGGCCACCACCGTTGCCGCGGACGCCGGCCTCGCCGTAACGGTCGTATCGGGCCCGCTGATCGTCGTCGGACAGGACTTGATACGCCGTTGACACTTCCTTGAAGCGTTCTGCACTCGCCGCGTCGTTCGGGTTGGCATCGGGATGAAGCTCGCGGGCGCGCTGGCGGTATGCCTTCTTGATCTCGTCCGCGCTCGCCGTGCGGGGCACGCCGAGGAGCTCGTAGTAGTCAGCCATGGTGGGCTCCAGGATGCCGGGAGATCGGGGCGTCCTCAACCGTCTTCGAGACGGTGGGCCAGCTGTTCGCTGACGACGTCGACGGTCGCCAACGCGAGCGGGTAGTTCATCCGGGTGGGTCCGAGGACACCGATCGAGCCGAGGTGCTCGCCGTCGATCACCACCGGCGCGACCACCACCGAGCACGCCGACAGCGGCTCGACGCCGTGTTCGACACCGATCGCCACCGACATCCCGCGGTTGACGATGTCGCTCACGAGGGTGACCACCACGAACTGCTGCTCGAGTGTCTGCAGGACCGTGCGCACGACGTCGACCGCGTCGAAGGCGTTGGCGACCGACGACACGCCCCCGGTGAACACCTGGTCGGCGGCCGCTGCCGACCGGACGGCTTGCAGGGCGGCGTGGCAGATGCGGTCGACCGCCTGGTCGCCGGTCGGTGCGACAGCGGTGACACCACTGAGCACCGCACCGTCGAGTGCCGCCGACAGATGAACGCTGGCCGCGGACAGCCGGACGTCGTCGTCGCCCTCGACCAGATCGATCGTGGTGTGTTCGACGGTCCCATTGGCGAACACCACCACGACGGTCGCGAGCGTGGGCGACAGCGACACGAGCTGCACCCGACGCACGGCGACCGCCTCCGAGCGCGGTCCGACGACGAGGGCAGCGTTGTTGGTGAGGGTCGCCAACAGGTTCGAGGTCTCGTGGAGCAGTTCCTCGAGGCGACCGTGCGCCGCCGAGAAGAACTCGCCGACCCGTTTGGTGGTCGCCTGGTCGAGCGTCCCCGGCGTGGTCAAGTGGTCGACGAAGTACCGGTACCCCTTGTCGGTCGGGATGCGTCCCGCCGACGTGTGCGGCTGGACCAGGTACCCCTCGTGTTCCAGCTGCGACATCTCGCTGCGCACCGTGGCCGACGACACGTTGATCATCGGCGATTCGGCGATCAGGTTCGAACCGACCGGCTGAGCCGTCGTGATGTATTCCTGGACGACAGCACTCAGGATCGCGGTCTTCCGATCGTCCAGCATCGTGAGGCCAGATTACTCGCCAGCTCGCGCCCTCGTCGGAGGCAACGACAACGCACCAGCACCCGACCGATCGTTTGCGTCGGGATCTCATCACACCTGCCGGTGCAGAATCCCGACGCAAACGTGGACCGGAGGCGTGCAGGAGTGTCAGGGCGGCGCGAGTTTGGCGATCGGGGCGCCGGGGGTGACGGTGCCGGGCTCGACCACGACGGCGCAGAGCCCGCGGAGGCGAAGATCCTTGCGGGAGTTCACCCAGCGGACAGCGTCGACACCGAAGCGCTGGGAGAACTTCGCACAGCCGTTGTGCGGCTTCGTCGTCACCTCGATCAGCGCAGTGCCGACCTGCAGGCGCGTGCCGGCGGGCAGGTTGTCGACGGAGAGGTCGAGATCGACGATCAACTGGTCGCCAGCTCGTTGCCACTGTTCCGGATCGGAACCTGCCACGGCACGCAGCGCACGCACCGACATGATGTTCAGCTCGCTGAGCGGGTCGGCCCGACCGTCCGGGGACTTGCGATCGCCGCGCTCGACGTAGTTGTCGCCGACCAGCCCACGCCCCGGGACGAGCTCGGCCTCGCCGAGGATCAGCCGCTCCCCCGTAGCTGGGCGGGCCACGACCAGCTCGATGGTTCCGGCCAGTCGCGGCGCGGCCAGCACCTCGTCGATCGACAGGTCGAACTGCTCCGCGGTGACACCCATGCGGTCAGTCTGGCTCACCGACACCCCGACTGACCGCAACGATTTCCGACTACATGTCCGATGGTCGGGTGGCCAGTCGAACGATTCAGTCGTCGAGCTTCAAGGCGTTGATGAAGACGTCGCCGGGCACCTCGACCCGGCCGATCGACTTCATCTTCTTCTTGCCTTCCTTCTGCTTCTCCAGCAGCTTGCGCTTGCGGGTGATGTCGCCGCCGTAGCACTTGGCGAGCACGTCCTTGCGCTTCGCCTTCACGGTTTCCCGGGCGATCACCTTGCCGCCGATCGCCGCCTGGATCGGCACGTCGAACATCTGCCGCGGGATGAGTTCCTTGAGCTTCTCGCACATCCGCGCTCCGTACTGGTAGGCGGAGTC
>CAZYWK010000105.1:0-12590 GCA_964651825.1 uncultured Ilumatobacteraceae bacterium | reverse complement strand
GTTCATCCGGCCCCGTCCCCGATGAACGACCTTTCAGACGACGACGTTGACCATGCGGCCGGGCACCACCACGATCTTGCGCACCGCTGCGCCGTCGATTGCCGCGGCGACCTTGTCGTCGGCGAGGGCGGCTGCTTCGAGCGCGTCGGCCGGCGCGTCGGTGGCAACGGTGATGCGGCTCCGCACCTTGCCGTTCACCTGGACGGGGATCTCGATCGTCTCGTCGACGAGCAGGGCGGGGTCGGCGGTCGGGAACGGCAGGTACGTGACCGTCTCGTCGTGACCGAGCTTGCGCCACAGCTCCTCGGCGATGTGCGGCACGAGCGGCGCGGCCATCAGCACCATGGGTTCGGCGACCTCGCGGGGGGTGGTGTCGAGCTTGGTGACGTGGTTGTTCAGCTCGACGAGCTTGGCGATCGCGGTGTTGAACCGCAGGGCGTCCATTTCGGCCCGCATCACGTCGATCGTCTTGTGCAGCAGCACGCGCGTCGCGTCGTCGGCCGGTGTGTCGACCACCGTGCACTCACCGGTCTGCTCGTCGACCATCGTGCGCCACAGACGCTGGAGGAAGCGGTACATGCCGACGACGTCGCGTGTCTCCCACGGCCGTGACGCGTCGAGTGGGCCGCCGGCCATCTCGTACAGGCGCAAGGTGTCAGCGCCGTACTGGTCGTACATCTCGTCGGGCGACACGGCGTTCTTCAGGCTCTTGCCCATCTTTCCCCACTCGCGGGTGACCGGCTGGCCCTCGTAGGTGAAGCCCGTGCGCTCGTCGCCGTCGACGGCGGTGGCATCGACGTAGATCTCGCGGGCATCCTTGAACGCAGCCGCCTGGATGTAGCCCTGGTTGAACAGGCGGGCGTACGGCTCGACCGAGGTGACCTCGCCCAGGTCGTACAACACCTTGTGCCAGAAACGGGCATAGAGCAGATGCAACACGGCGTGTTCGACGCCGCCGACGTACAGGTCGACACCACCCGGATGGTCGGGCCGCACGTCGGTGCGTGGCCCCATCCAGTACGCCTCGACGTCGCGGTCGACGAACCGCTCGGTGTTCGTCGGATCGAGGTAGCGCATCTCGTACCAGCACGACCCCGCCCACTGCGGCATCACGTTGCCGTCGCGGCGGTAAACCTGCGGTCCGTCGCCGAGGTCGAGCTCGACCTCGATCCAGTCGGTCAGTCGGTCGAGCGGGCTCTCCGGGTTGGAGAACTCGTCGTCGGGATCGAAGGTGCGCGGTGAGAACGAATCGGTCTCGGGGAGCGCGACGGGAAGCAAAGGATCGGGGATCGAGTGCGGGCGGCCGTCGGCGTCGTAGACGATCGGGAACGGTTCGCCCCAATAGCGCTGGCGGCTGAACAGCCAGTCGCGCAGCTTGTAGTTGGTGGTGCCGTGGCCGGCGCCGTTGGCCTCCAGCCAGGCGTTCGTCATCGCGATCGCGTCGGACTTGTTGTCGACGCCGTTCAGGTCGAGCGTGTCGTTGGCCGACGCCACGTACGGGGCGTCGCCGTTGAATGCGACCGGCCACAGGCTGGTGTCGAGGGTCGGCTCGATCTCGTGGCCCGCGAACCAGTCCGCGGGCGGCTGCTGGATGGCGGGGATCGGCAGGCCGAACTTGCCGGCGAACTCGAAGTCGCGTTGGTCGCCCGACGGCACTGCCATGATCGCACCGGTGCCGTAGCCCATCAGGACGTAGTCGGCGATCCAGACCGGGATCGACTCGCCGTTGATCGGGTTGAGGGCGAACGAGCCGGTGAACACACCCGTCTTCTCGCGGGTGTCGTCCTGCCGCTCGATGTCCTTCTTTGCCGCCGCCTCCTTGCGGTAGGCGGCGACCTCGCTGGCTTGGTCGATGGTCGTCAGCTCGTCGACCAGGTCGTGCTCGGGCGACAGCACGAGGAACGACGCGCCGAACAACGTGTCTGGCCGGGTGGTGAACACCGAGATGCGTCCCGCGGGCGACTCGAAGTGGACGCGGGCGCCGTAGCTACGGCCGATCCAGTTGCGCTGCATCGCCTTGATCGAGTCGGTCCAGTCGAGCCGGTCGAGGTCGTCGATCAGTCGGTCGGCGTAGGCCGTGATGCGCATCATCCACTGGCGCATGCTGCGCTTGAACACCGGGAAGTTGCCGCGGTCGCTGCGCCCGTCGGCGGTGACCTCCTCGTTCGCCACCACGGTGCCCAGCCCCGGACACCAGTTGACCGGGGCCTCGCTCACGTAGGCGAGCCGATGGCCGTCGACGATGTCGGCGCGCTCACCGGCGCTCAAGTGATTCCACGGTCGCCCGTCGGGTGTCGGGCGGGCACCGGTCTCGAACTCGGCGATGAGCTCGTCGATCGGGCGCGCCCGCTGGGCGTCGGTGTCGTACCAGGCGTTGAAGATCCGGTTGAAGATCCACTGCGTCCAGCGGTAGTACTCGGGGTCGGTTGTCGACACGCTGCGCCGCGGGTCGTGGGCGAGCCCCAGCCGGCGCAGCTGGCGGCGGTACGTGGCGACGTTGCGTTCGGTCGTGATCGCCGGATGGGTGCCGGTCTCCACGGCGTACTGCTCGGCGGGCAGGCCGAACGCGTCGAAGCCCATCGTGTGCAACACGTTGTGGCCGGTCATCCGCTTGAAGCGGCCGTACACGTCGGTGCCGATGAACCCGAGCGGGTGACCGACGTGCAGGCCCACCCCCGACGGGTACGGGAACATGTCGAGCACGAACAGCTTCTCGCCTCGCGCGCGGGTGGAGCCGGGGTCGGCGAGGGGGCCCGCCGGGTTGGGTGTCTCGAAGGTGTGGTGCTCGTCCCACCAGTCGTGCCAGCGGGCCTCGATCTCCCGGGCGAGCGCCGCCGAGTACCGGTTCGGTGGCGAGTCGTCAGTGAGGGTCGGGGTGCCGTGGTCGTCGTTCATACCGGCCGTCCAGCCTACGTGGTCGCCCTCCAGGCCCTCCTGCCCGTTCGATCCGATGAGCGGCATCGGCGGTCGATACGTTCGGCGCCATGACACAGATCAACGGCACAGCGGATGAGGGCTTCGGCAAGGTCGCCGACGCGTTCGCGGCGAACTTCGACGAGTACGGCGACCTCGGAGCGGCGTTCGCCCTGTACGTCGACGGTCAGCCGAAGGTCGACCTGTGGGCCGGGACCGCCGACAAGGCCACGGGGCGCGAGTGGACGGAAGACACTCTCCAATTGGTGTTCTCGACCACCAAGGGCGCGGCCGCGATCTGCGTCGCCCGGCTCGTCGAGGCCGGCCTCGTCGACTACGACACCCCGGTCGCCGCGTACTGGCCAGAGTTCGCTCAGGCCGGCAAGGAAGCGATCACCGTCGGCCAGTTGCTGAGCCATCGCGGTGGGCTGCCCTTCGTCGACGCGCCGCTGACGTTCGACGACGTGATCGCCGTCGATCCGGTCGTGGAGGCGTTGGCCGCGCAGGCTCCGGTCTGGGAGCCCGACACCGCCCACGGCTACCACGCCCTCACCTACGGCTGGCTCGCCGGTGAACTGGTCCGGCGGGTCGACGGACGGCGGATCGGCCGGTACTTCGCGGACGAGGTCGCCGGCCCACTCGGCCTCGACTTCTGGATCGGCCTGCCCGAGTCCGAGGAGCCGCGTGTGTCGCGCCTCGAGACGTCGCCACCGCCCACCGATCCCGAGGTGCTCCAACTGATGCTCGCGGTGATGGGCCCCGGAACGAACGGCTTCAAGGCCCTGACGATGAACGGCGCGCTCAACGGATTCGGCGACGACACGCCGTTCAACACGCGCGCCGTCCACGGCACGGAGATGCCGGCGGCGAACGGCATCACCACGGCACGCAGCCTCGCCCGGATGTACGCGGCGACCGTCGGCGAGGTCGACGGCGTCCGTCTCATCGACGACGCCACGGTCGGCCTCGCCACCGCGGAGCGGTCCAACGGCCCCGACGCCTGCCTCGTCGCCGACAGCCAGTTCGGTTGCGGCTTCATGCTCGACGGCACGCTCACACCGATGCTCAGCCCGGCGTCGTTCGGCCACGCCGGCGCTGGCGGATCGCTCGGCTATGCCGACCCCGACGCGAAGGTGGGCTACGGATACGTCATGAACCAGATGGGTGGCGGCCTGACCGGCGACCCCCGCACCCTCGGTCTCAACGCCGCGGTGCGAGAAGCAGTAGCGGCAGGGTGATGGGGGCGCCGGGCTAGCGTTCGGCGTATGACGAACCTGTCGGCGCTGTCGACCATCGAGCGGCTCGAACGGGCGGCCGACTCCGGCACCGGCGTGCGGTTCGTCGGCGCGTCGATGATCGGCGACGGCGATCCGATCGTCGTGCCGTGGCGTGAGATCCACGACGACGCGCGGGCTGTGGGCGCTGCGCTCCAGGCAAAGGGCCTCGTGCCCGGCGACCACGTCGCCGTGCTCGGGCCGACGACCCGCGAGCTGATGACCATCGTCCGCGGTTGCTGGATGGCCGGCATCGCCTCGATGGTGCTGCCGCTCCCGATGCGGATGGGCTCGCTCGACGCGTTCGTCGAGAGCACGCGCTCGCGCATCCGCCACGGTGACGCCAAGCTCGTGTTGATCGACGACCTGCTCGCCGACTTCTACGTGGCAGCCGCCGGCGATCCGCCGATCGCGTCCGTGCGGTCGGTGATGCCCGGCTCGCCGAACGTCCCGTCGGGCGACGCCCTCGAGCTACCGCCCACCGACCCCGAGCGGTTGGTGATCCTGCAGTACACGAGCGGGTCGACGAGCGAGCCGAAGGGCGTGATGATCCCCGATCGGGTGCTCAGCGCCAACATCGACGCCTGCTGCGAGGCGGCTGTCCTCGCGCCCGGCGACGTGATGGTGTCGTGGCTCCCGCTGTACCACGACATGGGCCTGGTCGGCTTCCTGGCGCTGCCGATGACGAAGGGCGTCGACCTCGTGCAGGCTGCGCCGCAGGACTTCCTCGCCCATCCCGGCAACTGGATGCAGTGGCTGTCCGATTACGGCGGCACGGCCACCGCTGGCCCGAACTTCTCGTGGGTGCTGGCGACGCGGGCGCTCAAGCGGATGAACGACCTCGACCTGTCGAAGCTCACCCTGGCACTCTCCGGGGCCGAGCCGGTCGATCCGGTCGCGGTCGAGGCGTTCGTCGCGGAGGCCACCCGCTTCGGGTTCCGGCCGGGCGGTGTGTTCCCTGCGTTCGGTATGGCCGAGGTCGCCATCGGTGGCTCGTTCCCGCCTCGGGGTCGTGGCCTGCGCACCGACACCGTCGATCGGCGAGTGCTCGAGACCCAGCGCGTGGCCAAGCCGGTCGACAGCCCGCTCGAGGATCTCGACGTGTCGGTCCGGGCGTTGCCGTTGCTCGGCAAGGCGGTGCCCGGCCTCGAGATGCGCGTCGTCGATCCCGACACCTACGAGCCGGTGCCCGAGCGACATGTCGGCGAGTTGCTGCTCCGTGGCACGTCGGTCACGCCCGGCTACTACAAGCGTCCCGATGCAACGGCTGCGCTGTTCCGTGACGGCTGGCTGTGCACCGGCGACCTCGCCTACCTCCTCGACGGCGAACTGGTCCTGTGCGGCCGCATCAAGGACGTGATCATCGTCGGTGGCCGCAACGTGTTCCCCGAGGACATCGAACGCGCCGTCGGCCCCCTGGACGGGGTGCGCGCCGGCAACGTGATCGCCTTCGGGATGGAGGGCTACAAGGGCAAGGAGAGCGTCGTGGTCGTGGCCGAGGTGCGGGTGACCGACACGTCCGGAGGCCTCGACGAAATCCGCAGCCGGATCCACCACCGCACACTCGAGGTGTGCGGCATCCCGCCTCGCGACGTCATGCTCGTCACCCCCGGGACCCTCCCGAAGACGTCGAGCGGCAAGCTCCAGCGCGCCAAGTGCCGCGACGAGTACCTCGCCGAACAGCTCGCGCTGGCCTGACCGCCCACCGCGCCCCGCCAGGCGATGGTGATGTCGCGTGATGCCGAGTTGGGCCCGGCCTTGCGACACGATGTCGAGTGTCGTCATGGTCTTGGCCAGCACGGCCGGGTTGCGATACGTGTTGCCCGACGAGTGCGCTGAGGCCGACGCCCGGGTAGGTGAAGTTCGGGATCTGGTAGCCGAGACGGGTCATCACTTGATTGCAACACTGTTGCAATCAAGTGCCAAGGGGTAGGCTCGAATTTGCATGGGAACCGGCTGGGACGATCGACAGGAGCGGACTCGATCGGAGGTCCTCCACGCTGCCGGGCAGCTCATCGCCGCGGGCGGCGTCGAGAGTCTCTCGATGCGCCGATTGGCCGAACGGGCCAAGGTCGCGGTGGGGACCCTGTACAACCAGTTCGGTGACCGTGACGGCATCCTCGTCGCGTTCGTCAGCAACGGCCTCGACGAGCTCGAACGATCGCTCGACGAGGCGCCGGCCGCCGATCCCCTCGAGGCGACCCGGCAATTGTTCGAGGCGCTCGACAACACGATCGCCTCGGCGGTCGACGTGTGGAAGCCGGTGTTCGCGGTGATCAAGACGAGCCCGGAGCTGGCAGGGATGGGCGCGGTCGGCGACCGGTTCGTCACGCTCGTCGACCATGACCTCGGCAAAGCTGCGGCGGCTGGGATGTTCCGGGGCGACCTCGACGTCGAACGACTCGCTCGTCACATCTTCTACAACCGGATCGCGCGCCTCGAACGGTGGGCGGTCGGCTCGATCGACTGGGCGCAGTATCGCGAGTCGTCGAGCCTGGGTCTCGAGATCACGCTCGCGGCCGTGCTGGCCGAGCCGCACGCGAGCGACGCGCTGGGGCGCTCCGGCCTGTTGCGATGAACGAGCCCGGGTCGGTGCGCCCGCATCGAACCGCGGTGGTCGCGTCGCCGGCCCATCGGCTCCATTCGCCGCTCGCCGAGATCGAGGCATCCGGCCTGCAATCGCCGTGGGAGCATCCCGGCCGCGCCGAGGCGATCCACGACGCGCTCGCCGCGGACGATCGGTTCGAACTGTGTTCGCCGGACGATTGGGGGATCGAGCCGATCACCGACGTGCACGACCCGGGCCTGGTCGAGTTCCTCGCCCGGGCGTGGGCCGGGTACCAGGTGCAGCATCCCGGAACCCACGACGTCGTGCCCGACGTCTTCCTCCGGTCGGCGCTGCTCGACGGCATCGGACCGCTTCCGGCGGACCTTCCGGTCAACGCCGAGCTTGGCCGGTGGTGCTTCGAGACGACGACACCGATCACCGAGGGCACCTACGCCGCTGCCCGCGGTGCGGTCGACATCGCGTTGAGCGCCACGCAACTCGTGCTCGATGGAGCCGATCACGCCTACGGGCTGTGCCGCCCACCCGGCCACCACGCGCCACGGGCGCTGTACGGCGGGTACTGCTTCTTCAACAACGCGGCGGTGGCCGCGCACCGGGTGGCATCGACGACCGGAACCCGGGTGACGGTGCTCGACGTCGACTACCACCACGGCAACGGCACCCAACAGATCTTCTACGGGCGCGGTGACGTGCAGTACGTGTCGCTCCACGGCGATCCGGCCCGTGCCTATCCGTACGTGACGGGCTTCGCCGACGAGCGGGGGATAGGGAGCGGCCATGGTGCGAACCTCAACCTGCCGCTCGCCGCCCGGACCGACGACGATGGCTACCTCGCCGCCCTCGTGGCCGCGTGCGAGGCGATCGACGCCTTCGATCCGAGCCTCGTGGTCGTGTCGCTCGGGCTCGACACGTATCACGACGACCCGATCTCCGACCTCGCCGTCACGACCGATGGCTTCGGGCGCCAAGGTGCGCAGGTCGGCGAACTCGGCCGCCCGACCGTTGTGCTCCAAGAGGGTGGCTACGACGTGGCCACCCTCGGCGTCAACGCCCGCGCCTTCCTCCTCGGCCTCGCGTCACGGCGAACGTGATCGAGCGCCCTCGGCGATTTGCGGCAGACGATCTGACGGCGGGTCGGCCGATCGACTGCCACAAATCTCGGCTCTGGGCGGACCGGGTGAGCCGGTGCGGCCGAGCCAGTCGGCTCAGATGAAGCCGTTCTTCGTCAGCCAGTCCGTGGCGACGGCGTCGGCGTCCTCGAGCTCGATGCCGACCCGCCGGTTGAGCTCGGTGAGCTGCTCGGTGGTCAGCGCGGCACTGATCGAATCGACGAAGGCTTTGAAGTCGTCCCCATAGGCATCGACGACGTCCTGGGAGACGACCGGCGTGATGTTGTCGGCGTTGATCAATCCCTTGTCGTCGACGAGAACGACCCAGCCCTTGTCGGCGATCGTGCCGTCAGTCGAGAACAGGATCGCCACGTCGATCTCACCCTCGTCGAGCGCGGCGACGGTCAGCGGTCCACCGCCGTCGAGCGGCACGAAGTTGGCCGACAGATCGAGGTCGTAGACCGACTGGAGCCCGGGGATGCACGAGGCGTTCTCTGGGCAGTCGGGAGGCCCGCCGAGCGTCAGATCGTCGGTGAGGTCGCTGACGTTGGTGAGGCCGAGCTCCTCGGCCGTCGCCGCGGTGACGACGAACGAGTTCGAGTCGACGGCGGGAGATGGTGTGAGCGCCACCAAACCCAACGGTTCGAGCTGGGTCTGGAGGAGGGCGACGGTCTCGGCCGCGTCGGAGGTGGCCTCGCCGGCGAATCCGTTGAGGAACTCGAGCGCCGAGGCGGCGTACTCGGCGGTGAAGTTGATGTCACCGGAATCGAACGAGGCGAACACGATGTCGCGGTAGCCACCGAGCGCCTGCTGGCCGACCGGATAGCCGGCGGCCTCGAGCGCTTGGCCGTACACCTCGCTCAGCACCGTGCTCTCACCGAAGTCCTGGGCCCCGATCGTGATGGTGGGGCCGTCGGGCACGGATCCGACCGGAGCGGCCGACCCTTCCGGCGCAGCGGTCGTGCCTGCCGGGCTACCCCCGGCGTCGTCGTCGCTGCCGCAGGCGGCGAGCGGGAGGGCGAGGGCCAGCGCGGCAAAGGCAGCGAGGCGGGCGGGGGAGGTTCTCATGCGGTGCTCGTTTCGTTCAGGCGGACGGGCGTCGCTTTTCACCGTAACCGGCGGTGCCACGGTGTGAGTGCGCGCTCGCTGCGGTCGAGGATCAGATCGATCACGAGCGCCAACGCAGCCACGAGGATGGCACCGGCGAGCACCTGTGGTCGCCCCGCCGCGCCGCGGGCGAGACCCGCGACGATGTAAGTGCCCAGACATTCGTAGCCGACGAGCGCACCCAGCGTCGCGGTGGCGACGATCTGCACACCGGAGATGCGGATCCCGGTCATCAGCAACGGCACAGCGGCGGGCAGCTCGACCTTGCGGAGCACCTGCGGTCCGGTCATGCCGATGCCGGAGGCGGCCTCCACCAGGCCGTGCTGGGTCTCCATCACCCCGGCGTAGGCGTTGGTGAACATCGGCGGGATGCCGAGCGCGACGAGGGCGACGCACGTCGGCCAGAACCCGAGCCCGAATCCGTACCGGATGCTGAACGGGAACACGAGGGCGATGATCGCGAACGAGGGGAGCGCACGTCCGAGGTTGACCATGGCGACCGACAGGTTCGGCGCCCGGCGCTTGTGGGCGAGCCAGACGGCGGCAGGGATCGCGGCGACCGCCGAGATCGACACGGCCACGAACGAGATCCACACGTGCGCCCAACCTCGCGCCAGGATCCCCCGTTGCCCCGTCCAGTTGTCCGCGGTGGTCAGGAACTCGAAGGCACCGCGGATCGTGTTCAACCCGGCCCCCTTCGGGGTCTGACCCCGGAGGGGGCCAACGTGGCGCGGCGCCACGGGGTGAGCATGCGTTGGGTGAGGGCGAGCGCGCCGTCGACGAGCAGGGCGAGCGTGATCGACAGGGTGGCGCCGACCACGATCGGGGTCGGAAAGTTCCGCCGGAGCCCGTCGTTGATCAGCGCGCCGTATCCGCCGTTGCCGACGAGGGCGGCGAGCGTGACCAGGCCGATGACGGTCACCGACGCGACGCGGATGCCGGCGATGATCGTCGGCAACGCGAGGGGGAACTCGACCGCGAACAGGCGCCGCCATCGCGTGTAGCCCATGCCGTCGGCGGCGTCCTTCACGGAGGCGGGGACCGCATCGAGGCCGGCCACGGTGTTGCCGACCAGGATCAGGATCGTGTAGCTGACGAGGGCGATCTCGGCGGTCAGCATCCCGAGCCCGGTGAACGGGATCAGCATCGTGAACAGGGCCAGGCTGGGGATCGTGTAGAGGATCGATGCGAAGCGCGTGATCGGTCGGTACGTCCAGCGTGCCCGTACGACGACGAGCGCGAGCACGAACGAGATGGCGCAGCCGACGGCGACGGCGATGAGCGTCAGCTGGACGTGTTCGACGGTGCGTTGCCAGATGTCGTCGAGGTGGTCGCCGACCCATCCCCACCAGACGAGGGAGCGGCGCTCGTCGGCGAGCATCAGGCGAGCGCTCCGGCGACCTCGTCGATCGTGATCATCCCGACGTAGCGCTCGCCGTCGACCACAGCGGCCATGCGCGACCGCGCGTTGACGATCACGTCGAGCGCCTCACGCAACGGTGTGGTCGGCGCCACCTGCGACACGAACGGCTGCACCGGCAGTTGCTCGATCGTCTGGGCCGTCGACGACGTGAGCTCCCTGCCGTCGATCCAACCGCGCAGCAGTGTTCCATCGAGGACCGCCACCCACGACGTCGCCGAGCCGGCCATCACTTGCAATGCCTCGTCGCGCGTCGCCGCCGATCCGACGATCGGGCCCACCGTCGCGTCGATGTCGGCCACCGTGCGCAACGCCAACCGACGCAGGCCACGCTCGCGGCCGAGGAACGAGGCGACGAACGGCGAGGCCGGGGTACTCAGCAGGTCGTCTGGGGTGGCGTACTGCTCGAGGATCCCGCCGACGTTCATGATCGCCACCCGATCGGCGAGCTTGATCGCCTCGTCGATGTCGTGGGTGACGATCACGATCGTCTTGCGCACCGTCGACTGCAGCGTGAGCAGATCGTCCTGCAGGCGCTCGCGCACGATCGGGTCGACGGCGCTGTACGGCTCGTCCATCAGCAGGATCGGTGGATCCGCGGCGAGGGCGCGGGCGACCCCGGCCCGCTGTTGCTGTCCACCGGAGAGGGCGGCGGGGTAGCGGTCGAGCAGGTCGCGATCGAGCCCGACGAGATCGGCGAGCTCGTCGCTGCGGGCATTGGCTCGCCGCTTGTCCCATCCGAGCAGCTCGGGCACCACGCCGATGTTGCGACGCACGGTGCGGTGGGGGAAGAGGCCGATCTGTTGGATCACGTACCCGATGCGCCGGCGCAGCTCGTGAGCGGGCAGCGCGCGCTGGTCCTGGCCGAGCACTTCGATCGTGCCGGACGTCGGCTCGACGAGTCGGTTGATCATCTTCAGCGTCGTCGTCTTGCCGCACCCAGACGGCCCCACGAGGGCGACGATCTCGCCCTCGGCGATGTCGAGCGTGAGCCCGGTGACGGCCTCGGCCGCGGCGCCGTCGAAGCGCTTGTGGACGTCGAGAAGAGAGATCGCGGTCGGACCGCTGGCGTCGGCGATCCGGCCGAACCTACAACTCAAACCGCGGCGAGTGCATCCATCACCGCGCGCCAGCGCTCGGGATCGCTCTTGTACGGGGCGTAGAACGACATGCGCTGGATCACATCGCCGTACCGGTCGGCGAGCTCGGGAGCGATCTGTTCGGGGGCGCCCACGACGGCGAAGGTGTTCAGGATCTCGTCGTCGATCAGTGAGCCCATCTTGACCCAGTCGCCCTGCTTCGAGAGTGCGTTCAGCTCGTCCTGAAGTGCTCCCCAGCCATGCAGTTCGAGCACCGGACGGTACGCCGGAGTCGAGCCGTAGAACGCGATCTGCTGACGCGTCCCGGTGGCCGCGGCCTCGAGTTGCTCGTCGTCGGCGCCGGTGACGACGAAGGACGGGCCGATGATCTCGAAGCCGTCCATCGTTTTGCCGGCCTTGGCTCGACCGCGTTCGAGGGCGGGGAGCGTGATCTCGCGGAGGTACCGCTCGGTGGTGAATCCGTGGCAGATGAAGCCGTCGCACACTTCGCCGGCCACCTCGGTCATCAGCTCGCCGACGCCGGCGAGGAAGATCTTCGGCGGTCCGAAGTCGCCGAGGTCGCTGGCCGGCGGTGTGAAGAACGGAGTCATGAGCGTGTGGGTGTAGAACTCGCCGCGGAACTCGAGCTTTTCGCCGGTCAGCCACGTGTTCCAGATGGCGCGGACGGCGAGGATCAGCTCGCGCATCCGCGGCGCGGGATGGCTCCACTCCATCGAGAAGCGCTTCGTGATGTGCGGCTTGATCTGGCTGCCGAGGCCGAGGATGAATCGACCTTTCGAGAACGCCTGCAGGTCCCAGGCCGTGTGGGCGAGCGTCATCGGCGAGCGGGCGAACGCCACGGCAATCGACGTGCCGAGCTCGAGCTTTTCGGTGTGCTCCGCGGCGAGCAGCAACGGGAGAAACGGGTCGTGCGACGTCTCGGCGGTCCACACGCCGGCGTACCCGGCAGCTTCCGCTTCCTTCGCATTGGCTCCCGCACGGTGGAGGTCGAACCCGAGGCTGCCGTCGATCTTCATCCCGCCGAACGTACCCCGGCCGACGTGGCCACTCGGAGTCCGAGCGCAGACCTCATTCGTTTGGGGACGGGGCCGGAACGAA
>CAZYWK010000104.1:0-12663 GCA_964651825.1 uncultured Ilumatobacteraceae bacterium | reverse complement strand
GTCGGCGGAGTCGTGGGAGGAGTTGTGGGAGGGGTGACGGGCGGTCCGCAGGTGATGGTGACCGCCACGGTGGCCGGGTCGGACGACAAGGAACCATCGGAGGCGCGGTACGTGAACGAGTCGTTCCCGCAGGCGTCCGCGTGCGCGGTGTAGCGGATGGATCCGTTCGACTGGACCTCGACGGCCCCCTTGCTCGGCGGTGTATCGATGGCGCTCGTCAGCACGTCGCCGTCGACGTCGGAGTCGTTGGCGAGTACGTGAATCACGAGTGGTGTCATGCCGGCGGCGCTCGCTTCGTCGTCGACTGCGATCGGCGCATCGTTCACGGCGCGGACCTCGATGGTCAACACCCCAGTCACGCAGCGCGCACCCCGGTCGCAGATCTCGTATGTCGTGGAGTCGGCGCCGTTGAAGTCGGCCGCCGGTACGTACCGGACATTGCCGTCCTGGATCGTGGCGACGCCGTGGGCGGGTTGCGTGACGACGCGCAGGGTCGTTGTGTCGATGTCGTCGTCCTCGTCGGTGTCGTTCTGGAGCACATCGACGACGAGGACCGTGTCCTCGTCGGTTGCTGCGGTGTCGGCCACAGCGACGGGGCCGTTGGGCACGCAGGCGTCACCGATGCCGTCGTCGTCGGCGTCCGTCTGATCGTCGTTCGCTGTGGCCGGGCAGTTGTCGTGAACGTCCGGCACGCCGTCGCCGTCGGTGTCGGTGAGTTCGGAGGTCAGCGTCACGATCACGGGGTCCGACAGGTCACCGACGTCGTCGAGCACCGCGTACTGGAAGCTGGTGGCGGCCGCGTTCGCGGCCGCGGTGTACCGGAACGATCCACTCGCGTCGAGTACGAGGGCGCCGTGGGCGGGTTCCTGCAGCAACTGGGCGGTGATCGGGCCGAGGTCGGGGTCGGAGTCGTTCGCCAGCACACCGGGAACGGGCACGACGAGTTCACCGCTGGCCGGAACCACGTACGCGTCGGCCACTCCAACTGGCGGGGTGTTCTGTCCGACGGGTCGGAGGCGGAGCAGGTCGCTGCGACCGGCATCGTCGGTGACGGTGAGCGTCGGCCAATACAGGTCGTCACCGTCGTAGACGTGCGTTGTCAGTTTGCCGCTCCCCATCGACCCGTCGCCGAAGTCCCACAGGTACGAGGTGATCTCACCCTCGGCGGTGGACGGGCTCGCGTCGAAGGCAACCGTCAGGTCGGGGTCGGTCGAAACGATCGTCGTTTCGGCGACAGCTCGGGGCGGGACGGGTGCCGGTTCGTCGACCGACGGCACGACCTCGATGAGGGAGCGCGCGGGTCCGTCGGCGTCAGGCGTGACGTCGACGGTCCACGTGCCGGGCTCGGGCTCGGGGATCGTGATCCTGACCTCGTTCGAAACTGGCGCCGGCTCGGTCGCCTGACTCCTGAACGACCGGGGAACGGCGAGTGGGTTCACCGAGTTGGTGAACTCGTCGCCGGAGGGAGACGTGACCACGACGTGGATGTCGCTGGTGTCGGCGAGGACCGACACGCTGAGCGAGGTGGATTGGGGGACCACCTCGACGTGCAGTGTCTGGGTCTGACCGGCGTCGGCCAGGAAGAGTTCCTTCCCCGACATCGCCCTGCTCATCACGTCTGCCAGCAGACGGTGTCCGAGCGCGTTGGGGTGGTACGAGTACTCGAGGTCGTAGATCGGGGCGGTGAGCATGTTCGCGGCAGGCACTGCGGTGCAGAGCTCGTGGCCGTCGAACGCGTGGTAGGCGTCGACGAATTGGAAGCGGCCCGTGGTGGTCGTTCCATCGGCGCGCCGCACTGCTCGGCGCACCTCGCTGTTCAGATCGGCGACCAGTTCGTTGGCGAAGCTCATCTCCGATGCGACGAATCCGAAGTACTCGAGCAAGCCGTTCGACGGGCAGTAGTCGTCCGGTGCGATCTCGTCGCTGAACAGGCGGGGATAGCCCATCACGTACACCGTGGCATTCGGCGCGCGCCCGTTGAGCTGGACCAGCGCGTCGACGAGGTTCTGCTCCAGCTCGCCGCCGAGCTGGCGCGTGCTCGCATTGGCCGACGTGAGCTTGAGCGTCTCGCACAGCAGCTCGAGTGCCTTCTCCGTCGAACTAGCGGGTGCGACGGCACCCCTGATGCCGGCGACAGCCTTGCCGAGATAGGGGTTCAGGATGGCCGCGGCGTCAGCGGCGCTACACGGCACCAGGCCTTGCACGATCTGGTCGACCAGCGCCGACTTCTGGCGCAGTCTCTCCCGCATCCCGTCGAAGACCGTCGCGGCGTCGCAGTCGAGCACGACACAGGCGGTCACGACGTTGGCGAAGCCGATGTCGTTACCACCGATGGTCATGGTGACGACGTCCGTGAAGTCGCTGAGGTGCTCGATCTGCGGCGGCTCGTTGTCGTTCTTGCCGTTCGGATGGGTGAGGTCCAGCACGACCGCTCCGCTGCACGCGTGGAACGTGTCCGGGTCCGGAGCGATGCCGTCGCGGACCAGCAGCTGGCTGTAGGCCCCGCGCGAGCGATGGCACGCGTTGTCGCCCGTGTCGGTGCCCGTCTCGAACGGGAGGACGCCTTCACCGGCGGAGAACGAGTCGCCGAGCGCGACGTAGCGTGCGGGTCCCTCGGCCATGCGGTGGTCATAGCGCGTGAGGCCGCTCGCCAACCGGGTCTCGACCAGGTAGTACCGGCCGACGCGGCGTTCGTGGGACGGGATCTCGAGTGTGGTCTGGCCGCCGGGGACGGTGCGGTACTCCGACCACACGCCGCCAGACGTGATCTCGTCGCGGGTGTAGATGGTGTATCCGGCGATGGCGTCGCCGAATGGTGCAGGTGACGCGATCCAGGAGAGCTCGGCGGTGTCGTCGCCGCGGTTCGGGCCCGTCGTGAGCTCGACGTTGACGTCGAACAGACCGCTGCTGTAGTCGCGTCCGGGTCGATCGGTGAGCGACGTCTCGAGAGCGACGTTGCCGCCGGTCTGGTTGACGAAGCTCAGCGGCCGGTTCAGGACGAGGTGGGGGAACTCGTCGTTGCCGAGGCCGGGGAACACGGTGTAGTCGGCGGTGAACGATTCCCCGGGCTCGATCCTGGCGATCGATCGCGTGAGGCCGGTGAACTCGTCGAGCGGCGAGAAGAAGTAGTCGGCCCACTCGTCGGGGGCGTCCATCGGCCGGTCGAGCGCTTCGAGCGACGCGTTGTACACGGCCACGTCGGCAACGTTCCTGAGGGTCAGGCTGAACGTGTACGGCCCCCATCGGCTCGCCTTGTCGTCGACCTGGATATCGAGCTTGAGGGCGGATCCACCCCACACCTTGAGCGGCTCGCTGGTCACGGCGTCGAGCCGGACGGGAGCTCCGATGATGTCGACGACCGACGCGTAACTGGCAGACAGGTCGTACTCGCCCTCGATGTCGCCGCGGACGATCCAGGTGCTCGTCGTGCTCGCACCGGGCTCGATCGCAGGCGCAGCCGCCGAGAGTTCCTGGAGCTGTGCCGTCGGGGCGAGCGAGAGGCCCGCTGGCAGTTGCAGTGTTGCCGTGCCCGGTTCGAACGCGAACGAGGTCAGGTTCTGGACGATCATCCTGACCTCGAAGAACTCCTTCAGGAACGAGGCGCGGATCGGGATCACGAGCCAGTGGATGATCGGTTCTTCACCGACGTAGTCGACGGTGGGCCAGTAGCTGTTGCCGCCGACGAGCAAGAAGCAGTCGCCCTGCGGGTCGGTGACGTCACAACCGCCACTGGCGCGGACGGGCTCTCCATCGTTGCTACCACACCCACCGATGCAGGCGAACCGCTCGCCGATGGTGATGATCCGGACGTGGTTGTCGGAGGGCGGTCCGGTCACCGGGTCGAAGTAGAGGTTGATGTTGGCCTCGAAGACGTTCTGGTTGTCTGGGTTGGCCGTGTCGATCCCGAGCGCTTCGATCTGCTCCAACGTGAGCCGTTCCGACTCGAGTGTGGCGGCGCCCAGCTGGCCGCGAGCGAGCACCACGGACGCCGATCCGCGACCGTCGGCGAGCGTGGCTTCGGCGGTCGCCGGCTGGTGGCCGCCGGCGTACGCGTACAGGGTCACCGGCCCATCGGGCAGGCCGTGCAAGAGCGCGCGGCCGTCCAGTCCGGTCACCTCGGCGATGCGCGTGCCGTCGGGCAGGACGGCGAGCACATCGGCACCGGCCAGCAGCGTTCCGTCGTCGCGACGGACCTCGACATCGAGCCCCGTACCGAGTGGAGGTGAGGGCGCGATCGTGACGCTCGTGGCGTCGGTCATCGTGTTGCCGTTGATCGTCGTCCGGAGCGTGACCGCGTAGGTACCGGGCTCGGTGAACGCGTGGGTGGCGAAGCGACCGGTGGCCGATGACCCGTCGCCGAAGTCCCACTCGAAGCGCTCGATGAGCGCGAACGGCCGCGAGGCAGAGGCGTCGAAGCGGATGGCATCGCCGACGGTGCCCGACCGGGCGTCGCCGGCCTCTGGGACGTGGGCCTCGGCCAGGAT
Source organism: uncultured Ilumatobacteraceae bacterium (assembly GCA_964651825.1). Lineage (GTDB taxonomy): Bacteria > Actinomycetota > Acidimicrobiia > Acidimicrobiales > Ilumatobacteraceae > Sva-07. Next base: position 8,179 of record CAZYWK010000104.1, on the reverse strand, counting down.
CGGGGTGATCAGTTGGGTGCGCCGCACTGTGTTCGTTCCGTCGCTGACGGTCACCGTGAGGTAGGTCGGTCCCACGCGTGTGTAGAGGTGGGCGATGGTCGGTGTCGTCGAGGTGCCGGAGGCCGACGTCCCGTCGCCGAAATCGATCGTGTACGACGTGGGTCCGTCCTCGGGGTCGCTGATGGTCAGGGCGACGGTCACCTCGAGTGGGGCGGCGCCGCTGGCGGGCGTGGCGGCGAGGTCGATGGTCGGCGGTTCGTCGACGACGACGTCGTCGTCGGTGATCGACAGCGTGTGGCTCGTGATGTCGCCGAGTCGAGATGCCCCGGTTACGGCGCTGAGCGAGAGCAGGAGGGATTCGGTGCCCTCGTTCCATTCGCTGTCGTCCATGATCTCGACGGTGACGTACCTGACCGCCGAGTCACCGTCGGCCCAGGTGACGATCTGGTCGACCGGTTCGAAGTCGGAACCGCTCGTCGCGGTGCCCGCGGTGCTCGTGACGCGGACGCTCGTCGGCCCGGCTGAGCCGAAGCGCCTGACGAGGGCGATGGTGGCCGTTCCGATTCCCTCGTCGACGGTCGAGCTGTCGATGTCGAATTCGATGACCGACGTACCGAGCTGGATGTCGATCCCGTCCGCGGGCGTGCTGAAGTCGAGTTGAACGGGCGAGGAGTCGCCGGCCGAGTAGGTGTCGTCGTAGTACTTGGTGGGGTAGCCCGCCGGTCCGCCCGCGGCCTGGACCCGGTAGGTGCCGGGATGCAAGGCGTCGAACCGGTAGGTACCGCTCTCGTCGGTCTGCGTCGTGGCCCCACTCGTTCCGGAGAGGCTGACGGTGACCGACTCGAGGGGGGTGCCCTCCGGCCCGGTGATCGTGCCGGTGAGGTGTGGGAACCGGCGCAGCGTGGCGTCGATCCCGTCAACAGTCGCGCCAGGCGCCAAGGCGACGGTATCCGACACGTCCGGGTCGTCGCCGAAGTAGGCCGATTGGTGCCGGTCGGACGGGTCGCTGAACCACACGTCGTAGTCGCCGATGTCGAGCGACTCGATGACGTAGGTACCGTCGCTCGCGGTGACGGCCGTCGCCTGATCGGAGAATCCCGGGCCGGTCACCGTGCTTGCGTGCACGCTGATGTCCGCCAGGGGCTGACCGCCCTCGTCGGTGACCGTGCCCGAGATGGCGCCCCGGCGTTGCAGGGTGAGCGAGGCTGTGGTCGTTTCGGTGCCGCGCACCTCGACGAGCTCGGCGTCGCCGAGCGTGATGCTGCCGTCGTAGTACTGCGACGAGAACCGGCGCAGCGGGTCGGTCGCCACCAGCAGGTAGTCGCCCTTCGGGAGCAGCTGCGAGACGAACTGTCCTTCCGGGTCCGTCACGAGCGTGATGAATCCGCCCTCGGCTCCATCCGCCAGCAGCGGTCGAACGTACAGGCCGGCGATCGGGGCGCCCAGTTCGTCGACGGCAGCGCCGGCGATCTTGCCGCCAGCTTCGAGCACGCGGCTGGCATCGACCATCGTTTCGACCCCGACGTCGAACGGCTCGCCGAACGGCGCCGCGAAGTGCAGGTCGTCGCGGTCGGCGACGCTGATGAGGTAGCGCCCCGGTGCGACCTGGAGCGCGAAATCGCCGACGGCGTCGGCATCGCGGACGAGCGCCTGGCCGGTGGCCTCGTTGCGGACGGTCACAGTGGCGCCCGGCACGGCGTCGCCGAGGTCGTTGGTGATCGTGCCGGTGATCACGCTCGGCCGGTACATCACGAGGTCGACTGGTCCGGTCGTCGTGCCAGCGGTCGTGACGAGCTCGGCATCCTGATCGAGATAGGTGCCGGATGGGTCGTTCAGGCTGAGTTGTTGTGCCCCGGTCTCGAAACCTCGGAGCAGGAACGCTCCGTCGGCGCCGGTGGTGACGGTCGGTGCCGGGGTCGTTCCGCTCACGCGGGCCCCGCTGATCGGGGCGCCCGAGCTGTCACGGACGGTTCCCTCGATCGTTCCGGTCCGCGCGACGGTCACGTCCGCGACGGCCACGACATCGACGTCGATCGTGATGGTCGCCGCGGTGGCATAGGTTGTCGCTCCGTCGTGGTACTGCGGGAAGAATCGCTCCGGCCCGGGATCGGCCACGCTCACCCGGTACTGCCCGGGGGTGACGCCGTCCAGGCGGAAGGTGCCGTCCGCTGCGGTCATGGTCGAGTGGTTCACGCACGACGAGCAGTTCTTGAGCTCGACCCAGGCGTTCGCCACCGGGCCGCTGTCGTCGACGATCGTGCCGCGGGCCGACCCGCCGTACTGCAGGGTCGCGTTCGCGTATGCGGTGCTCGTCGTGGACGCGTTGACGATCGAGGCGTCCTCGCTCACCCTGACGTCGTCGAACCACTCTGTGACGTGGGTGCGCGTCGTGTCGACGAACCGCAGCCGGTAGTCACCGCTCACGACGGCCAGCGCGTACGAACCATTCCCTGCGGTCGTGGTGGTGGCGACGAGGGACCCTTCCGGTGTGTAGGCCTCCACGGTGACCGATGGGAGCGGGTTGTTCGATCGGCCCCGGATGGTGCCCCGGATCTTCACGGTCGGCGTCATCTGGTGGTCATGGTCGGTGACGTCCTGCCCGTCCTGCAGGTTCACGACCGCGGAACTCGACGTGTACTCCGAGGTGGGGTCGGCGACGCCCACGTCGTACGAGCCGCACCTCAGTCCGGTGATGGAGAAGGCGCCATCCGCGGCGGTGACAGCGCTGCGCGCGCTGCTGCTCTGCCCCACCGCGTGATCGATGGGGCGAGTCCCGCACGGCGCGTCGTTCAGGGACTCGTACGCGGTGACCGCGATGCCGGCCAGGCCGATGTCGCCGACTCCGGTGATCATTCCCGACACCGTGTAGGCGCGTTCGAGCACCTGGTCCACGTGTTGCGACTCGGTGCCGAGGATGGTGGGGACCGGTACCGCCCCCGCGGGCTCGACGGCGCCGGGCCAGTACACGGGGAGATGGGCGCGATCGGGGTCGCTGACGGTCACGACGGCTTCGCCCGCCCCGAGGCCGCCGATCCGGTACCGGCCGTCGGCGCCGGTGAAGGCGGAACGCTCGGCGCCGTCGGCGCTTGCCATGACCCGGATGCCCGGCAGCGGATCGCCGTCGGGGTTGGTCACCCGGCCCGAGATCTTGGCAGCCGGCTGGAGAACGGCGTCGATCCCGGTGACCAACTCGCGCTCGCCGACCTCGATGACGACGGCGTCCTCGCGTGAGGTGGCGTCGTTGTAGTACTCGCCGAGGTAGTCGTCGTTGCCGCCGATGTGGACGATGAACGATCCTTCACCGACACCGGCGAGGTCGTACGAGCCGTTCGAGCCGGTGTACGTCGACGTGGCGTAGGTGCCGTCGAGGTGCAGCGCGGTGACGAGCACGCCGACGACCGGTACCGCCGACGCTGGCGGACCCGTGACGACACCGGAGATGCGGCCGGCCAGGTCCAGCTGCACATCGATGCCCGTGGTGCCTTGGCCGGTGGTCACGGCGACGGGTGTCGCATGGGCGCTGTCGCGCGCGTCGTCGTACCACTCGGACGCGTACCGACTGGAGTACGACTCGAACTCGACGTCGTACGTGCCGGTGGTGAGGCCATCGAGTCGGTACTCGCCGTTGTTGAACCAACTGCGCCGCCCGCCGGCGTTCACGTATCCGTAGGCATCGGTCCCGCCGTCCTCAGTCGACACGGTGCCGCTGATCCACCCGTATCGGGCGAGCACAGCGTCGGCAACCGTCCATGCTCCCGGGGAGACGGCGAGAGGCGCCGCATCGGCCAGGTCGCCCTGGTCGGGGTAGTACTCGGCCATGAACGGAGGCGAGTCCTCGGTCGGGGTGAAACCCACCCGATAGCTGCCGGGCTCCAGCGGGGCGAGCACGTACTCACCGGATGCGTACGGGTACCCGACCAGTGCGGATGCCACGACCACGCCGTCGTCGTCGTAGGCGTACGCGGTGAGACTGCCCGAGTTCGCGAAGTAGGAGATTGGCGCGCCGTCGTCGTCGGTGACCGAGCCGACGATCGCCCCGACCCGTTCGAGTGTCGCATCGACGTCGGTCTGCATCACCGCGTCAGTGATCGTGATCGAGTCGTCGTCGGGCGTGCCACCCGGCCGATCGCCCCATCCCTTGTCGGCGTAGCCGGCTCGGGAGAAGGTCACGTCGTATGTTCCCGCAGGCAGGTTCACCTGGTAGCGCCCGTCGTGACCGGTCCACGCACTCGTGTGGATGTCGCCACCCACGACCTGTACGTAGGCGTCGGTGATCGGCGCCCCATCGGGGTCGGTGACGGTGCCGCTGATCCCGGACTCGTTGGAGACCTCGACCTCGAGCGACGTCGTGATCCCGCTGGACACGTGCACATTGGTGGCGGTTTCCTGAGTCGACGCGTTGTCCCACCATTCGGAGCGGTAGTTGCCGCCGCTCGGGGCGATCAGCACCTGGTACGTCCCCGGCGCGGCGTCGATGCGGACGTACCCGTTCGAATCGGTCTGCATCCCGGTACCGGAGGAGCCGCTGTAGAGAGACACCGTCGCGTCGACCGGGGCACCGGTGAAGTCGGTGACGGTGACCTCGACCGTGCCCGACTTGACGAGGTTCGCCGTGGCGGGCGTGCTCGCCCCGGCCGTGACGGTGATCGACGGCGTGTCACCGTTGACCCAGGAGCGCCCGTCGACCCAGTGCTCCGCGTAGGGGGCGTTCGGGTAGACGCTGATGAAGTAGTCGCCCGGTGGGAGCGAGCCGAGGACGATGTCGTCGGAGTCCCACCAGTAATACGCGTCGACGAACCCGGCAGGGCCATACACGTAGACCCACGCCGACGTGACGGGCTCCGGCCCGCTGCCGGTGATGGAGAGCTCGATCGCGCCGGCGCCGCTGGCAAGCTCGGCGTCGACGTCGCCGGTGACGATGCCGGCCGCGACGGGCACTGTCGTTGCGTCGTCGATGTCGTCAGCGTCGTCGTAGTACTCCCCGAGCAGGTACCGGTCGTTCTTCGGGTCGAACTCGACGGTGTAGTCGCCCGGCGGGAGGCCGTAGATCGCGTAGTTGCCGAGCGAGTCGGTGGTGGAGGAGTACGACCACGCCCAGTCGACCGAGGTTGCGGTCACGTCTGCGCCCACGATCGGTGCTCCCGATGTCGTGGTGACGCGGCCCGAGATCCCCGCGGCTGGCGTGAGCTGAATGGTCGCCTGGAACGTCTCGCCGGGTTGCAGCTCAACGGTTGTCGCCGACTCCTGGCTATCGGCGTCCTGCCACCACATCGCCTGGTTCGCCGATGTCAGGTCCAGGAACTCGAACTCGTACGAACCCGGCTCGACATAGCCGGTGGCGAACCCGTTCGAGTTCGTGAAGAACGTCGGTGCGAAGCCGTCGGACCATGCCCGGACCTCGGCGTTCGGCAGTGGTGCGCCGGACGAGCCGAGCACGGTGACCTCGATCCGCGCGAGCGGGGGGAGGGCGATGTCGACCCCCGCCTGGTCGCTGCTGCTGAGGTCGACGACGGTGGAATCAGCGGCCTCCACCGTGCCCCCGTGCCAACGGGCTGCGTAGCCCGCCGATGCGTTCGCTTGCACGAGGTACTGCCCGGATTGAAGGCCGCCGATGCGGTAGTTGCCGCTCGGGTCGCTGTACGCGGACGTGATGATCTGCGACGAGTCTGTTGCCCAGACGTACACCCAGGCGTTCGCGATGGGGGTGTCGGTCACGGAGTCGGTGATCGTTCCGCTGATCGAGCGGCCCTCGTCCAACTGCGCGTCGATCCCGGTTCGGTGCTCGCCGACGGTGATCTCGATCGCCGTGGCGTCGGCCCAGGTCATGGAGTCGGCGAACCAGACGTCTGGGAGTGGGTATGCCGAAAACCGCACCTTGTACGTCCCGGCCGCGAGCCCGGCGAACCGATAGGTGCCATCGGTGCCCGCCCAGGCGCTCCGCACGGAGAGTTCGGTGTCGCCGTCGTACAGGGTGACGTTCCCGCTGACCGGGCTGCCGGCGGAGTCGCGCACGGTGCCGCTGATCGAGGACGCCGCGTCGAGTTGGGCGTCGATGTTCGTGTGAGTACTGCCAGGCTCGGTGATCGTGATCCGATTGGCGCTCGCCTGGCTGGACTTCGAGTGGTACCACTGTGACGCGAGCGTCTGATCCGCCGGCAAGAACTCGACGGTGTACTCGCCGAGCGGGAGTTGCCCGATCGAGTAGGCGCCGGCAGTGTCGGTGGTCGCGAGGTAGGACGTCGCCGCAGGCCCGCCCACCGCTCGTACCGTCACGGCGGCTACCGGTTGACCGGTCGGGCCGGTGGCCGTTCCGGAGATCGTGCTCCCCACCTCGAGTACCGCGTCGATGCCGGTGACGTCGGTGGTGCGTCCGACCTCGATCGGTGTGGCCGACATGTAGTCGAAGCCACCGTTCCAGTACTCGGCGACGTACGGCGGGGGTGGGTTGAACCGCACATAGGCAGTGCCAGCGGGAACGCCGGGGAACCGGTACGAGCCGTCGGAATCCGTCGTGACCATGCCGCTCCACGAGTACGCGGACACGAAGACCTGGACGCCCGCGATGCCGGGGCCGGACTCGTCGGTCACCCGGCCGCTGAGCGAGCGCGTGTTGTCGAGCGTCGCGTCGATGCCGGCCACCGCCTGCGAAGGTCCGAGCACGACGGGGGTGGAGCCGGCTTGGTCAGGCGAGTTGGAGTACCACTCCGGCGCCAAGAGCGACGACGAGGGGTGGAACTCGACTCGGTACGTCGCTGCGGTCAGCGCACCGATCCGGTAGGTCCCGTCCGCGGCGGTGTAGGCGCTGAAGCCGTCGGTGCAGGTTTCGCACATCGGCGACGGCCTGGAGGCGATCACCTGCACGCCGGCGACCGGATCGCCGAGATCGTCCAGTACGCGGCCGGCGATCGACGCGCCGCGGGTGAGCGTCGCAGACGCGTCGATTGGAACGCCGAGCGCGACGTCGAGGACGGTCGCGTCGATCCATTCGCTGGTGCCGTCGAAGTACTCGAACAGGTACCGGGTGTCGGGGTCGTTGAAGCTGACCCGGTACTGGCCGGCGGGAAGGCCAGAGAACTCGTACGTGCCGTCGGATTCCGTCGTCGCCGAGCGCATGACCGGTCCGCTGACGGAGACGAACACGCCGGCGATCGGTTGAGCATCGGCGTCGTCGGTGACGGTTCCACCGATCCTTCCGCCAACTTGGAGTGCGGCATCGATCCCGGTCACGGCGTTGTTGTTCACGGCGACCGGTGCGGGTGACGCGCCGCCGTACCACGTGCCGACGTAGGTGTCGAGTGGTTCGAATCGGACCTGGTGCAACGCGCTGTTGAGGCCATCGAGCGTGTAGTGGCCGTCGGAATCGGTCGTCGTCGTGGCCGTGCCGGTGGTGGTCATCGTGGTGACGGTGATGCCCTCGATGCCGGTGCCGGCGTTGGCATCGGTCACCCGTCCGCTGATCGAACCGCCAAGATCGAGCGTGGCGTCGATACCGGTGACCGGCGTGCCGGCGCGGGCTTGGATGGTCGTCGCCGCGCTCGCTTGTGCCGCACCGTCGTACCACTCGCCTCGATACGGTGCCGCCTCGGAGAACCGGACGATGACGTCGGTGTCGGCCAGCCCACCGAGCCGGTAGTTCCCGTTCGCTTCCGTGGTCGTGCTCGCGAGGTCGTACGAGCCCATGCCGCCGTAGTCGATCGACGCGGTGACCTTCGCTCCGGCAACTGGTGCGTTCGTGTCGGCTGCTGTGACGCGGCCGAGGATCACGGCGCCGTCCTTCAGCGCCACATCGATGCCGCTGGTGACCTCGCCGGCGGTCGCCGTGACGAGGGACGCGGCGCCGGATGGATCGACGGAGTAGTCGGCGGAGAGATAGCCGTCGTGCGAGAAGTAGACGTAGTACGTCCCCGGGATCAGGCCCGCGATGAGGTAGGCCCCGTTCGCGTCGGTCGCTCCCTCGAAGGTGCCGCCCGCCCCGTAGGCCCAGACGTCGACGCCCGCGATCGGCTCTCCGGTCGCCTCGGCGGTCACCCGCCCCGAGATCGCCGTGGGCGGGCCAGCTTGCGCGTCCACGGTCTCGAACACCAACAGTGACAGCACCATCGTCGCGACGACGACGATCCACTGCAGCAGCCCACGTTTCACTTACTACCTCCCGCTCGCCCGAAGTGCGGCAGGCTAG
>CAZYWK010000103.1:0-12678 GCA_964651825.1 uncultured Ilumatobacteraceae bacterium | reverse complement strand
CACCATCGACGGTGGTGCTTGTGGGCGGCAGCACTCGCAGTCCTTCTTCTGCGCGTCCTCGTATGCCGAACCTCCGCCGAGGAACACGGCATCGAAGTAGATACCGGACGCCCACACGCACCCGGCCAGCTCGAGGGGACTGCTGTAACCGGCGAAGCACTGGTCCTGGATGCCAGCGGCGAGATCCAGATCGCACGAGGTCTTGTCGGCGCCACACGTCTCGTAGCACAGATCGTGCTGGTTGCAGGGTGGGCGGAAGTCGACACTGCCGAACCCCTGCGGCGGGCGGAAGTCGCTGTTCGCCGGTCCGCAGCCGTTGGAGGAGGCGACGTTGCCGGGGTGGTGACGCTTGTTCGGGCAGTCGTCGAGGTCGGCCGGCGGGTATTCCACCGCGCAATCCGCGGCGGCCGCACGCTGTCGACCGATCGTGGTCACGGTCCCGCCCGCCAACATCGCGCCCAACATCCCCTTGCCGAGCATCGCCAGCGCCGACCGCCGCGACCGTTGGCGACCGACCAGGCGGCTCAGCTCGTCGAAGTCGTTCATCAAACGCTCATCCGTCCGGCCCGAACGGTGAGCTCGGGGAGTTCGCAACACGTCATGCACGCAGCCTGCGACACGGCGCTGGCAAACGACTGGCAAACGACTGGCACCCGGCTGGTCGCATTCCTCCGAACTGCGAGTTAGTTTGTCGGCTTTACGTACTTTCCCTCCGATACCGTCTCCGGGCATGAGTGTTCGCATCGCCGTCATCTACTACTCGGCCACTGGAAACGTCCATGCCCTCGCCGAAGCGATCGCGGAGGGCGCCGAGGAGGAAGGTGCCGAGGTGCGTTTGCGACGGGTGGCCGAGCTCGCTCCGGAAGCCGCGATCACCGCGAACCCGAACTGGGTCGCGCACCGCGCCGCGACGGCCGACCTTGCCGAGGCCGGCCTCGACGATCTCGAATGGGCGGACGGGTTCGCGCTCGGTTCACCGACCCGCTTCGGGCTTCCTGCGGCGCAGCTCAAGCAGTTCCTCGATCAGACCGGCGGCCTGTGGGCCCGGAACGTGCTCGTCGACAAGGTGGGCACCGCGTTCACGTCCGCGTCGACCGGTCACGGCGGGCTGGAAGCGACCGTGCTGTCGATCAACACGGTGCTGTACCACTGGGGCTCGATCGTGCTCCCGCTCGGCTACACCGACGCATCGGTCAAGGCGACCGGGAACCCGTACGGTTCGAGCTGGGTCTCCGTCAAGGGGTCCGCACCGGACGAGGCCGCACTGGCGACAGCCCGGCATCAAGGACGTCGTCTCGCTCGAGTTGCCGGGGCGGTGCGGGCCTTGCGCTGACCGGGTCGTCGCGCCACGACGTCAGGATCGACCTGGCGACGGCGTCGTTCTGCCGGAACGCCGGAGCGTTCGTCCGTGGGCGGGCGAACGCCCCCGCCGCCGGTCGGTTCGTGAAGATGCCGAGCGCGTGACGGCGCGGATGTTCGGTCCCGTCGAGCCGCATGAGGCGTGGCGTCGCGCCGGCCACCACGACCTTGCCCGTGTTGCGCCGCCAGCCGTGTCCGTCGTCGACCACCTCCTCGACGACCTCGCCGCGTTCGTGGAGCCGGCGGAGCAGGGGGTCGGTGGTGCGGCTCACCGAAGGCGGCGCCACCCGGGCGTCGACCAGCGATCGCGACCGGAACCGTTCGGGATGGCTCGTGCTGGTGGCGATGAACGTGCCGGTGGCGTCGTCGCCGGTCACGGTCGCGTGCTCGCCGAGGAAGCGGACGATTCCGGCGTCGGCGAGCGCCACGAGTTGACGAAGACGATCGGGCGGTGGCCCGCTCGCGTAGTACATGAAGAAGCTGAACCACCAGGTGCCGACGTCGTCGACCTGTGATCGGGTGGTGAACGCGCCCCGCGCGCTCAGCTTGGCCAGCGCCCCGAACGTCGTGAGCAACCCGTTGAACGCACCGAGGTCCGCGCTGTACGAAGGGTCGGTGCGACGGTTGACGTCGTCGACCACGTGGCGGCGGACGTGATCGTGGAGTTCGTGGGCGTGCTCGAAGATCAGGCCGTGAAGCGGCCTGTCGAGTGCGGTGATGTCGAACCGGTCCGCCGGATCGGGTACGGCCGAATCGACGAGGGCGAGAAGGTCGCTCGGCTCGGTCCCGCGGAACCTCGACGCGAACGACTCCCACGGTTCGTTCACGCGGTCGGGATGGGCGAGGAACAGTTCGTGGTAGTACGCCCATCCGACCTCCTTGACCACGAGCGGGAACACGTCGCGTCGGAAGTCGAGCCGACCACGGGCTGCCAGGCGATCGACCGTCTGGTCGTCGAGGAAGCACGGCAAGGGCGCCGGCGGGGCGAGCAGCCGATAGTTCATCTTCGACCGGTACGGCACCCCCCGCCGGGAACCGACGTGGAGCACGGGCTCGCGTCCGCTCGGCTCATAGCCGAGGCCGGCATCGCTGTCGACGAAGCGTCCGCCACGGCCCTCGGTGACCAGCACGAGGAGGTCGGTGAAGGCCTGCCCGAACCCGACGACGAGCACGTCGTTCCCCGGCTCCAACGCGGAGAAGTCGAGCTCGGCGGTGTGCCCCGGCGGCCGGTAGACCCTGTCGTGGCGCGCGGCGAACCGGGCCATGGCGGCGCCGTCGGCTTCGGGTTCCGCGTCGAGGTGGCCGAGGGCTAGCACGACGTCGTCGACGATCAACTCTTCGACCCGCCGTTGCGCCGATGTCGTCGTTGCCGAGGTGGCCTCGAGCCGCACCGTCTGGCGACCGTCGGTCCGGTCGATCACGTCGACGGCGCGCCGGGTGTGGATGACCACCTCGAGGTTCGCCGGGAGTGCCGCCGTGACGTGTCGGAAGAACCAGTCGAGGTACACCGACTGGACGAGGCGGGTCGGGAACGTCATCGGCCCGAGCCCGCGGATCTCCCGCACCAGCGCGGGCGACGCCAACTCCGCGAGCACGTCGTCATCGACCGAGTGCGCCCACTCGTACAACGAAGGCCCCGTGCGGATCGGGCCGTCGCAGCGCACGGTGTCGTCCGTGAACAGCGTGACGTCCTCGGCCATCGAGTTCATCCAGAGCCCTGGATGAAGGTCCGGCCGCCACACGCGACCGGTCCCTGCTCGGTGCGGATCGATCAGGTGGACACGGACGGGCCGGTCAGCGAACAGCTCGGGCACGCTCGCCGCGAAGCGCTCGACCAGCGAGGACGCCGTCGGGCCGGCACCGATGACCGCCACGTCCATCGGTCGTCGCCTAGGCCGAGACGGCGTGCTCAGCGGGCCGGATGTGTCCCGCGGACGGCAGCCCGAGATGGCCGCGCAGGGTGCTGGTCTCGTACTCGGTTCGCAGCACGCCACGCTCCTGCAACAGCGGTACGACCGTGTCGACGAAGCCGTCGAGGCCGGTCGGTGTCAGGTGGGGGGCCAGCACGAACCCGTCGGATCCGTCGCTCTGGACGAACGTGTTCATCCGCTCGGCGACCTGCGCCGGCGTTCCGACGAAGGTGAGGCGACCAGAGGTCTCGATGATGAGGTCGCGGATGCTCAAGTGCTTCGCCTCCGCGAGTGCACGCCACGCGGCCGCCGTCTTGAGCGGGTCGGGGTACATGCGCGCGCGACCCTGGATGATCGACGGCGTCGACACATCGGGATCGATGTCCGGCAACGGGCCTTCGGCGTCGTAGGCCGACAGATCACGATTCCACACCTGCTCGAGGAGCAGGATCGCCGTCTGTGGGCTGAACTGCTGACGCAGCACGACCCGGGCCTCCTCCTCGGCGTCGGCCGGGGTGTCGCCCAGCACGAACGTGACCGCGGGAAGGATCTTGAGGTCGTCGCGTCGTCGCCCGTACCGCGCCAGCCTGCCCTTCGCGTCCTCGTAGAAGGCTTGCGCCCCCGGGAGCGAGTTGTGGCGGCTGAAGATCGCGTCGGCGGTCGCCGCGGCCAGTTCGCGCCCACCATCGCTGTCGCCGGCCTGCAGGATCACAGGGTGGCGTTGCGGGCTGCGGGGCACGTTGAAGTTGCCCCGGATGTCGAACTGCGGGCCGCGGTGTTCGAACGCGCCCGGCGACGAACTGCGCACGAACCTGCCGGCGTCGGCGTCGACGACGAGCTCGTCGTCGGCCCACGAGTCCCAGAGCTCGCGGGCGGTGTGGACGAACTCACCCGCACGCTCGTACCGGTCGTCGTAGTCGAGGAACCCACCACGGCGGAAGTTCTCGCCGGTGAACGCGTCCGAGGAGGTGACGACGTTCCACGCCGCACGCCCACCCGACAGGTGATCGAGGGTGGCGAGCTGGCGGGCCAGTTCGTAGGGTTCGTGGAACGTGGCGTTGAGCGTCGCGGCCAGGCCGATGTGCGAGGTCACCGCCGCCAACGCAGTGAGCACGGTCAGGCTGTCGGGCCGGCCCACGGTGTCGAGGTCGTGGATCTTGCCGCCCTGCTCGCGCAGCCGGAGCCCTTCGGCCAGGAAGAAGAAGTCGAGCTTGCCCCGTTCGGCGGTCTGGGCGAGGTGGACGAACGAGTCGAACTCGATCTGGCTGCGAGAACGTGGGTCGTGCCACACGGTCGTGTTGTTCACGCCGGGGAAGTAGGCGGCGAGGATGATCTGCTTGAGGGGCTGGGTGCTCATCGGGACTCCTTCGTGGCGAGTTGTGCGTAGCGGCTGATCGGCCGGGGCAATCCGAGTCGTTCGCGGAACAGCACGTCGTCGTACTCCGTGCGGAACGCCGAGCGCTCCTGCAGGACGGGGACGACGCCGTCGACGATCGCGTCGAGGTCGTGTCCGATCACGCCGGGACGAAGCCGGAAGCCGTCGATGCCGCGGTCTCGCCACTCGAGCAGGCGTTCGGCGAGCAGGCGAGGCGTTCCCACGAACACCGCTGCGTCGGATCGATAGGTGCTTCCGTCGAGCGCGTCCAGATGGGCCTTGCGCCGCTCGGCAGCGACGAGGTCGTCGTCGAGGAACACGACGAGGTCGGCGAACACCTTCAGCGGAGCGCCGGCGCGGCCGACGCGCTGCTCGGCCGCGCGGACGTCGTCGATCCATCCGTCGACGCCGGCGGTGTCGGGTGGGGTGGTGAACACGACGTCGGCCGATCGGGCGGCGAACTCGAACGGGACGGTGGAGTGGGCGAGCGCCGCGACGACGGGCTGGCCCTGTGGCGGGCGCGGCACGATCGACGGGCCCTTCACACTGAAGAACCTGCCCTCGAAGTCGACGTAGTGGAGCTTGTCGCGGTCGATGTAGCGGCCGGTCGGCTTGTCCTTGATGATCGCGTCGTCCTCCCAGCTGTCCCACAGCCGGCGGGTGACCTCGACCGCGTCGGCGGCCTCGTCGAAGAGCTCGCGGACGAGCGCCTGGACGACCGGATCGTCGAGCGCGACGCGATCGACCGTCGGGAACGTGCGGAGCCCGACGTGGGCCGCCTCGGACTGGCGGGACGTCACCTGCGGCCGCCAACCGGCACGGCCCTTGCTGACGTAGTCGAGCGTGGCGAACGCCGACGCGAGGTGGAACGGCTCGGTCAGCGTCGGGACCGCCGTGGGCACGAGGCCGACGTGGCGGGTGACCGGCCCGATCAGCGACGCGATCAGCACGGCGTCGAGCCGGCCGCGAACCTGATCGGTCCGTCCGTCGGGCCCACCGAACTTCGACGACTGCAGGCCGAGCGAGTCCTCGATCGTGATGAAATCGAGCAGCCCGCGCTCGGCGGTGCGCGCCAGCGACGTCCAATAGTTCGCGGTGAACAGGTCGTTCGGGCGTGCGGACGGATCGCGCCAGCTCGCCGGATGGAACCCGGTGCCGTCCAGCGCGACGGCGAGATGGAGTGGAGCGCTCATCAGGCCGCCACCGTGAGCCGGGTGCCGCGGTGAGCCGGCGTCGTCCACGCCGTGATGGCGCCGAACGACGTGAAGTCGGTGGTCTCGCGGAACGCGGGGATCGAGTAGAGGTCGCGGGCGTAGGCCCACAGGTGCTCGTAGCTGGCGAGGCCGGTGCTGATCGTGCGATCGGGGTTGACGGAGTGGTCGTAGCGCACGAGGCTGACGAAGAGCCGGATGTCGGCTTCGGTCAACCGATCGCCGAGCAGGAAGCGACTCGTGCTCAGCCGCTGGTCGAGCTCTCGGAACGTGTCGACCAGCACGCTTCGCGCCACCTGCGCGTCGGGCCCGGTACCGGCCGCGGCGTGGATCCCCTTGTTCACGTTCGGCCCGATCCATGTGTCGAGTTGCTCGATCTCGTCGGCGAGGTCGGCCGGGTACGTCTCGATCAGCGCGTCGGCCAACGCACCGAACTGTGTGGCGAGGTCGATGCCGATCGTGCGGTACTGGTTGCTCACGACGCGCCCCGTCGAGCGGTCCCACAGCGTGGGCACCGACACATGACCGTCGAATCCGGGCTCGGTCGCGTCATAGGCCTCACGGAGCAGGGTGAACCCGTTGACGGGGTCGGGTCCGTGCGTGGCGCGGAACGCCCATCCTCTGGCGTCGCGTGCTCCGTCGACGTACGACACCGACACGACGGCATCGAGGCCGGCGAGCGCGTGGGCGATGGTGACCCGCTGTGCCCACGGGCAGAACCAGCCGGAGTAGATGTGGTAGCGGCCGGCCTCGGCGGCGTAGGGCGTGGAGCCGTCGGTGGAGATCCGTCCCTCGAACCGGTACAGCGGGCGCGGGTCGTCGGCGGTCTGGGTGATGCGGTACTCGCCGAAGTGAGCGGTGTCGGCCGGGCTCGCGTACGGCCCGTCACCCGCCGTGTGATCGGCGATGTTCTGGCTGGTCATTGTGGTACCTCACTGGTGGATCGGCTGGTGGATCGACTGGTGTTCGAGCTGTTCGAGTCGGACGCGGCCGGGGTCTCCAGGGCGACGAACTCGAGTTCACGGCGCACGACGAAGCCGAGTCGCTCGTAGACCCGGCGGGCCCCGACGTTGGCCTGGGCGACGTGCAGGATCGGGGTCTGCCCGCGCGCCAGGATCCCCGCCGCGACCCGATGGGTCAGCGCGGCGGCGAGGCCGCGGCCGCGGGCCGCCGGATGGGTGCACACGGCGCTCACCTCGGTGAACTCCGGCGTCTGGAGGCGCTCGCCCGCCATCGCGACGAGGGCGCCGTCGTCGAAGACGCCGAAGTAGTCGCCGAGCTCGATCGTTCGGGGTCGGAACGGCCCCGGCTGCGTCAACTCGACGAGCGACAGCATCTCGGCGACGTCGGCCGCCGTGAGCGGTTCGATCGTGACGTCGACGGCGGGCTCGGCAACGAGTTGATCGAGGATCATCTGGTTGCCGAAGCCGCCGCCGACGCGCACCCAATCGCTCGGCGGGTCGATGTCGCCACCTCCGGAGAGCATGACGAGCGCGCCCGGACCCACGAGCCGCCGCAGGTCGGCCCACGCACATTGCGTCGACTGCTTCACGGCGACGAAGCCGGCGACGTCCGGATCGAACCGACGGGCCAAGCCGGCCCCCTGCGCGAACTTCGAATGCGTCGAGGTCAACGAATGCCACACGAGGTTGTCGAGCACGTCGGCTCGTTCCGGCGACAGTGGGCCTCGCGCCGGTTCAGCGGTGTCGATGCGGGGCGTGTCGTGCTCGGTGGCGGTCATCGTTGCTTTCCGATGTTCGGGGACTGGTTGCCGGTTGCTGATTTCGGGTCAGGATGCCGGGAGCCCCGGCGGGTTGACCTCTGACACCTCGATGGCCTCGACCTCGAGGCCCCACTTGGCGAGGACATCACCGTACGCGCCGCTCTCGATGACGTGGTTCAGCGCGGCCGCGATCGGCGCCGCGAGCCCACTGTCCTTCGCCGACATCGCCGCGATCTGCGCCGCGATGTCACCGCCACCGGGGACGACGCCGACGATCTGGGTCTTGCCGGTCGTCTCGTGACGGTACGAGGCCGACGGTGCGGGCCCGAAGTAGAGATCGATCCGGCCCGACTCGAGCGCCAGCAGGAAGTCGGCCTCGTTCTGGTAGTAGGTGATGTCGGCCGGCTCGAGGCCGGCAGCCTGGTTGTCGGCGTCCCAGGAGAGCAGGATCTGCTCCTGGTTCGTGCCTGACCCGACGGCCACCGCGAGGCCGGCGATGTCGGCCGGTGCGTTGACCACGATGTCGCTGCCCGCGGTGGCCTCGAAGGCGAGCGAGTCGACGCGGTACGAGGCGAAGTCGTACTTCTCCTTGCGCTCCTCGGTGACGGTGATGTTCGCGAACGCGACGTCGTACTGGCCGCTCTCCACGGAGAGGAAGAGGTTCTCCCACGACGTCGGTTCGACCTCGATCTCGAGTCCGAGGGTGTCGGCCACCAGGTAGGCGATGTCGAGCTCGTTGCCGATCAGCGTCGTCTCGTCGTCGGCGTAGAGAAGGATCGGCGGAGCGTCGAAGGCGCCGATGCCGACCTTGAGCGTGCCGCTGTCCTGCCACTTGTCCGGCAGCGTCTCGGCGATGCTGTCGACCTTGTCGACGCGGATTCGCGACTCCTGCTCCGGGGTCGTGTCGAACGAGCCGGTCGCCACCGCGATGGGCGCGGCGCTGTTCTCCGTGATGGTCGCGGCTGGTGCGCCGGTGTCATCTGACGCGGCCGCGGTGTCGGACGCGGCATCTGCCGTGCCGCCATCGTCGTCGGATCCGCACGCCCCGGCCACGAGGCCGAAGGTGAGGACGACGGCGGCGAATGCGGCGCCGCGGGATCGGTGGTTCTTGTTCACGGGTGACTCCATCTCTTGGTGTTTGGGGGATCGGGTGGGCGCAGCGGCGCGACGGGGCGCGGTCACAGCACCTTGTCGAGGAAGGCGGCGGTGCGTTCCTGGGTGGGCGCGTCGAACACCTGGGCGACCGGACCGGACTCGACGATGAGCCCCTCGTCCATGAACACCACGGTGTCGGCGACCTCGCGCGCGAAGCCCGTCTCGTGCGTGACGACGATCATCGTCGTGCCCGACACGGCGAGCTCCTTCATCACGTCGAGGACCTCGTTGACGAGTTCGGGGTCGAGCGCGCTGGTGGGTTCGTCGAACAGCATCACCTTGGGCTGCATGGCGAGCGCCCGGGCGATGGCGACCCGCTGCTGTTGACCGCCCGACAGCCGTCGGGGGTAGTCGTCGGCGCGGTCGGCCAGGCCGACCTTGCCGAGGAACTCGCGAGCCAGCGCCTCGGCCTCCCGGCGCGACTGTCCACGCGCCGATCGAGGCGCCTCCACGATGTTCTCGAGGGCGGTGAGGTGCGGGAACAGGTTGAAGTTCTGGAAGACCATGCCGACGTGGATGCGCTGGCGCAACACCTCGCGCTCGCGTAGCTCGTACAGGGTGTCGCCGGACCGGCGGTAGCCGATGATGTCGCCGTCGATGGCGACATACCCGCTGTCGACCCGCTCGAGCTGGTTGATGCACCGCAGCAAGGTGCTCTTGCCCGACCCGGACGCTCCGAGCACGACGGCGACCTCGCCGGAGGCGACCTTCAGATCGATGCCGTGGAGCACCTCGTGCTGTCCGTAGCTCTTGCGAACGTCGTGGACGAGGACCATCGGACGGTCGATGACGTCGACCGGATCCTGACGGGCATCGTCGGTGGTGCGACCGATGGTCCGCTCGATGGTCCGCTCGACGGTCGAGGTCATGACCCGACCGCCGGCGCGGCCGCGCCCTGGACAGTGTCGGCCTTGGCCCGTGCAGCGACGTTGCCGAGCGCGGCGCGGAACCGTTGGAACGGTGTCGGTGGCAGCTGGCGCGCGGCGCCCCGGGCGTAGTGCCGTTCGACGTAGTACTGCACGATCGACAGCACCGTGGTGAGCACGAGGTACCACGCCGTGGCAACCATCAGCAGCGCCCACACCGCTCCGTTGCGGTTGTAGATCACGCGCACTTGGTAGAACAGCTCGCCGATCGCCATCACGTAGACCACCGACGTGCTCTTGAAGAGGTTGATGACCTCGTTCGCGCCGGTCGGCAGGATCGTGCGCATCGCCTGGGGCAGCACGATCCGCCGGAACTGGCGGAACCGCGGGATGCCGAGAGCGGCGGCCGCCTCGCGTTGACCGAAGTCGACCGACAGCAGCCCGGACCGCATCACTTCCGACGAGTAGGCCGCCTGGTGGACCGCCAGCCCGATGACCGCTGCAGTCATCGGGCTGAACAGGTCGAGGGTCTGTCCGCTCCAGAAGCTCGGCCCGAACGGGATGCCGATCGACAGCGTCGGGTAGAGGTAGGCGAGGTTGTACCAGAAGAGCAGGTTGACGAGCAGCGGGATCGACCGGAACAGCCACGTGTAGGTCCAGGCCACCGACTGCAGCAGCGGGCTCTTCGACAACCTCATGGCGGCGAGCACGGTGCCGAGGCCGAAGCCGATCACGGTGCCCCACAACGTCAGCCAGAGGGTGGTCCGCAAGGCCGCGAGGATCGACGAAGCGGTGAAGTACTCGAAGAAGATCGGCCAGTCCCACTGCGGGTTGGTCACGAGGCCGTTGACGAACATCGCCGCCAGCACGACGATCGCCACGGTCGCCACCCAACGCGAGGGATGTCGCAGCCGGACGACCCGCACGGGGGCCGCACCTGTTGCCGAGTCGGGCGGCTGGGGGTGCGGTTCGGTCGATGCGCGCTCGTGGACGAGCGGTGCGGGGGCCAGATCGGGCGGGGCGGGTGGCGCAGGTGCGTTCGTGGACACGGTCGGTGACGATAACCCGACAATTCCGATCTGTCTACTCAACTTTCTCACAACCTGGATATATTCTCATGATATGAACGCAACGGACGGAGTCAGCGCCGAGCTGATCGTCATCGGCCTCGGCGCGATGGGAAGCGCGACCGCCGACGCTGCGGCGCGCGCCGGGCACACCGTCATCGGCCTCGAAGCGTTCGCGCCGGGCCACGCCCGCGGCTCGTCACACGGGCCCACCCGCATGCTGCGTCGCAGCATCGAGGAAGGGCCGCAGTACGTCCCGCTGATCCTCGACGCGCTCCCCCGCTGGGCCGAACTGAACGACGACTCGGAGCTCCCGGTGATCGACCTGCGCGGCGCCATTCGCGTCGCCCCGAACGGATCGCCGATGCATGCCGCGTTCGTCGACAGCGCAGTGGCGTGGGGGCTCGACTACGACCACCTGACGGCACGGGAGGTGAACACCCAGTTCCCGGCGTTCTCGGTGCCCGAGGGCTACTCGGCGATGTTCGAGCGCGAGGCCGGTGTGTTGTTCGCCGACCGAACGGTGCGGGCCTTGCAGGATCGAGCACTCCGTCACGGAGCGTCACTGAAGTTCGAAGAACCGGTGGTCTCTTGGGAGGCGCACGCCGACTCGGTCGTCGTCCGCACCGCCACCACGACCTACCGCGCGGCGCGGCTCGTCATCACGAGCGGTGCCTGGACGAACGCCCTCGTGGCCGACCTGGCGCTCCCGCTCGTCGCGCATCGGGTGGTCAACGTCTCGTTCGATCCCCTGGATCGCGATCCGTTCGGGATCGACCGTCTGCCGGCGTTCGTCGTCAGCGACGGCGTCGAGGGGGTCTACGGCATCCCGGCGGTCGCCGGGGAGGGCGTCAAGGTCGGCAGCGCCGGCACGCCGGCAGATCCCGACGACGTGGACCGGCTCGTGACCGACGACGAGATCGCCCGCCTCCGCGGGTTCGTCGACCGTTTCCTGCCGCGTGCGAGCGGGCCGGTGTCGTCGGTCCTGACGTGCCTGTACACGGTGGCGCCCGACGGCCACTTCGTCATCGACCACCACCCCGAGCACGACCACGTCGTGATCGCCTCGCCCTGCTCGGGACACGGCTTCAAGTACACGACGGCCATCGGCCCGCTGCTGACCGAGCTCGCCGTCACCGGCCGCACGACCCTGCCCATCGACTCGTTCTCGATCGCCCGCTTCACACCATCCAGAACAGGAACATCATGACCAGACACGCCACCGGCAACGCCATCTCGTTGTCCGTCCTCGACCTCGTCCCGATCCCGAGCGGGTCGACCGCCCGCCAGGCGATCGACAACTCGATCGAGCTCGCCAAGCGGGCCGAGTCCGCCGGCTACCACCGGTACTGGTTCGCCGAGCATCACCTGAACCCTGGCGTCGCCGGCACGACGCCCGCGCTGCTGATCGCGCTGATCGCCAACGCCACCCGCACGCTGCGCGTCGGCTCCGGGGCGGTCCTGATGGGCCACCAGACGCCGCTCGCGGTCGTCGAGCAGTTCGGCATCCTCGACGCCGTCCACCCGGGCCGGATCGACCTCGGTCTCGGGCGATCGGGCGTTCGCTTCCTGCGCCAACGCAAAGTCACCGACCAGGCGCGGTCGGGACGCACGACGGCGGGGTCGCCACCCATTGGTCGCACCGTCGACGGGCTCCTCATTCCTCCGCCGTTCTCCTTCGCGCAGCTCGTGGACTCACCGCGCTTCGCGCTCCAGATCGGTCTGCTCCAGCAACCGAACGCGGAAACGCCGGACTATGCGGAGCAGATCGATGATGTCCTCGCGCTGATCCGCGGCACCTATCGCGGAGCGGACGGCACGGAGGCGCACGTCGTACCCGGAGAGGACGCCGAGCTCGACGTGTGGGTTCTCGGCAGCAGCGGCGGTGACAGCGCGGAGGTCGCCGGGCGACGGGGGCTTCCGTTCGCGGCCAACTACCACGTGGCGCCGAGCTCGGTGCTCGACGCGGTCGAGGCGTACCGGGCAGCGTTCCGGCCGTCGCCGACACTCGC
>CAZYWK010000102.1:0-13144 GCA_964651825.1 uncultured Ilumatobacteraceae bacterium | reverse complement strand
CAGGAGGCGCACCGATCGAATCGTTCATCGGGAGCAAGATCGGGCAGCACTCACAGATTATCACCGGGACGGTGTGCACGATTTCCGGGAGTCAGCTGCGCTCCCAGACTCTCGGTTCGTTCTCGGTGGATCGTCGGACGGGAGGGCTCACTGCCGAAGAGGTCACCGCTGGTGACCGGACCCGTCGACAGCCGGCCATGCGGCGCGGTACCAGTCGAGCAGGACGGCCCTCGTCGGGCCGGGCTCGAGAACCGAGGAGCCTCTGCCGGGCGTCTCGCTCGCGGTCGGGAGCAAGTTCGGGAGCAACTCCGGGAGCAACTCCGGGAGTAGGTGCAGAGTGGGAGTGGCGACAGACCGTCCGCCGCAGTGACGCTCCGAGCTGTGTCCACCCTGCGACGGCGTTGCGAATGACCCACCGGTCGGGCGGCCGTCAACGGGGCGCGTGCGAGAATGGGAGCCCGTGAAGGCTGTCGACTCCCACCTGCTGACGCTCCTCAAAAAGAGCAACCAGTTCGTCGTGCCCATCTACCAGCGCGTCTACTCCTGGACAGAGGCAGAGTGCGCGCAGCTCTGGTCGGACATCCTCCGCGCCGGTAACAACGACAAGCTCGGCGCTCACTTCACCGGCTCGATCGTGTACGTCGCGAAAGACCAAGGGACCAACACGTCGGCAGAACCAGATCTGATCATCGATGGACAGCAGCGCGTCACCACCGTGACGCTGTTGCTGGCTGCGCTCGCTGAGCGGTTGGAACAACTCCCGGAGCAGGAGCGAGAGCCGATCGACGGCTTCTCGCCGAAGAAGATCCGCAATCGGTATCTGCTCAACGACGACGAGGACGGCGAGCGGCAGTTCAAGCTGATCCTCTCTCAGGAGGACCGAGCGACACTCATCTCGATCGTTCAAGGGGTGCCTCTGCCTGCGGCGGCGTCCGCGCGTGTGACAGCGAACTTCGAGTTCCTTCGCAACAAGCTCAACGACCCCTCGCTTGATCTCGCGGTCGTCTGCCGCGGGCTGGACAAGCTCGTGGTCGTCGATGTGACGCTCACCAGGAACGTTGACAACCCGCAACTGGTGTTCGAAGCGATGAACTCGACGGGTCGCAAGCTGTCTCAGGCTGATCTCATTCGCAACTACGTGCTGATGGACTTGCCGCCGAAGCAACAGGAGAAGCTGTACAACGCGTACTGGCGCCCGATGGAACTGGAGTTCAGCGGTGCTGGAGAAGGTCAGTTCGACGAGTTCGTCCGCCACTTCCTGACGATCAAGACGGGTGAGATTCCGCGCCTCGACGACATCTACGACGCCTTCAAGGCCTTCACGGCTGTCTTCACTGCAGAACAGGAGACCGTCGAGGGTCTCGTCGCCGAACTTCGCGAATTCGCCCGCAGGTACGCCGCGATGGCTTTGGGCAAGGAGACCGACGCCAAGCTTGGGCCCGCCTTCAAGGACCTTGATCAGATCAAGGCGGACGTCGTCTATCCGTTCCTCCTCGAGGCCTACACCGACTACGAGCTGGGCACCATCGACCGGGACGAGTTGCTCGAGATCGTGCGCATCGTCACGTCCTACGTCTTCCGTCGTGCCGTCTGCCGGGTCCCGACCAACTCCCTCAACAAGACCTTCGCCGGGCTCGGGACCTCGCTCCGGAAAGACCGATACGTGGACAGCGTCGTCGCGAGCTTCCTCGGGATGAAGAGCTACCGTGCGTTTCCGACCGATGCGGAGTTCAAGACGGCACTGGTGTCGACCGACCTCTACAACTTCCGTAGGCGGTCCTACTTCCTGCGGAAGCTGGAGAACCTCGAGCGTAAGGAGCCGGTCACGATCGAGGAGTACACCATCGAGCACATACTCCCGCAGAACGAGCACCTGTCACGCGAGTGGCAGGCTGCACTGGGTGAGGACTGGCAGACGGTGCAGCAGACCTACCTCCACACGCTGGGCAACTTGACGCTGACGGGCTACAACTCGGAGTACTCGGACCACCCGTTCACCAAGAAGCGCGACATGGAGGGTGGATTCAAAGACAGCCCGCTTCGGCTCAACAAGGGTCTTGGACAGCTCGAAACGTGGAACGAGGCCGAGATCCGCGCTCGCGCAGAGCGGCTCGCCGAGGACGTGCTCAAGATCTGGACGCGCCCCGAGCTGCCCGACGAGGTGATCGCCGAGTTCCAGGTTCCACAAGAGGAGCGCGGCTTCACCATCGAGGACCATCCGTATCTCCTGCCGCCACAACGCCGGGCGCTGTTCGAGCGGCTGAGCAGTGAGATCCTTGCCCTCGATCCCGCCATCACGCGGCATTTCCTGAAGCTCTATGTCGCCTTCAAGGCCGAGACGAATTTTGTAGATGTGGTGCCGCAGAAGGCCCGGATGCGGCTGACGCTGAACATCCCGATCGAGTCTCTCCGAGACGAACGGTCGCTTGCATGGGACGTGAGCGGCAAGGGGCACTGGGGCAATGGCACGACGGAGGTGGCGTTATCGGAGGATTCCGACTTCACCTACATCGTCGGCCTCATCCGCCAGGCTTGCGAGTACCAGATGGGCGGCGACTGAAAGCCAGATGACACATCGAGTGGTTGCTCATCCTCGGGGCGGCAGTACGAACGCGCGGTCAGGCCGTTGTCGACGAAATTCATGACCACCACAGACCAGCTTGTGTAGAAATTTGGTCCCGGAAGATGCCGGCGTCGGCGGGCCCGATCCCGTCTCGCGCAACGCCCGCGGACGATCCTGTCGATACGTCTGGGACGATCATGCAAGTTAGATCGGGACGATTCTTCAACTTCGACTAGGGTCGCTGGCGTGATCCTAACGATCGAGCACGTGCAGCGGTGGGCGGAACCGTTCGTCGACGATCTGCTCGACGAGGAGCCGGCGATCCTGCTCGAGGGGCCGCGCGGATCTGGGAAGTCTACGATGCTGCGCTCCATCGCCAAGCGACGTGACGCTGTCGTCCTCGATCTCGACGACGACAGCGTGCTCCAGCTCGTTCGGGAGGATGTCGGCACGGCGTTGGCATCGCCGGGGCTCGTCGCCATCGATGAGTTCCACCGAGCGCCGGAAGTGCTCTCGTACGTCAAGCGCGTCGTTGACCGCGAAGGTGGCGCAGGGCGCTTCCTGCTCGCCGGATCGGTTAGCTCCTTCCTGCTCCCGCCCGGCACCGAGACGCTCACTGGTCGAGCACATCGACTCTCGCTGATGCCGCTGGCTGCGGCTGAGACGTTCGGTGCGAAGCAGCGATGGCTGGCTGAGCTGCTCGAAGGGGGCGAGCCTCGCAACTTCCGGACCGAGCTCGGGCGCAGTGATGTCTTCGACGTGGTGGCGGCGGGCGGGTACCCGGCCGCCCTCCGGCGTGCCACGCCGACCCAGCGAACTCGATGGTTCGCGAGCTACCTGGCAACCGTGACCGATCGAGACCTGCCCGACCTCATCGACATCCGGCACTCCGGGGCGTTGTCGCGTCTCTATCGGCTGATCGCACAACGAACCTCATCGACAGCGGTCAACACCGAACTCGCTCGTTCGCTCGACGTGTCGCAGCCGACGGTGGCGACCTATCGGCGGCTACTCGAGCGGCTGTACCTCACGACCGAGCTGCCTGGCTGGACGGTCGGCGTCTCCGCCAAGACCGGTCACCGGGCGAAAGTCCACGTGACCGATACGGGGCTCGCCGCTGGCGTGCTGTCGCTGTCGGCGCAGCGGCTCAGTACGGCGGCGATGGGCGGTGCGTTCCTCGAATCCTTCGTGCTCGCAGAGCTGATGCGCCAAGCGACCGCAATCGACGAGGCGTTGACCTTTGCCCACTTCCGGGATCGCTCCGGTATCGAGGTCGACGTCATCATCGAGCGCCCGGACGGCACTGCGATTGCGATCGAGGTGAAGTCGGCCCGAACCGTGAACCAGCGCGACGCGAGCGCCCTGACGTTCCTGAGTGATCGCCTCGGCGATCGATTCCAATGCGGCATCCTGTTCCACACCGGCCCCCTGACCGCCCGCCTCGGCGAGCGTGTGTGGGCAGTCCCGGTCGCGACGCTGTGGGACGGAGCCAGAGGCGGGCGCGATTCGTCAGAGGAAGGCAATTCATGAGATCTCCGAAAGGGCGCCTCTGGCGGGGAGTCGAGTCAGAGCTGGGTTCCTATCGCGCTGCTGCTGAGGTTTCGACGTCGAGGCCGAGTTCCGCCATGCGCTGGACGTAGCAGCGCACCGCTGCCTGGGCCTGACCGTGGGCGCCCAGCGAGCGGAGCGCCGTCACCAGCCCGAGATGTGCCGACTCGTCGTAGGGGTCGAGTTCGACCAACTGGCGCATCGTGTCGGAAGCGAGGAGTGAATCGCCGAGGACGACGGCGCGCTCTGCCGTGGCTCGCAGGAGGGTGGCGTAGGTCGCCGACACCGAGGATCTGAGCGCCTGGGCCCACGGTTCGTACGGCTCGTCGGGAAGCGCCTCGCCCCGATACTCCGCGAGCGCTGCGCGGAGCATCGACAGGGCGTCAGGGTCTCGGCGTCGGTGGGAATCGATGGCGGCTTGGCCGTGCCGCAAGAACGCTTCGACGTCAACGTCCACCACATCGAACATGAGGCGGAGACTGCCGCCATCTGCGCGGACCAGCGCGTCCACCGGCAACGTGCGGCCAGGATCGAGCGCGCGGCGCACTGTGGAGACGGCGACCGACATCCGATTGGCCACGTCGTCGGGATGAGCGTCGCACCAGAGCAGGTCCATGAGCTGCTCGCGGGCCATCGGTGAGCCTCGGCGTGCCACGAGAATCTTGAGGAGTGACCGTGCTTTGCGCGATGTCCACCGAGGCGACGACCCGTCGACGGCCCGTACGTCGAACGTGCCGAGCACAGACACCCTCGCCAGCGCCCGGTGTTGGGCCGAGTGAGTCCGTGCGTGCGACGCGGCGGAGGTGGGCACTTGTGTCGCGATTCGCATCGCCTCAACCCGGTCGGCGAGGGTGGTGACGCGATCCGAGAACACCGCGAGATCCAAGCTCGAGACGGTGCCGGATGCCTCGCGGACGAGCTGCGAGAGCCGTCGGTCGTCGGCTCGGCCGGCATCGAGAAGGGCTTCGGCCAGCGCCAGTTGTGCGTCGACCAACCACGGGCGGGCGCCCATCCGTGCAGTGATCTGCACGGCCCGCTCGAGGTGGGCGATGCCCTCGTCGACGTGCCCCATCCGCAGTGCGAGTTGACCCAATGGCCGTGCGATCACCCCGAAGCACGCGGCGCCCATGGCGATCGGCACGACTCGGTCGGCGTAGGGCAGCAACGCTTCCCACATGTCGCCCACGAGCGTGTCATCGCCGACCGCGACGGTGAGGTCGGCAATGGTGTAGAGACTGAGCAGCTGGTGCATGCCGCTCGGCAGTTCCTTGGGCGGGGGAACTCGATCGAGCATGCCGCGGGCTGCCTCGATGCGTCGCTGACCGAGCCATATCCAGCCGAGCACAGCAGGCCACAGCGGGGCATCAGGTTCGGTCTGCATCAGGTCGAGGTAGACCGGCTCGAGTTCCACGAGACGGCCCTGCATCCAGAGCGCGACGCCGTACTGGCCGGTGTAGACGCCGAAGCCGTCCGGGTCCTGAAGCTGCTGCGAGATCTCCAGGCAACGCGTGGCCAAGCTCTCGACCTGGGCGGCGTGGCCGTCAAAGCTGGCTCGCATGCATCGGAACCACAGCGAGTGGCGCGCGAACCGGACATCCGCGGTGTCGTTGACCAGCCGGTCCTGATTGAGTAGTTCCGCATCGAGTTCGCGTACCTCTCCTGCTTCGAGCAGCGCGTTCTTGAGCAGGAATCGTCCACGGATGGCAAGGTCGGACTCGCCGCACATCTCTGCGAGGGCGATGATCTCCCTGCTGGTGCGCAGCCGCCGGTGCAGGGTTGCCGGTCCCAGGTCGGTGACCTGCTGAGCGACCAGCGCGATCCCGAGCGCCTCGGCATCACCGATCCGTCTGCCGATGCGGACCGCCTCGTCAGCGAGACGTGCGCTCCCCGCAGCGGCGATGTGCGACGCGGCAAGGTTGGCCAACAGACGAACCCTCAAAGCACTGTCGCCGGGGCAGACCTCCAACGCAGCGCGACATTCGTCGGCTCTCGCACGGTGCAGGTGCTCGTCGGCGTAGAACGAAATCCCGTGGCGCGCAGCGGCCCGAGCCACCGACTCGGCGTTGCCGGATCTGCGGGCGTGGACGTAGGCGCGTCCGTAGGTTGCCTCGGCATCGAGACGCCGACCGGACCGCTCGAGCGCAGCCGCCATGGCGAACGTCACGTCGAAGGCCACTTCAGGGCCTCCAGCATGATCGTCGATCAGGCCCACGGCGCGCTCGTAGTGGGCGACCGCGTCGGCGTGGGCGAACGACTCGGAGGCCACCTCGGCCGCCTCGCAGCACGCCTCCACGGCGGCCTCCCAGTGTTCGCCGCCGGCGCGGCACAGATGGAAGGCGCGCTCGGCAGGCGACGATCCACCCGCGCCGTCGAGCCCTGCGGCGGTGAAGTGCCACGCGGCCAGGCGATCGTCGGCGACCAGCCCCATGATCGCGTCGGCCACCAGCTGATGCGACAGGCTCCAGGGTTCGGGTCCGAGTAGGCCCGCGTCGGCAGCACGACCGGCGACGCGCTCCAACACGTCGACGTCACGACCGAGCAGCGCTGCGGCCGCCGCGCCGGTGGCGTGGGGGCCGAGGACCGCCAACCCAGCGAGCAGCTCCAAGACCTCGGCGTCGACCGCGATCAACCGGGCCGTCACCGCCGAGAGCAACGTCGCATGACCTGCGGATGCGTCGGAGGCCGACGGAGTGCCAGCGACGGGGCATTCGGCCGAGCGGACGATCTGTTCCACGAACAGCGGATTGCCGCCCGTCAGTGTGTGGACGTCGTCGGCGCGCAGCGTGTCTCCGACGAGTTCGCGGACACCGTCGAGATCGAGTCCGCTCAGATTCAACTCGTTGGCATCGTCCCGCAGTGCCGCGAGATGCCCGATGATGTCGGAGCGGGCTGCAGCTTCGTAGGCCCGGTACGCCCCCACGACCAGGAGGGGAGCGTCGGAGAGATGTGCCAGCACGAACCGGGTCAGCATCAGCGAGAGTGCGTCGCTGTGGTGCAGATCGTCGAGTACCACCACCAGCGGGACCTCGGCGGCTGCGGCACGGAGTTCGACGGCCGTCGCGTCGAAGAGCGCGAACCGATCGACCGGCCCAGCATCGGGCTGGACGAACGACCCGAGGTCCACGCCGATGGGGTTCCCTCGGAGCTGCCGTATCACTTGGGTCCACGGCCAATACGGCGGGGTGCCCGCCTCGTCCCAGCATTGCCCCCACACCACTCGGTGTCCGCTGCCGACGGCGACGTGGGCCAACTCCTGGACAAGCCTCGTCTTGCCGATGCCGGCGGGTCCGACAACCGTCCAGAGCACGGCGCCGGTAGGCCGAGTCGCCGGCAGTGCGCCCGTCAGGGCAGCGATCTCCTTGGCCCTTCCGACGAAGCGGTCGACGCTGCTCGATCGCTTGCTGCGCTCCGATCCCGACCGGCGAGATCGGGGCCGCTGATCAGATCCCGCCGTACCCATCCGCCGAACGTATCGCTCGCCCGGCCCATCCCTGGCAACGGGCCCGCCCTGATCACGACAGACTTTCACCGATCGGTGACAGCCTCGAAGCGGCCATGATCCGATTCACCCCTTACCACCGTGTACGCCGCGCCGCGGTGACCCTGCTCACCGTCGCGCTCGGCGCCTGCGCCGGTACGGCAGGATCCGACGGGAGCGCCCCGCCGACCACACCAGCCCCAACGGCCGTTGCGACCACCGCGCTCGGCGAGGTCGGCTTGTCGACTGGCGAAGTGGCAACCCTCGGCCGGGTGGAACTCACCCAGATCCATGCGGGCGACGCAGACGGCCTCCAGCTCCGCCTGAGCACCGACGACAGCGACATCGGGATCCCGATCTTCGTCGACGGAGCCACGCTGTACTTCCGGGCGCCGATGTCTCCTGATGACCCGTTGGGCGGCGGCCAACTCGAGCTCTACCTCGAACGCGCAGGGACGACCGGCCCGACGTTACGGCTCGACGTGGAGCCGATGCCCGATGCACCGGGAGCATGGCTGGCGTTCGTCGACGCCTTCATCGACGAGATCGACACCGCAGCCAGCGACTACGGCACGACGTTCGCCGAGTTGCAGGCGACCGGGTTCGCCGCCATCGACCCGGCGCTGATCCCCCTGAAGCTGGCCCAGAGCTACCTCGACGACGGCTCCAGCAGCGACCTGGAGAGCGTCTGGAACGCCGAGCAACTGAACGACGAAGGACGCCAGCTGCTCGATGCCGTGACTGCGGCGATGGGCCTCGATTCCACGTTCGATTCCGCGGAAGGTCTTCAGTCGATCATGGCGCCGCGCTCCCTATCGATCGGTCCGGCTCCGTTGCGCTCGGTATCGGGCTCGGCGACGTCAGCGACGCGGTCCCTCCGCTCCGCTCCTATCGGCGGGGCGTGCGTGACGGCGGGCATTTCCATATCCGGTGCCGACGAGCTGTCCGCGTTGATCTCGACGGCGAAGACCAACACGCTCTCGCCAGACGGTCCCCGCAGGGAAGTGCTCGACAAGATCGGCACCGTCACGACCGTCGGCGGGTTCATCCCCGCCGCCGGCTGGGTGATCGCCGCCGGTGGGGCCGCGTTCGTCGCGCTCGAGACCTACCTGAACGGCACCGCCGGGCTGTACCCAAGTTCGCTTTCCGCCCTGGAAACCGAGATCAACCTTCCGGCGTTCCCCGAGGACTTCACCATCGATGGCTCATGGACGACGGTGACGGTGACGGCGCAGTCCACCGGGTGGACCGCCGACGCCGACATCGCCCGCACCGTGTTGTCGACGATGTCGACAGCCACCTCAGGTCTGGCCGGCGTCAAGGTCGCCGACGGGCTGGCACTCGACGTTTCGCTGTACCTGCGCGACAACGCGGTCAACGGGATCGTGGGCGAAACGGCTCAGGACGGCGGCCTGCTGACGTTCTGTCCACAGAGCTGGCAGGTCGACGTGACCGGGGAACCGTGGTCGCGTGGTCGCGCCGTGTTGAGCCACTTCGAGGTCGACTCGGCCTTGCGCAACTATCGCCCGACCGAAACCGGGCTGAACCTCCCCGTCGACGACACGTTGCGCGTCGAAGTCGACCCGGCCCGCTTCGCCGGCGAGTCGGCGTGGCAGGACCACACGATCACCGTCAAGCCGATCCGCCTCTCGGTCCCCGCTGTCGTCGAGGTCGCCGAGCCCGGCGACGAGATCGAACTCCAGGCCTCGGTGACGAACGCCACCAACCCCGAACTCTCGTGGGAGGCCGGGCAGGGTGGCTGGCGAGGCGATGCGCGGCTGATCGAAGCCGGGGCGATCCTCGACGTGCCTGCCGTGTGGGAACGCACCCATGCCACACCCAGCTCGGCGAGCGACTTCCCGTACCTGATCACGCTGGAAGCGACCAGTGCGACCGGTCTGCGGGCTGACGGAGAACCTCCTCGCCGGGCCGTGGTCGAGGTCCGGCTCAAGGAACTGGTGATCGAACCGGATCCCGGCGGCGTGCTCGTCAACCGGTCGATCCAGTTCGTCGCCCGCGGCGCCGACGGCAACGTCGCCGACGTGATCTGGAGCGCGACCGGCGGCACCATCGACGCCAACGGCGTCTACACCGCCGGGAAGCAGCCCGGCACCTACAGTGTGACTGCCGTGTCGAAGCTCGACCCGAACATCAGGGCGACTGCGACCGTGATCGTCGGCGAAGCCGACTGCATCGCAGGCACGTGGAGGTTGAGGAGCCAGGACTTCCTCGACCAGATCGGACAGGCGGTCGGGGAACCCGGGGCCAACCGGCACCTCGGCGGCGAGTACGTCGTCGTGATGAACGACGACGGAGGATTCCGCGGCGAACGAAGAGGCTGGCAGTTTGCCCTCGCATCGCTCGGCCAACAGTTGGACGTGACGATCAACAGCGTCGAAATCGGCACCTGGTCGATCGACGCGGCGAACCGGACCATGACCATCGACGAATCCAGCTCGGACGCGACCGTCTCGATGACGATGAACGGACGCGAACTTCCGTTTGGCACGCAAGTAATCCAGAGCCCCGTGCTCAGCGGCCCAGCAACCTACGAGTGTGACGGTGATGTGCTGACGACCACGATCACCGACGCCGGAGCAGAAATCACTGCGACACTCGACCGGATCGGTTGACTCCCGGCCGCACTTTCACCTTCCTCACAGTGCCCTCCCGTACCGTCCGCCCCGTGCACACCACTCCGGACGGACACTCACGGCGCCCACCCACCGACGCTCAGCGACCCAGCCGATGGGCACCCGGCGCGGCGTTGGCGGTGGCGCTGGTCGTCCTCGTCAGCGCGTGCGGAGGTGGTGAGGACCCGGCGACCTCCGACAGCGAGTCGTTGGGTTCGTTCGCCGCCCAGCAGAGCGACGCCAACCCTGGCAGCACGGAGGATGCGTCGGCCGTCGACGAACCCACCGGCGTCCGCCCGGCCGAGCTGCACCCGACGCTTGCCGCTCTCCCCCTCCCGCCCGATCATGAAGTGCCCTTCCCGGCTGACGACTACCCCGCCGATGTCGACGAGCGCGAGACGGTCGTCCAGCTCATCACGGTGGCGATGCCCTCCGACGAGCTCGCGCGGTTCCTGCTCGCCGAGCTGCCAGGTGCCGGGTTCACGATCATTGATCGCGGGCAGCCCTGGCTGGTGTCGGAGGCCGACATCCAGCCCGATGTCGAGGTGTGGATCTACGTGGAAACGCCCGACGGACTGCCTGCGCAGCTCATCCTGCAACCGCAGGGAGAGCAGACAGGCATCAACGTCAACTTGTACCGTGCCGGTGACGGCGGGTGAGGACCTCCGCCGTCGCCCTGCTGGCAGTGGTCGTGCTGGCGTCCTGCGGCGGGTCCGCGGGCCCCGCCGCGACAGCACCGACGATTCCATCGGTTTCGTCCCCAATGGTGCCCCCGACGACGAGCCCGGTCGGCGCCGAGCCTCCTCGCGGTCTGGGAATCGGCACGACTGGGCCATGTGACCGTGTCACGCCAGCCGAACTCTCGGCGGCGTTCGACGTCACCTTCTCGGACGGGCGTGAGATCGCGGACGGCCAATGTGCCTTCGACAGCGACGGCTCGCCGCAGGTGTTGATCGCGGTCTACTCGTCGAGTACCGGGCCGTCCGTCTGCGAGGCTCTCGGTTCTGAGTTCGAGTCCGTCGAGATCGCCGGGCACCCCGGCTTCTGGGACGGTCGCGGTGCTCAAGCGCGCGTGTGCCTGGACGATGGATCGATCGCGGCCATTCTGTATGGCGGTGGAGGCGACAACTCGGTGCATCGAGCCCCTCTCATCGATCTCGTTGCCCGGGCGACCACCCGGTAGCGCCCCTGCCGCAGCCTTCCACGCCCATCGAGTCTGAGCACTGCAGTAGCGGCGCGGCTCGGGCCGCGCCCGCGGTGGGCCGTCGAACGTGGCGAGGGCTCTACGGCTCGGGGCGGTTCGTTGTCTCATGGGCAGCCGCTCTCGACCGGTACCGGTTGGACTCGGCTGGGGTCGAAGTAGCGGCCTCGCTTGCCTTTCCGGATGACGACGTGCTCGACGAACAGGCCGACGAGGGCGCGTTGCTGGTCGAGGTCGAGGCGGTCCCAGCTGTCGGCTGTCACGCCCCCGAAAGCTGTGCCGTCGAGGCTGGGGTCGATGGTCAGTTGATCGAGCCGGCGCCTTGCGAGGAGTAGACGAGCGTGGATCGGGTCCTGTGCAGCGAGGAACTGCGCACGGTTGATCCGCTGCGCGCCATAGTCCGCCGCAAGGTCCGCGAGGAACCGTTCGTCGGTCTCGATCGAGGCGACCAACTGGTGGGCGTCGCCGCCGGCGCGACGAGCGCGGGCGGTGGCGATGTCGGTGTGTTCGAGCGCGGCGAGCACGTAGTCGACGACGATCTGCTCGACGTAGTCGGCCTTCACCGTGTTGGAGCCGCAGCCGTGGCGGTTCGCCTTGTCGCACGCGAGCGTGCGACGGGGCGGGCGTTGCCCCGGCCTGAGCTTCTTGTCCATGCGCTCGCTGACGGCGGCCATCACAGCCCCGCACTCGGCGCAACGGCACATCCCAGCGAGGAGGTTGACCTTCGGCCGGCGGCCGAGCGGAGCGTGCCTGAGGCGGGCACGCACCTGGTCCCACGTCGCCCGGTCGAGGATCGGCTCCCAGTTCGCCTCGCCGACCACGTCACCCTTCGACTCCCGAAGTCCCGCAATACGTCCCGACCTGAGGACCATGCCCAGGGAACCTGGTCGCCACTTCTTGCCGTGCGCCGAGGGGATGCGGCGCTCGTTGAGGTCGACGACGATCGACGCGAGCGACTGCCCACCGAGCACTCGGGCCGCGGCTTCTCGAACGACGTCAGCCTCCTCCGGCACGACCTCGATCTGGCCCTGTGCCACTCGCCGGTAGCCGTAGGACCGTCCGCCGCCGTGGGCGTTCCCGAGCTCGGCGTTCTGGTGGTGCTTCGCGCTCACACGCTCACCGATCCGAGCGGACTCGTGCTCTGCAGCCGCCCCGAGGACCTGTGCGGTGAAGCGTCCGCTCGCGGTGTTGAGGTCGACGTGACCGGCAGCCACCGTCCGGATCTCGACGCCGGCGGAGGCGACCACCTTGGTCAGCTCGACGAGGTCGGCGAGCCGTCGATAGAGCCGGTCGGGGTGGTAGGCAATGATCACATCGATCTCGCGCCGGCGGACGAGGTCGAGCAAGCGCTCGTACTCGGGGCGACACGCACCGGAGTAGGCGCTGAGGTCGTTGTCGACGAGCACCTCGTCGACGCTCCATCCCTCGAGGGCGGCCAGGTGGCGACATGCGTCGATCTGCCGGCCAACACCGGCCGCCTCGCCGACCTTGTCCAACGAGATCCGCGCGTAGATCGCAGCACGCCCGAACAGCGTGGCTGTCCCTGTGCGGGCGTTCGACTGTCGCTTCGCCGTCATTCGCTGCGCTGGCTCCTCGGGTGCTGGGGACTCCCTTCTGAAGTCCCACCTGTGGGAGCTGCTCAGCGCGTCGTGATTACCTCAGAAATTTCGAGGTGGTGTTGTCGGCGAGAATCTTGCCGGCGGTCTGGCAGGTGGGGCAAT
>CAZYWK010000101.1:0-13319 GCA_964651825.1 uncultured Ilumatobacteraceae bacterium | reverse complement strand
CACTGACCGGGACTGCCGCCCGGGGGTTATGGGATGCGCGACTTGGGCCGCGATGCGGCGCGTGCTGAGCGCTTCGGGCCGGATTATCGAGTGGCGGTTATCGAGTGTCTCCCACGGGGCCTCGGAGAGCGGCATTTGGACCAAGATTCTTCGGTGTCGTTGAACCCGCCCGCGCAGTACGCGACCGACGCCAACCCCCTTCCGCTGCCTGGGTCTGCGTTGAACGGGAGGACCAGGTGCGCTACCGGAATCGGATCACGAGTGCTGGCTGATTCACTCGCGGTGCTTGCGTTCGTCGAGGGTTCGGGTCGGGCCATCGATTGTCGGGTTGAGCACGCACCGGGACGGTCGTAGCCGGGGACCGGTGCTCAGTTGACGGTGAACTCACGGGTCATGCCGTGGGCGGCGTGGGGAAGGGCGTCGGTGGCGGGTATCGAGGTCTCGTCGACGATGCCGGTCGGGATCAGGCACAGCGCTATGTAGGAGCCGGGTTCAAGGTCGAATGTGACCGACTCGCTGCCGCCGGGTGTCGCGAGGGCCGGATTCCCGACGGGCGTCACCAGGTCGAACACTTCTTCGTCGGAGAGAGCGAGCAGTTCGTCGATCGACTGGTCGGTGCCCGTGTTGCGCCGAAAGACCAGGACCTCGTGAGCTTCTCGACCTTCGTTGGTGAGGCGGAATCGTGTCGGGCCCGGATCGATGGCATCGGGAATCCCAGTGAAGGTGTAGTCGGTCGCTGTCACCGCGAGCGAGGTCCAGCCACATTCGTCATCGACGAAAGCATCGAAGGTGTCGCTGGCTGCCTGTACGTCCGGGCGCTCCATGGCTTCGAGGTTTCCGGCTGCGAGGTCGTCGATCGCGGCGGAGAGCGTCTCGACCTCGGCGGCGACGACGGCGGGGGCGGTGGCGACGATGTCGTCGGCGAGCGGACGCAGGACCTCGGCGCCGAAGCCCTGCACCGCAGCGATGATCTCGGCTTGGGTGGCTGACTCGAAGTCGATCTGCGGCTCCGATACGAGCTCGATGGCCAGGGATGCGTCGCAGAAGCCGGTCGCTTCTTCGCCGCTGGCGGGGGGCGTCTCGTCTTGGACGGTGGTGGTGTCGGAGTCGTCACCGCACGCAGCGAGCAGTACTGCTGCGCTTGCGATGGTTGCGGCGAGCCGGGCGGCTCGTTTCGGGGTGTACATCGGATTGTCCTCCACGTGTGTGGCCTGGGGCGAACGGCGTTGGCTAGTGAGAAGGTCGGGTGTGGCTCGGATGAACGCGCTCAGCTTCGGGTGAGCAGCGTCGATCAGGTCAGGTTCTGGATTCGGGTTGGGTGCGCGAGACGAGGAAGAAGGCGAGTGAGGCGAGCAGGATCCCGGGTGGATGAACGGGCATCAGCGAGGCGACAGCGGCGAGTCCGAACGCGGCGGACGAGACGCGAGGGATGGCGCGGCTGCGCCAGCCAGTGACGGCCAGGGTCGCGAAGGCGATGAGGCAGAGGACGACCTTGGGGATCCACATCGCCCACATCCAGCCGTGGGTGCCAATCTTCTCGAACAGCTCGTCGTCGGTGTACTCGCCGATCGCCACGATCCCGGTGCCGTAGAACCAGGCTCCCGCAGCAGTGAAGACGAGCCCGGCGGCGGCGGTGAGTACGGCCCAGTCCGGCAGGCTGGTTCTCCAGCGGGCGACGGCGAGGGCGAGCACGACGATGCCGGTCGTGGCGACGATGCACGAGACGATGCTGACCGGGTGCATGAACGCCTCGCGTGGGCTGTCGATCGAGTTCCCGCCGATGTAACCGAGCGACCCCAGCGCGGCGAGGACGCTGCCGACGCCGAACGCGTTGGCGAGTCCGACGTCGGCTGTTCGGGTTGCCGCTCGGGTGATCGTTGTATCGGTCATGGAGTACCTCCGGTGCCGGGCCTGGTGGCCAAGGAACGTGTCGGGTACCAGCGTTGACAGACTCTCCGCCTCGGCGGTACCGCCAGAGGGAGCGATCGGGTTTCCGCCGATCGGCGGTAGAGGCGGGCCGCTCGACCGTCGTACCTTTGGAATGTGCGCGAACGGATTCGCTCCTGGCTGCGACTGCCGAGTGCGCGGTGGCCCGTCGATGCGGCGATCGCGGTCCTCGCCGCGCTGGTGAGCGTCGCGGGTGCGGTCGGCTCCGACCCGACCACCGCCTACGAGTACGCCGACGGTGGACCGGTCCATCTTGCACTCGCGGCGGCAGTTGGCCTGGTCCTGTTCTGGCGGCGATCGCATCCACTGACCACGTTCGTGATCAGCACGACGCTCGGCGCCGTCGTCCTCGCGCTCGAGTGGAATCCGGGTGCGATGCCGTTCGCATGGTTGGCATCCGCCTACGCGCTGGGTGCCTACGCGTCGACACGTCGCGGATTCCTCGGAATCGCATACGCCGGCGCGGCCGGCACGGTGCTCGTTGCCCGCCAAGCGCCCTACTTCGAGTCGTGGCTGGCGCTCGGAACCCTCGGACAGCTGCTGCTCATCTGGCTCCTCGGCTGCGTCGTGCACGCGCGACGCAGCACCGCTGAGCATGCGCGCGCCCGAGCGCTCGACGCGGCGCGCCTGGCGGGATCCGCCGCAGACGAGGCGGCGCGCGCCGAACGGCGGCGAGTAGCACGCGACCTCCACGACGCGGTCACGAACTCGCTATCGGTGGTCACGGTGCAAGCAGCTGCCATCCGACAGGCGTTCCCGGGGACGCTTGACGGTCCCCTCCGGACGATCGAGGACACCAGCCGAACTGCGCTCGCTGACCTCCGCAGGATGCTCGGTGCGCTGCGCGGGTCCCAGCCGGCAACGTCGTCCGCTGATCGCCTGACCGGCGTCGTTGACGAACTCGAGGCCTCCGTTGTCAGATCCACCGGCTGGACGGCGACACCAGCACCGCATCGACGACGACACCATCTGATCGCACGGGACTGGCCGGTCGACGTGGCGTTCGGGCTCGCCATCGCGGCGATCAACGTGACCGGTTCGCTCGTGCCCGACACCAGCACCACGATCGTGTATCGCGAGCCGGTGACGCCCGTGCTCGTCGTCATCGCAGCGGCACCCGGGATCGCCCTCGTGTTCCGCCGGCGACACGCCCTCGCCGCGCTCGCAGTCGCCTTGGCGACGCTGTTCACGATCGCTGCGCTCGGCTGGCAGCACGGCAACCTTCCAGGAACCGTGCTCATCGCATCGTTCGCCGTCGCTGCCTGGGCACCCGTACACCACAGCGCCATCGGCTTAGCTCTGGTCGTCGCCGCGATGACGCTCCTCGGCAAGGTCGGCGGCACAGAGTACGACGGTCCGATCTTCCCGTGGATCTTCCTGTTCGCCGTACCGTGGTTGATCGGCAGCGTGGTCCGCCGGCGACGGGTTGCTGCTGACCGGGCCCTACGGGAAGCCGAGGCCGCCGAACGGGACCTGTCAGCCCGGCAGGCGCGAGCAGTGGCCGACGAGCGTCTCCGGGTCGCCGAGGAGTTGACCGATCTGGTCGCCCACAACCTGACGGCGGTCGTGATCCAAACTGCGGTCGCCCGCCAACAGGCGAGCGAGGCGGCGAGACGGCGTCTGGTCCCCGTCGAAGACGCAGCGCGCTCAGCGCTCGACAACCTCCGAACGCTGCTCGACGTGCTGCGCGGCGACACCGACCCCGCACTCGCCCCAGCGCCGGGGCTCGATGAGCTCGCCGACCTCGTCGAGACACACCGCCGCGACCATGGCCCGGTTCGACTCGACATCGACCCGGCGATCAAGCTCGAGGGATCCAGCGTGCGTCTCGTGACATACCGAGTCGTCCAGGAAGCACTGACCAATATCGGCCGCCATGCCCCGGGCGCCACGGCAACCGTCTCCGTTCGCGTCACCGACGACCGGGTCGAGGTGATCGTCGAGGATGACGGCCGAGTGCCGGTTTCCTCGGCAACCAGCCGACTGGGAGCTGGCCTCGGCCTGGTCGGCATGCGCGAACGGGTGTCCCTGCACGGCGGGAACGTCGACACCGGAGCGGTACCGACCGGTGGATTCCGAGTCCACGCCCATCTCGAACGAGCACCGCAATGACCGACAGCGTCGCCGATGACATCAGGCCCGAAACTCGCGAACCGATCACCGTGGTCGTCGCCGACGACCAGGAGCTCGTCCGCAGCGGATTGGTGTCACTGCTCGACTCCGAAGCCGACATCACGATCGTCGGCGAAGCTGCGAACGGCCAAGAAGCGGTGCGAGTCGTGAGACGACTGGCCCCCACCGTCGTCCTCATGGACATCCGAATGCCAGTACTCAACGGCATCGATGCGATCGAACAGATCCGATCCGACCCCGCACACGACGGCACCCGGATCGTGGTCCTCACCACATTCGGGCTCGACGACTACGTCTTCGGAGCACTGCGTGCCGGAGCAGATGGCTTCCTGCTCAAGGACACCAACACCACCGACCTCATCCGCTGCGTCCGGCTCGTCGCCCAGGGCGACGCGATGATGTCACCCTCGGTCACCCGGACGCTACTCGACGACTACCTCCGCCGGCCGTCATCGCTCACCAAGCAGACCCCGCCCGATCTCACCGAGCGGGAACTCGACGTACTGCTCGGAGTCTGCGAAGGCCTCTCCAACCGGCAGATCGCCGAGCGCATCTACGTCGGCACGGCCACCGTCAAGAGCTATGTCAGTCGACTCCTCGACAAGTTCGGGGTACCGACACGGGTTGGACTGGTCATCGCTGCCTACCAGACCGGACTGGCAGAGCACCACTGACACGCTCGGTCAGTCACCGAACTGGCTCAGCTGAGACACATCGGCGTAACTGCACAAGGAGCGACACTTTTCGAATGGCTGGGATTGATGATTGATCGCACGTTGAGTGCAGCTGGGCGGCGGTGCGCCGGCGCGGTCGTCCGGTCGGCTGGGGTCTGGGGTCCTCTCTCGTTCTGCGCAGCGGCCATAGCGGCCGGTCGACGCCACCCCGGCTACTCCCATCGGTCGCACCATGTCAGCGGCCTCGCTGCGCGAGGCACGAGGTCAGCGCCGTGGATGATCCCGGGCTTCGTGACACTCGGAGCGGCAAGCATGATCATGCCGATGCCGACTCGTGGACTGGTCCGGTTGGCACGTCTCGCGGGAACGACCACCATCGTCGCAGGGATCGTGCAAGTCAGCGATCCACGATGCCCTCGACCTGGAACCGATCCCCGAGCGACGAGAAGCGACGCGGGGCACTCGATCGCCAGTGTCGTGACCTTCCTTGCCTGGGCCGTCATGCCCGCGGTCGCGAGCCGGCTCCGAGGCGCGCTGTGGTATCGGCTGGTGTGTGGCGTCCTGACCGTCACCGGCTTCACTGGCATGGTCGGTGCCGCCATCACGACCCGTCGAGAATCCTCTCAGCGGGGCGTGGCTCAACGCGCATTCCTCGCATCCGTGTTCGCCTGGCATGTCGCCACCGCGTTCGCGCAGTCGTCGAACCTCGTCTCGGCCGCCACGTCGACTGGCCTGCGCCGAACTCGGCGCACCCCTCAATGTGACCGTGCGTAGCGTGAAGGTCATGGACACGGCGTGGCTGGAGGAATTCCTCACATCGCCCGGCAGCGGCGGCCGGGCGTTCTCCGGGGTGGTGGACGTC
Organism: uncultured Ilumatobacteraceae bacterium; assembly: GCA_964651825.1. Classification (GTDB taxonomy): domain Bacteria; phylum Actinomycetota; class Acidimicrobiia; order Acidimicrobiales; family Ilumatobacteraceae; genus Sva-07. The sequence goes on along the minus strand of CAZYWK010000101.1, from coordinate 7,703 downwards.
CGATGCAACGGCGAGGTGCTCCTCCAATCTGCGTGCGGCCTGGCGTCACCGCGCTGGGGTGTGGAGAACACCCTCGACATGCGCTTCGACGTCGCGTCGATCAGCAAACTGTTCACCTCCGTCGCGGTGCTGCAGTTGGTCGCCGCCGGGCGACTGGACCTCGATGCGTCGATCCACGAGTACGTCGAACTCACCGACACCGCCATCGCTCCCGCGGTCACGCTGCGCCACCTGCTCACGCACACCAGCGGGATCGCCGACATCGCCGAGGAGGACGACGGCGAGAACTACGCCGAGGTGTTTCGAGTGGTGCCGTGTCACACGATCGTGACCGCGCGTGACTTCCTGCCGCTGTTCGCGAACAAGCCGCCACACTTCGCTCCGGGCAGCGCGATTCGCTACTGCAACGCCAGCTACATCGTCGCAGGCATGGCGATCGAGCACGCCTCCGGCCGAGGCTTCCGGGAGTACGTCGAGACCCAGGTGCTCGCACGCGCCGGCATGACCCGTTCCGGCTACTTCGACAAGCGCTACGCGATCGCCGACCTCGCCGAGGGGTTCGACCCGACCGACGACGGACGGCTCGAGCAGAACGTGTACGCCTATCCACCCCAGGGCGCACCCGACGGCGGTGCGTTCTGCACCGCCGGCGATCTGCACGCCTTCGTCGCAGCGCTTCGCGAGCGGCAGCTGCTGCCCGCCGACCTCACCGACGACTTCTTCACACCCCAGGTCGCCAGCGCCGACGGCGGCGCCGCAGGCCACGGCTTCGGGCTGGAGTTCAACGAGTTGGGCTACTACAAGGACGGCGAGAGCGAAGGGGCCAGCGGCATCTTCTCCCACCTCTCGGTCTGGAACGCTGACATCGTGATCCTCAGCAACACCATGGACGGGACATGGCCGCTCCTCGCTGAATTCGTCCAGCGCGCCCGCAAGGCTCGAGGCGACGATCGCAGAGGGTGACCCTTCCGATGACGCAAACGCTGCCGACGCGAGCTTGCGCCCACGGGTAGCACGTCGGGTCAAACCGAGCAATGGAGTGATCGACTCGAGCCACGACGAACCGTCGGAGACCATCGCCGGCGACCGGGTCCAGCGACGCGTGCAGCTGGTCACCGAATCGTCGGCCGCACGACTTCGATGATCAGGGCACGTCGTCCGGCCAGCCCGGACACCCACCGATCGTCCCTTGAGCGTCATCCATTCACGGACCCGACTCGAGCACGCCCGGTGATGACCGCCGCCTCGACCAACGAGTTGTGGGCTGGTGCCCCACGGCTCGCTCTTCATGGCATCACGTATCGCTCGGTCGCGACCCATTGAGACCCGAGCGATAATCCCGTCGCTAAGCGCCGTCGAACGCGCCGCATCGCCGGCGAAGTGTGGGACCTCTTGGCTCGATCGGCCCGCCGCATAATCACTGGTTTGCGGGTCCGAGCTGGCGTGGTCTCAAAAGCCGATTTCAATTCCCATCGACGGTCGGGTTGGTGTCGACCGCGTCGGCGGTTGGAGTTCGAGTCCTCGTCGCTGTGCCCACTGAGTGAGCGGTGCGGCGAGCTGGTTGATGCCCGGTCGGTCGTCGTGGTCCGCGAACGCGGCGGCGACCTCGACCAACGCTGCGTTGTCGAGGTTGCGGCCGTTGGCCCAGTGCTTCCATTGGTCGAGGGCGTGGCAGAGGCGCCCGGCGTCGCGGGCGACGCCTTCGAGGTCGTTGAATTGGTCGAACATCCGCCGGGTCGAGTCCATGCGGCGGTGATCGTCGATGACGTTGTGGAGCTCGTTGACCCGGCGCCGTGTCGGTGCCGCGACCTCCTCGGCCCGGTTGAGTCGATCCGTCGCGACAGCGAGAACGTCGCCGGCAGTCTCGACGTCGCGGCGAGCCGATCGGCGATGTACTCGACCGGCACGCCGCAGTTCATCTTGGGCCTTGCGCAACTCCGACTGTGCTTGGTTCACGATGCGTTCGGCGGTGGCGACCTGCTCGGCGAACGGCGCGTGTGCCTCCTGAGCCGCCGGCAACTCCTGACGGGCCAACGCAACTCGCTCTCGGCCGGCAGCGCGCTCGGCAGTGCGTTCGTCGAGCCGTTGCTGAGCGACGAGCCGGCGCTCCTTGGCGTCGGCGCAAACCTGGTTGAACCAGTCAGGTACCCGGACCCGCCGCTGCGGCACGCTGGCGGGGACGGTCGCTGCCAGGTTGCGGCGCTGCACCGTGGCGGGGATGTCGGCGCGGTCGGAGAACAGGACGGCTTCGAGCACGGCTCGTGCTTCGGCGAGGTCGTGGGTGTTGGTGACCACCAGGGTGAGGTTCTCGCGTTGACCGCGAGTCATTGCCATGTACAGGCCGCGTCTCGTCGTTGCGTTGGTTGCAAGGGTGAGGCTCCGTTCCGAGGTGTCGCCTTGCGCTCCGGGTTCAGTGGTTGAGTACGCGAGTTGCAGGTGCTGGCGGACGTAGTCGCGCGGCAGGGTGATGGTGCCGTGTCCGTCGAGTCGGGTCACGGTCACATCACCCTCTTCGACAGTGTCGGTGGCGGTGACGGTCCAGCGTTCACGATTCCGTATCGGCTCACCAACGGTGGTGCGGAGTCGGCGTTCGTTGCGGCGTGTCGCCACCACGTCGCCGACCATCACCCAGGCATCGTCGACTTGGGCGAGGGTCGCTGCGTCGAGTTCACCGGTGTCGAGTCGGCGTTGCTGGATGTGGTCGTTGATCGCGTTGACGTGTTCGGTGCGGGTCGTGATGATCGACAACGACTCCCCCTCGCCCCGACATTGCAGCCAGCGGTCGCCGATCGTGTCGAGATGCTCAGCGAACGTCCCCGCCCGGATCCGGCCGTGCGCTGCGTACGTGTCGAGTGCGGACGGATTCCCGCGCCGCAACTCGAGTGACGCGGCGGCTTCCCAGGCGTTGGTGAACCGGTGCAGATGTTCGAGCTCCACGTGCCGTCCGGTGTCGCACAACTCGAGGAACATGCCTCCACGCCCCACGGCTTGGAGCTGGTGCGGGTCACCGACGAGCGCGAGTCGCCACTGACGTTGTTCGGCGTGGGTCACGAGGCGCGACAGGTCGGCGGTGTTCAACATTCCGGCCTCGTCGACGATCACCGTCATGCCCGGCCCTGCATCCCACCACGAGTCGTCGCTGTCTGGTCGATCGAGTTCGTAGAGAAGTTTGGCGACCGTGTCAGCGACCATGCCCGTCTCGGATTGAAGGACACGGGCCGCCTTCGCTGTCGGCGCCAACCCCATCACCGGCCGCTGCTGTCCGTGGAGATCGGACACGGCAGCTTGCAACATGCGGGTCTTGCCCGCCCCAGCCGGCCCCACCACCAACACCAACCGATCATCACCGGCCACCGCACTCGCCGACGCGTACTGGCCCTCATCCAACGCCACATCGGTGATCGTGTCCGACGGTTCCGGGTTGTCGGCCTGCGCGTCGAGCGCCCAGGTGAGGATGTGTTCTTCCTGGGTGAGGATGCGGTCGCTGGTGGCCTGATTCGTGATCGGCTCGATCCACACCGACCGACCATCCGAGCGCCTTCGTGGCGTGCCGTCGCCGACCGGGTCCAAATCGATACACGACGCCAACACCGTGTCCACCGAAGCATCGAGTACCGCCGCCCAGCTGGCACCGGCGTGTCCCGGTTGTGGGGACACGGTGTCGCAGATGGTGCGCAGCACGTCCATCCGATTCCACGTCGACTGCCGCGACGCCAAAGACTCGACCACCTCCGACACATCCAGCGGCGACACCTGCAGCGGGTGCTGTCGCGCCGCATCGGAGATCGCAGAGGTGAGCGCGGCGGCGTCGATGCCGAGGCCGGCGGCTTCGCGTTGCCAGCGTGTCCGTAGATCCGGCACGCCGAACCCGGACTTCTTCGAGCGGGTGTCGACGGCGGCTTCACGTTCCATCGCCGCGTACTCGAACCCCGACGGGTCACGACCCTCACGGTCGAGGAAGTCGGCGAGCTTGTCACCCATCTCCACATCGATCTCGCGGGCCCGCTTCGAGAACTGATCGAGCAACTCCGACGGCACGCCGGTGATCTCGGCTTGGCCGTTCACGATCGGATCGAACACCACCCCGTACCGGGCAGTCACCTCGGCGCGCAGCACCGACTGGTAGAGGTACCCGAACGCTTGCTGATACTTCTTCAACGTCAACGCATCGAGCGCGTACCAGCGATCATCGGCCGTTTGGACCTTCGCCGAGATCACCACATGGGTATGCAACTGCGGATCATCGGCGCGGCTCGTCGACTGACGAAACACCCCCACTGTCAACCCGCCCGTCTCGGGATGCAGTCGGGAGCCGTTCGAGCGGATTCGTGTCGTCGAGCCGTACTTCTCCACCATCGCCACCACCGCGTTGACGGCGACGTCGTGACACTCCGCGAAGCCTTCGTCACCCGTCAGTGCCCACAGCACCGACAACGACTTCGGTGCTGACAACGTCGCGTCATATCCCGCCACCGCCTTGATCGTGTTCCCATGCCGGTCCACCCGATCCACCAGCGCCCGGCCCAGCTGCATCCCCGTTGTCGGGTGACACCCCGACAGGAGCGCTTCGAGGGCCTCGGTCGCGACCTCCCCCGCCAGACCGAGTCCCGGTGCTTGGGACCCGGCCCACACGCCGGGTTGCTCGCCGTCGGCCTTGGTGAGGTAGCCGGTGTAGTAGGCAGCGGACACTCCCGCACCTGCTGCGTACAGCGTCGTCACCCGAATCACGACAACTCCCACCTGCGCGCGGGCACCTGTCTGGAAATTGAAGATGGAGCGAAGCGACAGAGAGACACGGGAGGGGACCTCAGACCTCGGGGAGCAAGGAGAGCTGGCCGGACGACGCGCAGACTGACGGCGGACGAGCGGCACGAGGGGCAGAGGACGGGAGCTGCGGGAGTTCCGCTACTGAGAGGCAGGCGACCGGAATGGAGAGCCGATACGAGCCGGCGTCGAAGACTCCGGAACCTGATCGAGCCTGGACGGCGTCGAGGACGCCGAGATCGCGCAATCGGCGCACGGCGCGAGCGACGGTGTCCTTGGCCAATCCGAGCGTCGAGGCGAGCGAACGGACCGACACCTGGGCGACGACGTGATCGCCGGTGCCGGTCGAGCGCTGCAGCATCTCCTCCAGCACGACCCACGAGATCGGACCGACGAACTGACACAGTTCGTGCGCCCGAGGACCGATGACGATCCGACGGCGGGTCGGCTCAGCGTGCAATGGAGACTCCCTCGAGGGGTGCCTCCGCATCGCACAGCCGCACGACCCGGCCGGTCGTCACGAGTTCGATCAGCGCCCAACGCGGAACCCGGTAGCACTCCTTGCTGAACTGGATCACCGGCAGCCCCGAGGTGCCCCCCGAGTTCAGGTACTCGTGAGCGAGTGCATAGCCGAGCGTGCGGCCGATTCGCAGTACCGCCGTGGCTTCGCGCATCGTGAGGAGCGCATGCTCCTCCGAGTTCGCGAGGTCCTCCAGCGACGACATGGACCATCAGAAGTACACCGATGTGATTCGCCCGGCAAGCCCCCCGTTCATACGGGTTCCGGACGATCCGGCACCAACGGCAACCCACGGACACGGACGGACATCAACGGACACGACGGACGCGATTGCTGTGACGAAGTTCACACTCGAGTCGTTGTCATCAGAGACCGGACACGGTCGGTGGTCGGGCCATCTGCGAAGGGACCCGGCATAGGATCGGCCCGGTGGCGACGATCGTCTACATCGACGGATTCAACTTCTACTACGGCGCAGTCAAGGGCACGCCGCACAAATGGCTCGACCTGGAAGCACTCTGTCGCCGCCTGTTGCCGAACGATCAGATCGTGAAGATTCGCTACTTCACGGCGAGGATCTCCGCACGGCCGGATGATCCGCAACAAGCCGTTCGGCAGGAGACGTACCTTCGAGCGCTCAACACACTTCCGCTCGTCGAGACCCATTTCGGGCACTACGTGACGCGTACGACGAGAATGCCGTTGGCGAAGCCGCCCGCATCCGGCGCTCGCACCGTTGAGGTCCTGAAGACCGAGGAAAAGGGTTCGGATGTCAACTTGGCGACGTATCTGCTGCTCGACGCATTCCGCCAGAACTGCGACACGGCGGTCGTCATCAGCAACGACTCAGATCTCGCCGAGCCGGTCCGAATCGCCCAGGCCGAGGCCGGCATCACGGTGGGTGTGATCAATCCGCACTCGGCGAAGTATCGATCCCGCCGGCTCCAAGGGACGTTCTTCAAGCAGCTTCGCCCGAACGTGCTCGGCCAGTGTCAACTCCCGACGACGCTCCACGACTCGGAGGGCTCGGTCACCAAACCGAAGACCTGGTGAAAAACGCAGAGGCCCGCCGAAGCGGGCCTCGCACCCAGCCACCGAAGCGACTGGGGGAATGAGAAGAGAATACCACCGCACCCGCAGAATGGGAAGGGCACGGAGGAGCGGTCAGTCGACGTCGCCTCGCAGCAAGTCACCGAGGCCAGCAGCCAACGCCTGGTCGGCCGCCGCGAACGCGTGGGCGTAGACGCGCAGTGTCATCGCGGGGTTGGAGTGGCCGAGGCGGCCGGCGACCGTACGGACGTCGTGGCCCTGGCCGATCGAGACCGTCGCCGACCAGTGGCGCAGATCGTGGAGGCGCCACTTCATGTCGATGCCCGACGCCTTGCGTGCCCGCGTCCACCACCAACCGATGTGATCGGGCGGCACGAGATCGGGGCCGACGCCGAACATCCACGGACCGTACGGCTCACGTTCTCGGCGCAGTGCCCAGATCGCGTTGAGCGTGTCGGGGTCGAGCGTGAGCCGGCGGGCATTACCGGTCTTGGTCGGCGCATCACGCAAATCGCGCTGCTCACCGGGGTGGCGGATCACCTCGATCGCCGAGTCGATCGTCAGCATCCCGTCGTCGTTGACGTCGGTCCACTGCAGCGCCGCCAACTCCGCACGACGCGCGCCGGTCATCGCCGCGAGGCGCAGCGCCAACGCCGCCGCCGGATCGAACTCCGCCGCCGCTGCGATCACCGCACGGACGTCATCGAGCGACATCACTCCCCTCGGCGGCTTCTTGGTGGTCTTGCGCTGCGCCAGCGACGCAACGTTCTGGCTCGCCCACCCCCAACGCACCGCTTGGTTGAGCGCAGCACTCAACGCTCCGTGCTGATTCCGGATGCCGGCATCTTGCAGCCCAGCGCGGCGCAGGCGGGTGTGCCACCGTTCGACGTCGGCGATCGACAACTGCGCGATCGAAATCTCGGCGATCTTGTCCTGCTTGATCGAGCGCACCCGACTCTGCTGGTCGCGTGCCGACGACGGCGCCCATGTGTCGAGGTTCTGATCGATCCATGCGTCGAGGACGTCGACCACCTTTCGGCCTGCGGCCGATGCACTCCCCGGACCAACCTCCAACGAGGCGGCGAGGCGTTGCGCGTCGCGCTTGCCGCCGCGGACCGTTCGCGAGATCTGCGTGGGGCGTCCGCGGGCGTCGGTGCCAGTGAAAACCCGCACCTCCCAGACACCCGGCTTCTTCTCGCGCAGCGTTGCCACACCGGCAACAGTACGCCACCGGTGTTACAGTCGCCAGGAAAACCCTAGGGATGATTCTAGGGATGGCCGAATCTCGTCAACTCGGTGCCGGAGCGCCGAGCGACAGAATCACTCGATGCGCAGGCCGGAGATGGCTCGGGCGATGACCAGCTGCTGG
>CAZYWK010000100.1:7666-13463 GCA_964651825.1 uncultured Ilumatobacteraceae bacterium | reverse complement strand
GCTGATCGGTCTGCCAGGCTGCGCTGGTGGCGATCCTGATCGACGAGGCGCGGTGGTGGTGGCACGGCCGAAAGTGGTGCCACCTCGTGAGCGACGTGTCGTACGACGAACTCCACGAGTTCGCGGGCGCGGCCGGCATCCCGCGGCGCGGCTTCCAGGGCGACCACTACGACGTGCCGGAGGAGTACCGGGCGGGCCTGATCGAAAACGGGGCGCTCGAGGTGGAGAGCCGCGAGCTCGTGCGGCGGCTCCGGAGCGCGGGACTGCGACTGACTCCGGCCGAGCGCCGGGCCAGGACGTCACGCGGCTGACCGGTGCCACCGCGGCGGCTCGCCGAGCTCGTCACGGGGGCACATGATGCGATGGCCGATCACGTACCACTCCAGCAGGTCGATCCCGGCGTCGTCGAGCAGCGCGCTCGCTTCGAGCCAGCGGTCGACATCGCGGTCGTCGAGATCGGGCACCCCGCACTCGGGTGGCCTGACCGTGGCGATGACGACGGCGTCGAAATCGAAGTCGGCGGTGACGACGGTCTCCTTGATGAGCTCGATCACGTCGAAGACGGCGTCGAACGGCACCGTGCCGTTGACGATCGTGACCTGGATGCCGCAGTGCTGCTCGTCGAGGAACAGCACCAGCGTCTCGGAGCGCACCGGATCACCCATCATGAACCCGATCATGCTGAGCGCGACCTCGTGCGAGTCGATCGGATCGACCCCGGCGTGCGGCAGCCGGTGGTAGGTGCAGTAGTTGGACATGGGAACCCCTCCCGATCGACGGTGTCGATCAACATGGAACGCGAGGGGGAGCCGGCATCGACCAACGTACGCGAGGGGTGATACAGCAGCGGGCTGACCGGCTGATGGCATCGATCCGACGATCGATCCGCGGAGCCGACGACGTAGCCTCGGGTCCATGGCCGACGTGACGATCTACCACAACCCGAACTGCAACTCGTCCGGCAACGCCGTCAGGATCGCCGAGGAACTGGGTGTCGACGCCGACATCGTCCTCTACCTCAAGTCGCCGCCCGACGAGGCCGCGCTCCGGGACATCATCGCCAAGCTCGAAGACCCACCGACCGACCTCGTGCGCCGCGACAACCTCTGGAAGAAGCTGGAGCTGACCGACGCCGACGTCACCACGATCGACCAGATCGTCGACGTGCTGGTCGCCCACAAGCAGCTCCTGCAACGCCCACTCGTCGTCACCGACGACGTGGCCATCATCGGCCGGCCGAAGGAACGCGTCACCGCGTTGCTCTCGGCCGAGGCGTGAATCTCCGGGTCGACGCCGCTCCGGCGCCGAACACCCGGATCTCGCGCTCGAAGTGGGCGCTGCTCGCCACGACGCTGCGGGCCCAGCGCCGCAACCTGATCATCGGCACCGTCGTCGGCATGGTGTGGATGGTCGGCAAGATCTCCGTTCCGATCCTCGTGCGCTTCGGCATCGATCGTGGCATCGCCGAGCACGACATGCTCTGGCTGTGGGTCAGCCTCGTCGCCGTCGCCGGCGTGCTCGCCGGCTCGTTCACCGCGCTCCGCCGCTTCTACGCGTTCCGTGAAGCTCGTTGGACCGAGACCCGCCTGCGCGAGCAGCTGTTCGGGCACATCCTGTCGCTCCACATCGGCTACCACGACCGGGCCCAGACCGGCCAGCTGATGAGCCGCTCGTCGAGCGACCTCACCCAGATCCAGAACTTCGTCGTGATGATCCCGATCACGCTGTCGAACGCGGCGATGATCGTCTGCGTCGCCGTGATCCTCTTCATCACCGACCCGCTCCTGGCGCTGGTCGCCCTCGCGCCGTTGCCGCTCGTCAACGTCGCCGGCCGCAAATTCTCCGAATCGATCCATCCGGCGGTGCTCGCGGTGCAGGCCGAGCAGGCCGACCTCGCGACGGTCGTCGAGGAGACCATCGGTGGTGTGCGTGTGGTGAAGGGGTTCGGCGCCGAGGAGGTGCAGGCGGTCAAGCTCCGCAAGGAGGCCGACGACATCCAACGCGAGTCGATCAAGGCCGCCCGCATCCGGGCCAAGTACCTCCCGGCGATCGAACTGTTGCCGCAGTTGGGCCTCATCGCGGTGCTCGGTGTGGGCGGGATGCAGGTGATCAACGGCGACTTGACCCTGGGCCAACTCGTGCAGTTCAACTTCTACGTGGCACTGCTGGTCGGCCCGCTGCGCATGCTGGGCATGACGATCGCCTGGGGCCAGCGTGCCGCGGTAGCGCTCCAGCGGGTCAACGAGGTGTTGGAGATCCATCCCGATGTGGTCGACCCCGTCGATCCGGTCCAGCTGCCCGCGGGTGACCGCGTCGGCGCCGTGCGCTTCCACGACGTGCACTTCGGCTACGACCCGGCCCTCCCGGTGCTCGACGGCTTCGACCTCGACCTCGCGGCCGGTGAGTCGGTGGCGATCGTCGGGGCGACGGGTTCGGGCAAGTCGACCGTCGCGCGGTTGCTCGTGCGCTTCTACGACGTCAACCGCGGCAGCGTGTCGATCGACGGGGTCGACATCCGCCGGCTCACGCTTCACGATGTCCGTCGCGCGGTCGGCATCGTGTTCGAGGACACGCTGCTGTTCCACGACAGCGTCGCCGCGAACATCGCGTTCGCCGACCCGGACGCGTCCCGCGACGAGATCGAACGGGCGGCACGCCTGGCCGGGGCACACGACTTCATCATGGGTTTGCCCGAGGCCTACGACACCGTGCTCGGCGAACGGGGCTTCTCCCTGTCGGGAGGGCAGCGCCAACGCATCGCCATCGCCCGCGCGATCCTTGCCGACCCGCGGGTGCTCGTGCTCGACGACGCGACGTCGGCCGTCGACCCGTCCAAGGAGCACGAGATCCGCGCCGCGATGGCGACGGTGATGGACGGTCGCACGACGATCGTCATCGCACATCGGCCGGGCACGATCGCACTGGCCGACACCGTGGTGCTGCTCGACGGCGGCCGCGTCATCGCCGCTGGACCGCACGATCGGCTCCTCGCCACCGAACCGAGTTACCGAGCCGTGCTGGCGGCGATGGAGTCGGCCGAGGTGGCGAGCGTCGACGACGTCGCCGCGGACGTCCCGAGTGCCGAAGGGGGTGGGCGCTGATGTTCCGCATGGCCGGGGTGGACGACTCGGATCGCCTCGATTCCGAGGAGACCAAGCAAGTGCTGCGCCGCACGGTGGTGATGGCGAAGCCCTTCTGGCGCACCGCCCTGTTCGCGCTCGGATTCAGCGCGCTGTCGACTGCCGGCCTCGTGATCGGGCCGCTGCTGGTCCGCTACGGCATCGATCACGGGATCGACGCGAGCGACGGCGGTGTGCTGCGCAACGCCGTGATCGCCTACCTCGTGGTCGTGGCTGCCGCCTATGCCGCGTCACGCCGGCAGTACGTCCTCATCAACCGGGCCGGCGAGGGGTTCCTGCGCCTCCTGCGGGTCCGGGTGTTCGACCACATCCAGCGGCAATCGCTGGCGTTCTTCGACCGCAACAAGTCCGGCGTCCTCATCGCCCGGATGACCGCAGATGTGGAGTCGATGGGCGAGCTCGTCCAGTTCGGTCTCCTGCAACTCGTCTCCGCGGCGTTGCTGATCGTGTTCTCGCTGATCCTGCTGTTCGCTCTGTCGTGGCAGCTGGCCATCGTCGGCCTGCTGGTGCTCCCGATCATCGTCGTCGCATCGCGGAAGTTCCAGCGCGACTCGAACGCGGCCTACCTCGACGTGCGCGAGAACGTCGGGCTCAACCTGTCGACGCTGCAGGAAGGGATCGCCGGCGTCCGGGTCATCCAGGCGTACGCCCGCGAGCCCGAGCAGACGCGGCGCTTCGTCCAGTCGAACCGCAACCTGTTCGACTCGCACGTCAAGAGCGTCCGGGTCTCCACGTGGTACTTCGGCCTCGTCGAGGCGTGCGGCATCTTCGCCACTGCGCTGGTGATCGGGATCGGCGGCTGGCTCGTCACCCGCGGCGACATCTCGATCGGCACGGTCATCGCCGCGGTGCTGCTGCTGGCGCAACTGTTCGAGCCGGTCCAGCAGCTGTCGCAGCTCTACAACACGGTGCAGTCGTCGACCGCCGCGCTGAGCAAGCTGTTCGGGATCCTCGACACCGAACCCGACGTGGTCGATGGTGGGCACGCCTTGCCGGCCCGCGGCGACCTCACGGTCTCGTCGGTCGGGTTCCGTTACCCGGGCACCGAGGCGAGCGTGCTGGCCGGCGTGTCGATCTCCGTGGCCGACGGGGAACGGTTGGCGCTGGTCGGGCCGACCGGAGCGGGCAAGTCGACGCTCGCCAAGCTGATGGCCCGGCTCTACGACCCGACCGACGGCACGATCACGTTCGGCGGCGTCGACCTGCGCGACGCCGACCTCGACCAGCTGCGCGAGCGGATCGTCGTGGTGCCCCAGGAGGGCTTCTTGTTCGGCGGCACGATCGCCGACAACGTGCGCATCGCGCTCGCCGGAGCGACCGATGCCGACGTGCGCAACGCGCTGGCGGCGATCGGCGCGCTCGACCGGTTCGACGACTTCGAGCTCGGCATCCACACCGAGGTCCGCGAGCGCGGGTCACGCCTGTCGGCGGGTGAGCGCCAGCTCGTGTCGCTCGCCCGAGCGGCGCTCGTCGATCCGGCAGTGCTCGTCCTCGACGAGGCGACCAGCAACCTCGACCCCGGTACCGAGATGATCGTCGAGCGTGCCCTCGAGCGCCTCATGACCGGCCGGACGACGATCGTCGTCGCCCACCGCCTCTCCACCGTGCGCCGTGCCGATCGCATCGCCGTCGTCGACCACGGTCACCTCGTCGAGCTCGGCACGCACGACGAGCTGGTCGCCCACGGCGGCCGCTACGCCGCGCTCGCCGGAGCGTGGGAGCGCAGCCAGCCCACCGCCTGACGGGTCAGGTTCGTTCGAAGACGAGGACGAACTCGAGGAGGCCGTCGTCCTCGGTGGTGACCGTGCCGAACGAGGGGTTGTCGATGCCGTAGTCACTGAACACGATCGGGATGCTGCCGAGCACGCCGATGCGGTCGGCGTTGGCCTGCGCGGTCACCTCGAACGTCACCGAGTTGGTGACGCCGCGCAGCGTCAGGTCGCCGGTGGCGGTGGCCGTGACCTGCTCGCCCTCGGCGGGGATCGCTCCGAGCTCGATCGGTTCGGTGAGCGTGAACGTCGCGGTCGGGAACTCCGAGCTGTTCATCACGCGTCCGGCGAACGCGCCGTCACGTTGCGACTTGTCGCTGGTGATCGTGGCCACCTCGACCGACACGTCGACCGCGGGCACCGTGGTGCCCTCGACCGTCAAGGTGCCGTCGATCTCGTTGCTCCGCCCGACCGCTGTCGTGTTGACCCCGGCGAGCACCTCTTCGACCCGATAGCCGAACTCCGACTCGGTCGTCGCGGTCCACGTGCCGTCGAACCCGGTCGCCACGTCACCGTCGGCGACGGAATCGACGGGCGTGGTGGTTCCCACCGGAGCGGTGCCGGCCGGGTCGGACGCGGCCGGATCTGTGGCGACAGGATCGGTGACGGCGCTCGTGGCGACCGGTGTCGCCCCGCCCACCGTCGTGGTCGCGTTCAACGCGGCGTCGAGGTCGCTCTCGTCCAGTTCGTCGGGCGCGTCGTTGAGCACGTTGGCGTAGAAGAAGATCGCGCCGTACCCGAGCGCGATGACCGCGACCACGGCGATCGCGATGATCGCCGCGATTCGCATCGGGGATCGCCGTGATCGGGGGTTGTCGGATCCGGGGTTGTCGGACGGCGGGGCGGCCTCGTCGTTCACGCTGATCTTCTCCTGACGCGCGGTGTGGC
>CAZYWK010000100.1:4205-7566 GCA_964651825.1 uncultured Ilumatobacteraceae bacterium | reverse complement strand
TTCACCGGGGCGACCGGGCAGACCATCGTCGTGCCGATCGCGACCGGCGTCGTCGTGGCGGTCGGCCTCGGTGACCCGGGTGAGATCGATGCCAACGGCCTGCGGGTCGCGGCGGCATCGTTCGCCCGCGCGGCCGCCAAGCACTCCGCCCTCGCCACCACCCTCGCCGACGTGGAGGGTGTCGACGCCAAGGCGGCCGGCCAGGCGGTCGCCGAGGGCGTGCTGCTGGCTTCGTACCGGTACGTCGGCCTGAAGACCGCTGGCGGGCTCGGCTCGAAGCTCGAATCGCTCACGCTCGTTGCGGGCGACAAGCGGCTCAAGCAGGTCGAGGCGGGCGCCGAACGCGGCGTTGTGGTCGCCGGCGCGGGGGCGCTCGCCCGCGAGTTGGCCAACACGCCGCCGACGTATCTGAACGCCGCCGACATCGCCGACCGCGCCGTCGCGATCGCCGCCGAGAACGGCCTCGAGGTCGAGGTGTTCAACAAGGATCAGCTCGAACAGCTCGGCTGCGGTGGCCTCCTCGGGGTCAATCGCGGCTCGGTCGAACCGCCCCGCATGATCAAGCTGACGTACGCGCCACGGAACGCGGCCGGTCACCTCGTGCTGGTCGGCAAGGGGATCATGTACGACTCGGGCGGCATCTCGCTGAAGGGTGGTGACGCGTTCCACCAGATCATGAAGATGGACATGTCGGGCGCCGCCGCGGTGCTGGCGACGATGTCGGCGTTGAAGGCGCTCAAGTGCAAGACGAGGGTGACCGCCTACCTGATGTGCACCGACAACATGCCGTCGGGCAGCGCGGTGAAGCTCGGCGACGTGCTCACCATGCGCAACGGCAAGACCGTCGAGGTGCTCAACACCGACGCCGAGGGCCGCCTCGTGCTGGCCGACGGGCTGTCGCTCGCGGCCGAGCTCGGGCCCGACGCGATCGTCGACATCGCCACCCTCACCGGCGCGTGCCTCACGGCCCTCGGGACCGGGATCGCCGGTCTGCTCGGCAACCATCAGGGCTTCGTCGACCAGGTCGAGGAGCGGTCGGCCGACGTCGACGAACCGGTGTGGCAGTTGCCGCTCGACACGAAGCGTTACCGCAAGTTGCTCGACTCGGTGTCGGCCGACATGAAGAACGTCGGCGGGCCGTACGGCGGCACGATCACTGCGGCGATCTTCCTGAGCGAGTTCGTGAACAACGTGCCGTGGGCCCACCTCGACATCGCCGGCCCGATGAACGTCGACGCCGACGACGGGATCTACGCCAAGGGTGCGACCGGGTTCGGCACGCGGCTGCTCATCGACCTCGCCTGCAACTTCACCCCTCCGGCCTGAGCCCGCCCCCGGCGGGCGTCACGGGCCGAGCACGAGGCGTGAGAGGTTGTCGGCCGCGGTCGCCGCGACGGCGTCACCGACGCCGAGCGCCACGAGTTGGTGCTCGATCATCGACGGCTCGTCGCCGACATCGAACATCGCGGTCGCCAGCCGATGGGCGCGGGTCAGCTCGTCGAGCGTGACCCGGGTGGTCGTCCACGCGAAGTGGGCCGACTGCACGTCGGCCGGCATCCGCCGCAGGTGCCGCGGTGAGATGGCCGGCACCCGCCGGCGAACGGCGAAGCCGCCGGGGATGGGATGGGCGAGCCCGAACATCACGCAGCGCTGGAACCCTTTGCTGAACGGTGAGGAACGGCCTGGCGCGAAGTTCAGGCCCATCGCGCGAGCGGTTGCGGTGAGGTCGAGCTCGTAGCCGTCGGGTTCATGGTCGAGCCGCGCCGCGAGGCGACGGATGATCCATGTGGCAGTCGGGCCGATGATGCCGAGCCAGAACTGCTCGACGTACCGCGATCTCGGGTCGTGGCCGTCGTCGTCGACGAGCGGGTCGATCCACGGACGGATCGAGGCGGTCGGTGCGGGGCACAGTAGGTGGGCCGGGTGGGGGCCATCGTGATGAACGGTGGAGGACATGGCGGCTCCTCGGATCAAGATCCAGAGTTGGCAGACGACACGGACAGCGCGTCGAGTGGGGGAGCCGGGCACCGCCAACGTGGGCGCGCCGAGGGCCGGAGCGGAACGTCGCGGCCACCTGCGAGAGTGTGCGGATGCTAAAGAAGGTCAAGAAGCGTCACCACGTCGCGGTCGGGATCACGATCGCGGGGATGACCCTGCTCGCCGGGTTCCGGATCGTCGGTGGCGGCGACGACGCATTGATCCGCCCCGAGAGCTTCGACGCCAAGCAGGTGACCATCTGGCCGGACGACGACGGGATCCGCATCCGCGAGGTGGTCGACATCGACTTCGGGCCGTCGGCGCGTCACGGCTACCAGCGCATCATCCCCAACGACTTCGGCACACCTGAGCAGGTCGAGGCGACCTCCGACGCCAACAGCGACGTCGACGTGTACGACATGGGCTTCGAGACCAGGATCCGGATCGGTGACCCGGTCGAGACATTCACCGGCCGCCACCGTTACGTGCTCGAATACGTGCTCCCCGAGCCGCGCCTCGAATCCGGCACCCTCGCGCTCGACGTGATCGGCACCGATGAGACGTTCGAGACCGAGCGTTTCGAGGTCGTCCTCACCGGTTTCGAGTTCTCCGACACCGCGTGTGACACCGGCAGCTATGGAGCGTTCGGCGGGTGCGCACTGACCCGCGACGACGCCGGCCGATGGGTCACCACCATCGAGCCGCTCGCGCCGAACGAGGGCATCACCGTCGGTGGGACGATCGACTCGCTGAGCGAACCGGACCTTCCACCGGTGCCCGATCCGCCCGCCCGCACGCCCGGAGGTTTCAGCCCGCTCGGCCTACTGATGATCCCGGTCGGCGTCGCCGGCGCGGCGGCCGCGTACTTCGTCGACCGCCGGCGCGGACGCAACGAGGTCGCCGGTGGTGGCGGAGCGGCCGAGGCCGCGTACGGGAACCTGCCCGCACCGGGCAGTGGCAGGTCGGTCAACGCGGCCACGCTGGCGAGCGCGTCGACTCGGCGGGTCACCGATGCCCAGCTCGCACAGATGGCGACGATCGAGTTCGTGCCCCCTCGCGGTCTCGAACCGTGGCAGGGGCGGGCGTTGCTCCAAGAGCAGGTCGATCAGGGCACGGTGCTCGCCTGGTTCTCCGAGATGATCGCCGCCGAAGCGCTCGTGATCGACAAGGACGGCAGCGATCACACCCTCCGGCCCGGCCCGAAGCTCGATCTCGTCGACACCGCGGACAAAGCGCACATCAGCAGCCTGTTCGCGTCGAAGTCGTCGATCGAGCTCGGCGCCTACGACTCGACGTTCGCCTCCACCTGGCGCAACCTGCTCTCCGAGCAGAAGGACGCGATCCGCGAATCCGGGTGGTGGAGCTCGGGGGTGGGATCGTTCGG
>CAZYWK010000100.1:0-4105 GCA_964651825.1 uncultured Ilumatobacteraceae bacterium | reverse complement strand
GGCGGGGTTGGCGGCGGTGGCGGAGGTGGGAGCTCGGGCTCCTGGTGATTGGAACACGAGGCCTTGGGGTACCGCCACCGTCGATGCGCTTCATCAGGGTCGTCGTCGGGTTGGTCGTGGCGATGGCATCGTTCCCGGTAGTGCTGATGATCGCCAGTCCGGCACCGGTGGCCGCGGCGGATCCGCCCGGGATGACGTTCGTGCCGGTGACCCCCTGCCGTCTGCTCGACACGCGTCAACAGGACGCGCGGCCCGGCGCCGGAACGACGATCCGGGTCGACGTGTCCGGGCGGTGCGGAGTTCCCGGCGGCGGTGGTGCCGTGTCGCTCACCGTCACGGCCACCGACGCCTCGACCGGTGGCTACGTGACCGTCAAGGCGGCGGGTACACCGCTGCCAGAGACGTCGAACGTCAACTTCCGTCCCGGCGCTGCCGCCGCCAACTCGGCGGTCGTCGCATTATCGGCCGACGGCGCTGTCGAGGCGTTCGTCTCCAGCGGGGCCCACGTCATCGTCGACGTGTCGGGCGTGTTCGTGCCCGTCGCCGGGCCGGTGACGGCCGGACGCTTCGTTGCTGCGAACCCGACGCGGTTGCTCGACACCCGGCTCACCTGGGATCGGCGCAGTGGTGAGGTCGCCGTGGCGCTGCCACCGGGCGTTCCCGCTGACGCGGTCGCGCTCGCCGTGTCGGTCACCCTCACCGACACCTCGCAGCCGACGTTCGCCACGGTGCACCCCGCAGGCTCGGCACGGCCGAACACCAGCGTCGTCAACAGCGAGCCGCTCGATCGTGCCCGATCCTCCACCGTGCTCGCGGCGGTCAGCGGCGCGGGTCTGAGCGTGTACCGCTCGGCCGACGCCAACGTGATCGTCGACATCATCGGCTGGTTCACCGGCCCGTCGGCGCCGGCGGGTCTCGACGGGCTGTTCGTCGCGGCCACCCCCGATCGCGTCTGGGACTCACGTTCGACGTTCGATCCGTTGCACCCGGGCGGGAGCACCGAACGCACGCTCGTCGAAGGCTCCGTCGCCGCCGCGGCGGCCGTCGTCAACGTGACCGTCGCCGACGCCACAACGCCGGGCTATGTGTCGGCGTATCCGGCCGGCCTCGCCCGTCCGAACGTGTCGATGATGAACGTCACCTGGCGGGCGCCGCTGGCAGCCATGACGGTCGTGTCGATGTCGAGCGGTGGCAGCGCGTTCTACTCGTCGACCGGAGTGGAGATGATCCTCGACGTCGCCGGCTGGTTCCGCGGCCAGCCGGTCGCCGCCGGCGGCGGAGGCGCCGTCTCCAACGTCCCCGCCGCGTTCGGCGGATCGGTCCTGTTCATCTCCGACTCGTCGCTGGCCGGCATCAGGTGGGGCGATGCGTTGGGATGGCTGCAGGGAGCGAACTTCGTTGCCGAGCTCGAGTCGTGCCGACGCTTGATCGGCGTCTCGTGCCGAGGCCGCGAAGGCTATGCGCCCCAGACCGCAGTCGATGCGGTGCTGACCACCAACGGCACGTTCGACACGCTCGTCATCGACGTCGGGTACAACGATCGCGCGTCGACGTTCGCAGCCGGATTCGATGCCGTCGTACGGGCGGCGCGGGTCCGCGGCATCGCCCGCGTCGTGTGGCTCGACTACCGCGACGAGGTCACCTACACGGCGCCAGGGCAGGCCGCCAACGCGGCGACCTACACGGTGAACAACCTCACGCTGGGGTCGATGGTCGCCTCCGGGGCGTATCCCGAGGTGACGATCGCATCGTGGAACACCTACTCGAGTCCTCGACCGGACTGGTTCACCGCCGACGGCGTCCACGTCGACGGCGAAGGCCCGCGGGCGGCTGCCGAGTACGTCTCACGCACGCTCGCCGCCCTCGACCGACGCGTCTGCCCGCCGGGGATCGGCGGTGAGACGACACCCGGCGGCTGGTGCGCGCTGCCGGACCTCACCGGCGCGCCCACCTGAACAGCGAGTGGGATCAGCCGGCGATGATGTGGTCGAGGCGGAGCTCGGGCTCGTTCTGCTCGATGCGGGCGAGCGCGTACTTGTTCTCGAACAGTGCGACGAGGTTGCCGTCGAGTCGGGCGAGGATGCGTACGCCGGGCTTCTCGCGCAGCGTCGCAGCTGATTCCTTGTCGGTGAGGCGGATCGCCTGGTACGGCGACGACAGGATCTCGATCGGTGCGTTGAACTCGATGTCGAGCCGGTTGGCGAACACGTCGAACTGGAGCTGGCCGACCGCCGCGAGCACCGGCGAGGCATCGCCCCAGTCGGGATCCTTCAGCACCTGCACGACGCCTTCCTCGTTGAGTTGGTCGAGGCCCTTGCGGAACTGCTTGGTCTTGCCGCTGTCGAGCGGCCGGGCGGTGGCGAACACCTCGGGAGCGAACTGGGGGATCGGCGGGAACTCCACCGTGGGCCCCGACTCGTCGAACAGGCTGTCGCCGATGTTGAGCCCGGTCGCGTTGACGAGACCGACCACATCGCCGGGGAACGCCTCGTCGATCGTCGTGCGCTCCGCGCCGAACACCGTCGAGGCGTACTTCGTGGCGAACGGCCTGTCGGTGCGGGCACACGTCATGACCATGCCGCGCTCGAAGCGGCCCGAGCAGATGCGGGCGAACGCGATGCGGTCACGGTGGTTGCGGTCCATGTTGGCCTGCACCTTGAACACGAACGCCGAGCACGGCTCGTCGAGGTGGCGCGGCTTGCCGTCGACGTCGTCACGTGGCGTGGGCGCGGGGGCGAGGTCGACGATGGCGTCGAGCAGGTGCCGCACCCCGAAGTTGGTGAGCGCCGAGCCGGCGAACACGGGGGTTGACTCGCCGGCGAGGAACGACGGCAGGTCGACGTCGGCGCCGATGGCGTCGAGCAGCTCGCTGTCGTCGGTCGCCTTGGTCCACTCGGCGCCCTCCTCGGCCGCGGCGCGGGTGGCGTCGACGTCTTCTTCCGGCGCGATCTGCGAGCCGCGGGCGGTGCGGGTGAAACGGGTGAACACGCCGGTGCGGCGATCGATCACGCCCCGCAGATCGCCGTGCGAACCGACCGGCCAGGTCGCCGGCGTCGGCCGCAGGTTGATCTGTTCCTCGATCTGGTCGAGCAGCTCGAGCGGCTCCATGCCCGGCCGGTCGAGCTTGTTGAGGAACGTGATCACCGGCAGGTTCCGCGAGCGGCACACCTCGAAAAGCTTGAGCGTCTGTGGCTCGATGCCCTTCGCCGAGTCGAGCACCATCACGACCGCGTCGACTGCCGACAGCACGCGGTAGGTGTCCTCCGAGAAGTCGCGGTGGCCGGGCGTGTCGAGCAGGTTCAGCTCGTGATCGCGGTACGGGAAGTTGAGCGCGGTCGACGTGATCGAGATGCCGCGCTTCTGCTCCATGTCCATCCAGTCGGAGGTGGCAGCCCGCCGGCCTTCGTGGGCCTTGACCGCGCCGCCGGACGTGATGGCGCCGGCGTAGAGGAGGAACTTCTCGGTGAGGGTGGTCTTGCCCGCGTCGGGGTGGCTGATGATCGCGAACGTCCGGCGGCGCGCCGCCTCGGAGATCACCTGCTGGGACATGACATGCCAACCTACCGAGATGGTCAGCCATCCGACTGCGACGATCGACCGCCACCGTCTGCGTTCGCTGCTCCACGACGAGCAGGTTCGCTTCGTGTCGCTGCATCCGCGCTCGGCGGAGCTCGCCGCTGCGGGTGCCGACCATCTCGTCGCCGGGGTGCCGATGCCGTGGATGACCCGCTGGCCCGGCGCGTTCGCGGTCCACGTCGCCGAGGCGTCGGGTGCCCGCTTCGTCGACGTCGACGGCATCGAGTACGTCGACTTCTGCCTGGGCGACACCGGCGCGATGACGGGCCACGGCGGCCGCGCGCTCGCGGAGGCAGTGACGCGTCAGCTGGCGATCGGGTTGACGACGATGCTGCCGTCGGCCGACGCGGCGTGGGTCGGCGCCGAGCTGGCGCGTCGCTTCACCGTCCCGAAGTGGCAACTGGCGATGACCGCCACCGACGCCAACCGGTTCGTCCTGCGGTTCGCCCGCCATGTGACCGGCCGGCCGAAGACCGCGGTGATCGACTGGTGCTACCACGGCACGGTCGACGAAACGCTCGCCGTGCTC
>CAZYWK010000099.1:11331-13466 GCA_964651825.1 uncultured Ilumatobacteraceae bacterium | reverse complement strand
ACCTGCGACCTTCGGGTTATGAGCCCGACGAGCTACCGAACTGCTCCACCCCGCGTCGAAGTGGAGCTTCACTTTACGCCTTGATCGTCATCATGACAACCGGGCCAAACGACGAACGGTGTGACGGTCGGCCATCGTGCGGGCGTTGACTTCAAGTGAACTTGAACCCGTACCCTGCGCTCATGACCGACTTCTCCGCTTGGAGCGCTCTACGCAGTTCGGCGCAGCGCTCCGACGCTCGCAATGCTCGCCGGATCGACTGGCAGACGCTCCGCCGGGTCGGGCGATTCGCGCGCCACCGCCGCGGCACGATCATGGCGTTCCTCGCGTTGGCCACCGTGTCGGCCGCGCTGGGTGTGGCGTCGCCGGTCCTCGCCGGGCGGGCGGTGAACGCCATCGTCGATGGCGAGCCGACGCGCACGGTCGTGCTGCTGGCCATGGTGATCGCCGCGATCGCGGTGCTCAACGCCGGGGTCGGAGTGTTCGAGCGGCTCAAGTCCGCACGCCTCGGTGAGGGGATCATCTTCGACCTCCGGCGAGCGGTGTTCGACCACATGCAGACGATGCCGGTCGCCTTCTTCCACCGCACGCACACCGGCGCGCTCGTGAGCCGGCTCAACAACGACGTCATCGGCGCACAGCGAGCCTTCACATCCGCCCTCGCCGGGGTGGTCACCAACTCGATCGCACTCGTCCTGACCCTCGCCGTGATGATGAACCTCTCGTGGCAGGTGACGGTGGCCGCGATGGTGCTACTGCCGGTGTTTGTCATCCCCGCCCGCCGGGTCGGCGCGAAGGTCGGCCGTCTCGAACGCGACGCGGCGGTGCTGAACGCGGCGATGACCTCGCAGATGACCGAGCGGTTCTCGGCGCCCGGTGCGACGCTCGTGAAGCTGTTCGGCGATCCGGAGACCGAGCGGATGGAGTTCGCCGGGCGCGCCGGTCAGGTCCGCGACATCGGTGTCCGGTCGGCGATGGCCACCGAGGTGTTCATGAGCGCCCTCGGCTTGCTGTCAGGGCTCGCCCAGGCCGTGATCTACGGGCTCGGTGGCTACCTCGCCCTCAACGGTCAGCTCGACGCCGGCGCGGTGGTCACGCTCGCCCTCCTGCTCAACCGCCTCTACGCACCGCTCACCGCTCTGGCCAACGCCCGGCTCGACGTGGCGACGGCCCTCGTCTCCTTCGAACGGGTCTTCGAGGTACTCGACATCGAGCCGCTCATCACCGACGCCGAGGACGCGGTCGCGCTTGTGCCCCTCGAGCCGGTCAGCGTCGAACTCGACGCCGTCGAGTTCGCCTATCCGTCGGCCGATCGCATCAGCCTCGCCTCGCTCGAGGAAGTCGCCGTCCTCGACGAGCGCATCAACGACACGGTGCTGCACGACATCTCCCTGCGCATCGAGCCCGGCCAGACCGTCGCCCTGGTCGGCGCCTCCGGCTCCGGCAAGTCGACCATCTCCGCCCTCGTGTCGCGGTTGTACGACGTCGACTCCGGCGCGGTGCGCCTCGGCGGCATCGATGTGCGACGCCTGACGGCGGCGACGATCCGCGACACCGTCGGCGTGGTCACCCAGGACGGACACCTCTTCCACGACACGATCGCCAACAACCTCCGTTACGCCCGGCCCGGCGCGACCGACGACGAGCTGTGGAACGCGCTGGAGCGCGCGGAGATCGCTCGGCTGATCGCATCGCTCCCCGACGGACTCGACACCGTCGTCGGCGAACGCGGCTACCGGTTCTCCGGCGGCGAACGGCAACGGCTCACGATCAGCCGCATGCTGCTTCGCGATCCCCGGGTGGTCGTGCTCGACGAAGCGACCTCGAGCCTCGACTCTCGTTCTGAAGCCGCCGTCCAGGCCGCACTCGACGCGGCACTCGACGGGCGCACAGCCCTCGTCATCGCCCACCGGCTGTCGACCATCCGGGCAGCCGATTCGATCGTCGTTCTGGACCACGGCCGCATCGTCGAGCAAGGCACGCACGACGAACTCCTCGGTCGCGACGGCCAGTACGCCGCCCTCTACCGCACGCAGTACGCGAGCGGTGTGAACACGGCCAGCCCGATGCCGTGCCCCGATGGCCCGGCATGCGCCGAATGCGCTGCCTGACCGCACCACGCGGCACCACGCGGC
>CAZYWK010000099.1:6551-11231 GCA_964651825.1 uncultured Ilumatobacteraceae bacterium | reverse complement strand
CCGAGCTTCTGGGCGAGGTGCTCGCCGACGGTCACGTCGTCGTAGCTGCTCGATCCGTTCGCGGCTCGACATGGCTCGAGCGTCGAAATCACGGCGTCGGCGTTGCCGTCGTGGAAGTAGGCCGCCGACCGGCGCCGGAGGAGTCGGCCGTGCGTGTCGCGCGGCGGTGCGACGCGATGCATCGTCGACAGCCAGCGATCGTTCGACCAGCGCGCGAGCAGATCGCCGAGGTTGATCAGCAACGCCCCGTCGGCCGGTGTCACCGGGTGCCAGCTGCCATCGGGTCGCAGGATCTCGAGGCCGGGCACCTGGTCCGCCCACAAGACGGTGACGATGCCGTAGTCGGTGTGCGCGCCCATGCCCATCTGGCTCTCACCGATCGCCACCCCCGGCGGGACGTCGTAATGGTTCATCCGCAACACATCGATCGAGTGGTCGGTGTACGGAGCGAAGTGTGCTTCCGGAAGGCCGAGCGCCGTGGCGAAGATCGAGGTCATCGTGTGCGCGACCGATCCGGCCCACATGAACCAGGTCTCCACCCCGGTCCGGAACGCGTGGGCGCCATCGCCGGCGGGCCAGATGTTCTCGGCATACACCTCGGGATCCAGGTCGAGCCCAGGGAACTCAGACGCCGCCGCGCCGACGTTGAACGCCTCGAACAAGTCGTCCGGCGACACGACGCCGAGGCTGTAGCTGAGCCGTTCCGACCGCGGTGGCGTATAGCCACGGTTGATCGACGGCCGCGGCGCGATGTACTCGCGCTTGTCGTCGAGCGGCCGAGCGAAGAACACATCGATCGCGGTTGCCAGCCCGGCGATGACGTCGTCGGGGATGCCGTGGCCGACGATCTGCATGAACCCGACCGTCCGGCACGCCTGGTCGACCGCCGCCGCGATCCTGGCTCTCGCCGGGCCATCGCCATCGGCCCACGCCGACACGTCGACGATCGGCACGACCGTGTCGCTCATCCCTGACCGCCCGCGACACCCGGAATCGACGCCACCACGGCGGCCCACCGTACTGCTGCTGCAGGGTCCGTCGCCCGTCCGACGCGATCGCTACCGTCGCCGCCATGGAGATGTGGACGATGTCGGTTCCGGTCATCCACGGCGCCCCGGATCGCGCCCGCCGCGCCGAGGATGCCGGCTGGCACGGCATCACGTACACCGACTCACAGAACCTCTGCCCCGATCCGTTCGTCGTGCTCGCCACCGTCGCGGCTGCCACCGACCGGCTGGGGCTCGCGACCGGCGTCACCAACGTCCACACCCGTCACCCGGCGGCGCTGGCTACCGCCGCAGCGACGGTGAACGAGATCGCCGGTGGGCGGTTCGTGCTCGGCACCGGTCGTGGCGACACTGCATTGTTCCATCTCGGGCTGCCGCCGATGCCGGTCGCCGAGTTCTTCGACCGAACCTCCACGCTGCAGACATATCTCGCCGGCGGTTCAGTCGACCAGCACGGCCGCGAGAGCCGGATCCGCTGGCTCGACATCGCCCGTTCCGGAAAGGTGCCGCTCGACATCGCCGCATCAGGACCGAAGGTGATCGACTTCGCGGGACGCACCGCCGAGCGGATCACGTTCGCGCTCGGCGCCGACCCCGACCGCCTCGCGTGGGGGATCGGGCTCGCCCGCGCCGCGGCCTCGGCGGCGGGCCGCGCGTCCGGCGATCTCACCTTCGGCGCGTACGTGAGCATCGGCTGCCATCCCGACCTCGACGCCGCCCGATCAATGGTGCACGGCAGCGTCGCGGCGTTCGCCCACTTCTCAGCGATGCCCGGATCGACCGGCGCCGGACTCGACGGCGACGACGCCACGATCGTGGCCGAGGTCGGCCGGACCTACGACAGCAACCAGCACCTCCGCAACGACGCGTCACACACCGCCGCGCTCACCGGGGAGTTCATCGACCGGTTCGCGATCACCGGCACGCCGGATCGTGTCGTCGAACGGCTCCACCAGCTCTCGGCGCTCGGCATCGACCGGTTCGTCCTCACCGGCCCGGGCTTCGGCACCGACCGCGACGTCGCCCGCACGGCCACTCAACTCCTCGTCGACGAGGTCCTCCCCGCCCTCACCTGAGCGATGGATCGCCTGCGGCCCCGGCCCCGATACATCGCCATCCCGACGTGGCAAGCAGGGCGCGGCCGGGCCAGGATGCTCGAACTACGGTAGGGGTGAATGAGCGTCGGAGCAGGTGGGCGTCCCGCGATCCACACCGACGAGCTGACGAAGAAATTCGGCGACTTCACCGCACTCGATCGTCTGACCCTCGACGTCGCACGAGGCGAGGTGTTCGGATTCCTCGGGCCGAACGGTGCTGGCAAGTCGACCACGCTGCGGCTACTGCTCGGCCTGATCAAACCGAGTGCCGGGCGCGCCGAGGTCATGGGTGTCGACGTGTCGAAGACCACCGAGGTCCACCATCACCTGGCCTACGTGCCCGGCGACGTCAGCCTGTGGCCGCGGCTCACCGGCGAGGAATGCCTCGAGCTGTTCGCCCGGCTCCAAGGCGGCGTGGACGAGCCCTACCGGGACGAACTGATCGAGCGGTTCGAACTCGACGTCACCAAGCGCGCCCGCGCCTATTCGAAGGGCAATCGCCAGAAGGTCGCGCTGGTCGCCGCGTTCAGCCGGCGGCCGAGCGTGCTCCTGCTCGACGAGCCGACGAGCGGTCTCGATCCGCTGATGGAACAGCAGTTCCGGACCTGCGTGCACGAGGCATCCGAACGGGGCCAGACGATCTTCCTGTCGTCCCACATCCTCTCCGAGGTGGAGGAGTTGTGTGCCCGGGTCGGCATCCTCCGCACCGGCAAGCTCGTCGAAGTCGCGACCGTCGACTCGCTGCGCCAGATGCACACCACCGAACTGGAGATCGACTTCGCCGGCGAGCCACCGGACCTGTCGACGATCGACGGTGTCGAGGTCACCGACCGCACACCGACCGGGATTCGGCTCAAGCTGGCGGGATCACCCAACGCAGTGCTCGCCGCCGTCAGCGACGCCGACGTGACGGCGCTGCGCAGCCACGAGGCCTCGCTCGAAGAGATCTTCCTCGCGTACTACGGCGGCTCGGATGACCACGACGCATCCTGAGCTCGCGGTCGCCCGGCTCGCCGGACGGGAGATCCGCAACGCGCTACTCATCCTCGTCGCCGCCACGGTGCTCATGATCGTGGCCGTCATCGACAGCTTCAGCTCGACCGACCTGGCGAGTTCGTCGGGGCTCGGCACCCTGCTGGAGAACCCAGCGGTGCGAGCGCTGTACGGCATGCCCTTCGACGTCACGAATGCCGGCGGCTTCACCGTGTGGCGCGTCGGGACGTTCCTGTGCGTGTTTGCCGGGCTGTGGGCACTGATGGCGACGACACGCGTGTTGCGGGGTGAGGAGGAGGCCGGCCGGTGGGACCTGTTGCTGACGTCGCCAGTGACGCGCGGCGGAGTGCTCCTCAGCCACGTGAAGGTGCTGGGCCTCGGCTGCGTGATCCTCGGGATGTCGGTGTTCGCATCGTTCGTCGGCGGTGGCGAGCCGGCCGGACCATCGGCGCTCTACGCGGTCGGAGTCACGTTGCTGACCTTGACGTTCGTTGCCGTCGGCGCGGTGACGTCGCAGCTGTTCGGTGCTCGGCGCCGTGCCGCCGGGGCGGCGGGGGCAGTGCTCGGCGTGTCGTACGTGATCCGGATGGTCGCCGACGGGACGACGGGCGGCGGGTGGATGCGGTGGGCCAGCCCGCTCGGATGGGTCGAGAACCTGCAGGCGTTCGCCACCAACGACCCGCTGCCACTGATTCCTCTGGCAGTCACCCCGGCCATCCTGTTCGCCGTCGCCGTGGCCCTCGACCGCCGGCGCGACACCGACGAGGGCATCATCCGCGACACCGGCGCGGCCACCGCTCGGCTCCGCCTCCTGCGGAGCCCGCTCGGATTCGCGTGGCGCCAGCGTCAGGGTGGGCTGATCGGATGGGGTGGTGGGCTGCTGGCGTTCGGATTCATCCTCGGAGCCATCACCAAGGCGTTCGTCGACTTCATTGCCGACGACCCTGACATCGCCGAGTTGACCGCGCAGTTCGGGTTCACCTCGCTGGCCACGCCGATCGGCTTCGTGGCCTCGATGGACGCCATGTGCGTCGCGGTGGTCTGCGTGTACGCGGTGACCGGCATCCACCGGCTGTGGGAGGACGAACAGTTCGACCGGCTCGACCTCGTGTTCGCCGCAAGGGTGTCGCGAACACGATGGTTGGCGGCGGCGGCTGTCGCCACTGCGGCGGTGTCGGCGATCCTGCTCGCTGCCATCGGGCTCGGCACCTGGATCGGTGTCGCCGTCACCGACGTCGACATCTCCTTTGCCGAATCGATGGGGGCCGTCGCCAACCTGACGCCGCTCGTCGTGTTGTTCCTCGGCCTCGCGCTCCTGATCCACGGCACGTTCCCGAAGTGGACCGTGCCCGTGGCCGGCGGCGGCGCCGGCGCCCTGTATGTGCTGAGCTTCCTCGGGCCGGCGATCGACCTGCCCGACTGGATCGTCGACCTCTCACCGTGGCGGCACGTCGCGGTCGCTCCGCCCGATCCGGTGAACTGGGCAGGCACGGTCGTGATGAGCCTGCTCGGCCTGGCCTTCGGCGCCGCCGGCTTCCTCGGTTACGCCCACCGCGACCTCCAGTGACCGGTGAGGTCGTTCG